>NZ_JAVRHO010000004.1:0-210807 GCF_031846515.1 Autumnicola lenta
GCTTCCTCTAAAACATCACTGCTTCCGCTGTAAGCGGCTGCAAATATACACCTGAATTTAGATTACACAAGCACCCTTACCATCTTTTTTTATCTTTTCTTTAAGAACCTAGCCTAACTCATTGAAAACTGCTGTTTTAAACCTGAAACTTTTTTTCACTTAAAATTGAAAGCTCCAGCCTTACCCTACGTCGCAGTCCAAATTTGGCAAATATTGGCCTTCTCCTTAGTATATGTAGTACAAGCTATCCTTTAAAAATTCGGTTCCTGCTTCAAATGATGGTTTTTACCCTTCCGGCTTTATCTGCTCTCGCTGATAAAGCCACCTTCCCTTGAAAAAAGGGAAGGAGCTATACGTAAAAAGAGATCATGCTTCCAAAACGGCAGTTATCGGCACTGGATCTGCAAGGTTTTTTAGAACCTTGTCAATCTGAGTTCGAGGTATGCTGTTCAAATTCTTTTTTCAAGAAGATCAGCGGTAAAGCCACCTTCCCTTCAAAAAAGGGAAGGAGCTATGCTCGAAAAAAAGATCATGCCTGTAAAATGGCAATTATTGGCACCAGACCTGCAAGGTTTTTAGAACCTTGTCAATCTGAGTTCGAGGTATGCTGTTCAAATTCTTTTTTCAAGAAGATCTGGAGCCAGAATCAGAAATTCCTGCTTCAAATTGTGGTTTTTACCCTTCCGACTTTATCTGCTATCGCTGATAAAGCCACCTTCCCTTCAAAAAAGGGAAGGAGCTATGCTCGAAAAAAAGATCATGCCTGTAAAATGGCAATTATTGGCACCAGACCTGCAAGGTTTTTAGAACCTTGTAAATTTGAGTTCGAGGTATGCTGTTCAAATTCTTTTTTCAAGAAGATCAGCGGACTGAGTTCCTTCTAAATCATGTTATTCACCCTTCCGGATTTATCTGCTATCGCTGATAAAGCCACCTTCCCTTGAAAAAAGGGAAGGAACTATACGTGAGAAAAAAATACAACACTTTAAACTTTTTCACTTTTCACTTTTTCACTTTTTTTGCGTTAGGGATAGGAGCGGCATCCTTATAGCGGGATCTATGCCGAAATTTGACAATTTTCGACCTCCTTATATACACCTCACTTCTCCCCCTACTCCAAAACCGCTATAAGATACAGCGGATAGCCCGGCCGCGACCTTTTCCGGGAGCGGAAACGCCCACCTCAAAAGCAAAAACTTATAAGAAGAAATTCCAAACCAGTCCGAAACGGACAAGAAAGTCGGTATATGGGTAACCGGGAGCAGAAAAATGATTGTTTCCCATAATGAGCGAATTAAGATGCTCCAGCTTAAAGAAAATCCTGGTCTGCCGGACTTTTCCATTGAAAAAGAAGTCTACAACGGGAAATCCGCCTAAGTTTTGCTGATCCTGGACAAAGAATTCTGCTAAAACCGGATCATATCCATTCATTTCGTACTTTGAAAAATACTTAAATGTAAATCCTGTTTGGAGATATAAAGCCCTTTGAAACCAGTGGTCCTGGTAATAAAAGGAATTTCTTGTCACGAAATCTGGCAATTTAAGCACATCTGCACCATCCATAACATTCTGGTACATGAGCGTATGATACATTCCAAATTTTCCGAAATCGAATTCCCGCTCTGCGCGTAACTTTAGATATCTTACCTGGTCTCCATACTGAAATGGCTTTACTACCCCAACATCAGTCAGCGCAAAGTAGGCATAATTCTGGATCTGGGTAAGATTTGCTGTGGCATCAAAAAGTTTCTCAGAATTTATCCTGAAATGGAGATTCTGAGAATTGATATTATCATAATCGTTCTGCCAATTATAATTTATATAGTCACTCTGGTAAAGCAGGTAGTTATAATTGGCATTTTGACTGCTTTGCTTAAAACCAAATTCTATTTGATTTTCCTCGTTTAGGGAATAGGAAGCATTAGCTATTACAAAATTACCCGAGAAATCATCTCCAAGGTTTAACGATGCTTTGGCATCAACATGAAATCCTGCTATATCTTTTTCATATTCACCCCCCACAGAAACCACGGAGCCAATTAACCTATTGGTGATTTTTTGATCCTCCAGAATGTAAACCGAGTTATATCCATAATTGTAACGGTTATATCCTGCGCGGAATTTAAGTCTCCCAAGAATGTTGTTCCTGAATTCAACATTGGCTTCGTTATACACTTCTTCGAGCCGCGTTTGATCACGAAGATTACTGCTCTCAAATGATTTTCCAAAAACCTCCTGCACTGCGGATTCCTGCGAAAACTGAAATTTCTTATAATTAAAATTAAAGACATGACCAAGAGACAAGCTGCTGAGACTATCTGAAGCCGGATTGGTTAGGAAATACTTGTGGTCCAGATAAAAGCGCTTTCCATTTAAAGTGCTTTGTGCATTTTCGAACCGGACATCTAAAAGAGACCTGTCATCAAACTCCTCTTCCTCTCCTATATATTGTTCCAGCGCCTGCTCAGACAAGCCTCCATTTTCTTCATTCAGAAGATCGTGGGTGACAAAATGGGTGCGGAGTTGGTACTTATTATTCTCTGTACGATAGTTGGCTGTGGTACGAAAAATGCCGGTACTGGTGAGGATATGCTGAAATTTACCCAGGGCGCGCACTCCTTTATATGCTACTGAAAAGTTAAGTCTATCGCTCGTATTTACAGTGAAAAACGCATCCAACTGTTGCCCCTGCTCGGGGACGGTTTTAAAATAGATTTCTGTAAATGGTGTGGGAACGCGGTAATAATTAATATCCTCAGTTTCAAAAAAGCCGAAATGCCTTGCCTGCGCTACAAACTGCGGCATAATTTTATCAAATTCCGGGTCATGGCCTAGAGAAGTATAGGTTTGTCCTGTATTGGAAAAAGGCAAAAGTTCGAAATTATCCTTGCGAAGATAATTGAACCGATAATCTTTTTTAATGTTAAGGGTGGTATCTACGTAAGTAGTATCATTTTTATAAGAAATAATCTGGTACAAATCGATGGGAGGTACTGCAACAGAATCTGCTTGTGCCGCTCCGGTTTCATCAGCGTTATTTCCTCCGGGTCGCGAAAGGGTTCTTTCCTGAGCTTGTGAATACAGTGAAACGAAAAGTATAATAAGAGTAAAAAAGACTTGTTTCATTACTTATTTTGAGATAACACAAAAGTATAATATTAAATGAATTGAGCCAGAAAATGGTTTAAACAAAAAAACCACCCCGAGGGGTGGTTTTTTAACCAGATTATTGGTTTATTTATTATTCTTCAGAATCATCTCCTTCAGAATCATCTCCTTCAGAATCTTCTTCACCTGCATCATCTCCAGAGTCGTCAGTATCATCCTCTCCTTCGGAGTCAACAGTATCGTCACCTTCCAAACGTATAGTTTCCAAGAAAGCTGCTCCCCAAGTGGTGCCATCAATTTCAGTTCCATCCTGAACTAAAACAGGTCTTATCATAATTTGCTGTTCACAAGCGTTGATTCTACCAGTACCCTTAATGCTATAAGCTGGTTGAGGATCTCCTTCATATGTAGACGTAATATAAGGCTGTTCAGGTATTGTGATCACACCTGTTTCCATATTTACATCAAACGTAACTGGTTGGTTTGTAACTATTACTTCTCCCCACCAGTCCTGAAACCATTGAAAAACCAGACCATTTATCATAAGATCTCCTTCTTCATTACGGAACGTCTCAACCTCGGTTGTATAGCCGTAATCCTCACTCCCCGACCCAGTACCTGTAAAGGAACCGATGTAGTCGTTAATGTCTATAGCACAAACTTTAGACACACCAATTGTTAAAGGACTACCTGTGTATAAATCTTCATCCTCAGGATCTAAACTTAAAATTAAGTTCCCTCCTGCATTAGCAAGATTGTTATCTGTTAAAGTTACAGTAAATGTTCCTTCATTAGTGTTTGCAGGAATTGTCACAGAAGCGGGAATAGAATAGGACTCAGCATTTAAAGTAGAAGAACCTGCCACTTCGACTGGAATGGTTCTATCCGATCCTGTAACGTTAGCAGTGTAAACAGTAATATCATATGAGGCATCACTATTTTCATTGACAGAAAAGTCCAAAGGACCTGTTTCGAAAGAAACATAATTGGGCGCCGTAAATTCATCGTCACTTTCACATCCTGTAAAGAAGGAAGTGGAAACAACCGCAGCCATTATTAGAAAAAACTTTTTCATATTATTATGTGTATTTTATGGAATTAATAAATGGTTACGAGAGGCACATTAACTGTGCCTCTCAAACCTTATTATTCTTTACTGTTGAGTAATATTCGGATTATTCTGAATTTCGCTAAGCGGAATTTCAAAAGTCAATCTATCAGCATTATATGGTATAGCTTCCCCAGCATTAGTGAGATGGTTTGGACCTCTCACAATAGTAGCTTGGTTTCTCTTCATCGCGAGGTAACTTTTACCTTCACCCCAAAGTTCAATTCTTGTCTGAAGGTAAATTTGAGCTTCAAGAGCTGCACCAGAAAGATTGTCTACATAAGAAGAATCATCTACCCTTTCATCCAAAAGAGTTTTCAATGTTTCTCTTGCCTCCGCTTCATTACCAGTCTTAGCGGCAGCCTCAGCATGCAACAAATACATTTCAGCAACTCTCATATAAAGGTAATCTGTAGTAACATTACGTTGCCCTCCAATTTCACGAGCAGGTGCATAGAACTTGTTTATTGGATACAAAACACCATCACTATAAGCATCTACAAATTGCGCTTTACGAACATCATCTGCAGGAATAGCATCGTACAGTAGCGCATCTATAGATTTTGGATCACCTGCCCATGCGTAGCTATAAGTAAAAAGGTCTACCTGACCCCACCATGAAACTAAATCAAGTCCCTGATCAAGAGTGATATCCACACCCCACATCCATCCTGAAGTATTAACATCGTTAAAGCCACCACCATAAGGATCTGTATCAGGTCCATCATGACGCATTCTAGCCACTTCTTCAGCAGTCATAAGAGAAAAACCACCGTTATCGATAACATCGCGAGTTAGAGTTTCAACTTCTTCATAATTCCCCATAGCAGCATAAACGTATGCTAATAAGCCTTGAGCAACTTCTTTATTAATTTCCTGCTTTGCAGATCGGTTATAGCCATCTAAAAGTTCAATAGCATCCTGCAAGTCAGAAACCATAACATCATAAACCTCTGAAGTCGGGCTTAAAGGCTGGGCTTCTACAGCAGTTGTTGTGTAAAGAGGCAAAATAGGCTCTGAAGGATTATACTCCTCTGAAAAATATTGTGCAAGATAGAAATAACCATAGGCTCTTAAAGCTTTTGCCTGTCCCATAAAGTATTGCCCTTCTTCTGTTTCCGGCACAGCGTCGTTACCACCAAGTTGCTCAATAACTAAATTGGCAGAGAAAACTATCCTATAGTAATATCTCCAGACTCTGTAATTCTCTATATCTGTATAATCTATTGTAGCTTGCATTTGGGAAATACCAGAATACCATCCGTAGGTTAATCCTGCCAAAACCATATCTGCAGACAATAAATCTCCGTAAATATCATAACTCTTTTGTCCGAAATCATCATGACCTGTCGTTCCACCGGTCTCGGTATTATACATTAATGCATAAATACCGGAAATGTTTGCTGCCTGAAGCTCAGGATTCTTTTCAGAAAATTCAGCAATCTGCCTGCTGGAAACGAACTCTGTTGGTTCGGTTTCCAGAAAATCTTCGCTACAGCCGGTAAAAGCAAGAGAGGCAATAGCTATTCCTAAATAATATTTAATTTTCATTTTTATTTTTTTTTAATTAAAAGTTCACTCTTACACCTGCAGTAAATGTTGAAAGGGGAGAGTACCTGTAAGTATTGGACTGTCCTGCCTCTGCAGTAGATGGATTAAATCCATCTCTTTCAGACAATAAGAATAAATTATCTCCGCTAAGGGAAATAGTCAGTGAATTCAATCCCATACTTTCAGTAAAAGCACCTGGAACACTGTAGGCCAATTGCACGTTATTAAAAGCAAGGAAATCTGACTTAGTTATAAATCTTGTTGAAGAACCTGTTACATCTGAATTTGGTTCTAGGTTATTAGACAAACGAGGAACGCTAGTCATATCTCCAGGCTGCTGCCATCTGTTAAGAATATCTGTATGCCAGTTATTATTACCTACAACCCTGTTGTGCATTAGACTTGCATAAGCACCATCGTAAGAATAACCTCCAATGCTGTAAAGGAATTGAGCACTTAAACTAAAACCTTTGTAACCTGCAGCCAAATTAAACGCACCACGTACATCTGGAATTGCAGACTGCCCTGTATAATGTTCTGTGGCCTGTGAATAAGTTTTTGTAGTAGACTCCATAATATCACTTTGTTCCACATCAGGGTTATCTTCAAGATAGTTCAACATATTATTAATTTGCTCGCCAGTCTGGAATGATCCGTCCCCGTTAGCATCTACATAATACACTTTCCAAAGAGATCTACCATCTGCAGGATCAACACCAACAAAATCCCTTACATAAAAGTCATAGATTGAATGACCTGCAGACCTACCATAAAGACCTTGCTGATCCAAAACTTTTGGCTCCTGTGTTTCAGGATCTATAGGCATTCTTAACAATTCGTTTTCAATAATCTCTCCATTTACAGATATATCGAAATAAGCGTCTGTAGTTTTAATAACATGTGCTGAAAGATCAAATTCAATACCCTGGTTTAACAACTCTCCATCATTTACCGTAATAAGAGCCCTACCACTGGAAGGTTGAATTCTTCTTTCAAAAAGAAGGTCGTCAGTGTTCTTTCTATAGTAATCTACAGATCCATCCAGGAATCTTCCCAGGCTAAATTCAACACCGGTCTGGAACATTTTTGAAGTTTCCCAGGTTAGATCCGGGTTTCCAACGGCATCAAAAGAAAAAGTTGGTCGATCGTTTAAGTTACCAATATCAAATCTGTCATATCCAGGATAAAAACCTATACCACCCTGTTCTCCAATAAGACCATAACTAGCCTTTAATTTCAGGAATGTAAAAAGACCCTGATCCTGCATAAATCCTTCATTCGAAAGCACCCATGCACCACTTACAGATCCAAAATTATCCCATTTATCTTGTAAGAACCTTGAAGAACCATCCCTTCTGGCACTACCAGAAAGGAAGTATCTGTCATCGAAGTTATAGTTAATCTGCCCAAAGAAACTTTCAAGAGTAAAATCATCTGTATAAGAACCCGGAAGGGAACTACTTACAACAGCATTATTTAATTCTGTTCCATCAGGATCAATAAGGTTGTTTTTAGACACATATAATGTCTGTCTTGCCCAGGAATTACTTTCGTGAGCAACAAGAGCATCTATACTATGTCCACCAAAACTCTTGCTATATCTCAACAACTGTAAAAAGTTGTAAGTAAAAAGTTCTGTTTTCTCTTTGTAAATAGAACCTCCCTGACCAGCACTAGGACCGTAAAATGGATTCTGAAGACTATTAAAACTGTCGTTATAGTACTGTGTACCAAATCTGGTTTCTAAACTTAACCCGTCAGTAATGTCTGCTTTTAAGAAAGCATTAGTATTAAATTCGTGTCTTTTGGAATTACTACCACTATAATTAGCATCTGCAATAGAGTTGGTAAGCGCTCCAAAACCACGTCCCTGACCATAATCGTACTGTGGACCACCATAAATAGGATCGTCTACTATGTTACCATCTGCATCACGCAGAAACAAAGGGTAGATTGATGGAATATTATCTACAAACCAGAACACACTCCCAGAATCCTCAGACTGACCATTATTATTTGTTTCTGAAAGTGAGTATCCCATATTTACAGAACCAGAAAGCCAGTCTTTAACCTGATGCGTCAAGTTTAAACGACCTGAAATCCTTTCAAAATCTGAATCTATGATGTACCCAACATCATTAAGATAACCCACAGATGAGTAATAACTGGTAGTTTCATTACCTCCGCTAATTTTAAGGTTAGCTTCAGTTCTTGTTGAAGTCTGGAAACCATAATCTTCCCAATCTTCCGGATCGTATCTTCTGGTCACACCAGGCCTTACCATTCTTGTCTCAGGATCAATTAATTCACCTCCATCTGCAACATTCCACAAATTATATCGTGGATCAATACCGCTTCCTGAAAATAAATTTGCATTAGCATAAGCAACCGGGTCCCTACCTTCGGCAGCACCACGATTATAAAGACCTTCCCAACCAAGAGCAATATATTGCTCTGGAGAATCTATTGTATTATAACGAGGCAAAAGACTAAAGTTAACACCAGTTCTTGTACTAACCTCAACCATTGATCTACCAGCTCTACCTTTTCTGGTAGTAATTACAACCACACCATTTGCCCCACGAGCACCATAAATAGCGGTTGCGGCAGCATCTTTAAGAATAGTGGTAGACGCAATATCCTCCGGGTTAATACCGGCAAGACTTACATCCCCAGCAGGGTTATCTGCAGTACCAGGATTATTAGCTGCATAAGGAACACCATCTACTACATAAAGCGGAGAAGTGTTACCATTTACAGAACCAATACCCCTTATACGAATATTTGGAGTACTACCCGGCTGTCCTGAATTGTTGATTACCCTAACACCGGCAACTTCACCAGTTAAAGCCTGGGCAACGTTAGAAACGTTTTTACGGTTCAACAATTCGGCATCAACAGTTTTCGCACTACCGGTAAAAGACTGTTTTGTACTGGTACTATAACCAGTCACCACCACTTCTTCCAAAGCTGCAGCATCAACGTCAAGTTCAACATTAATACTACTACCCGCTCCCACTGGAACTTCTTGTGTAGCAAAACCAATGTAACTAAAAACCAAAACCTGATCCTGATTTACGGAAATACTAAATTCCCCATCAAAATCAGTCTGAACACCTCTGTTACTTCCCTGAACAATTACATTTACCCCGGGTAGAGGCAAACCTTGATCATCTGTAACTGTACCGGTGACAGTTTTTTCCTGCGCAAAGGTAATTTGCACGACCAACGCCAGTAACAGCGTCAGCATTCCATTTAATCTTCTTTTCATTATTATTTAATTTGAATTAGCCTGCGCCAAAAATCATAATAAATTACTAATAAAACAAAATATATTTGATTTTTAATTTCTTAAAACCCCAACATCACTCTGAGTTCATCGCTTATTTTGTTAAATTTGGCATCGAAAACGTTAGCGCATAATTCTTAAATATGCTTAAAAAATTTAAATCTTCTTTTAGTGTAGCAGGAACAGATGAAGCAGGCCGCGGATGTCTTGCCGGACCGGTCACTGCTGCTGCTGTTTTACTACCTCGCAATTTCCGGCATGTACTTTTAAATGATTCAAAAAAAACAAGCCTTAAAAATCGCAATATTCTAAAAAATGAGATTGAGAGGCGAGCCGTGTGTTTCGGTGTATCACATGTTTTTATGGACGAAATTGATGAAATTAATATCTTAAATGCTTCCATTCTTGCCATGCACCGGGCGATCGAAAAACTATCTAACTGTCCCGAACATATTTTAGTAGATGGAAACCGATTTAAGCCTTATAAAAACGTTTCTCATGACTGTATTATTAAAGGAGATGGCAAATATCTATGTATTGCAGCGGCTTCAATTCTTGCAAAAACGCATCGCGATGCCTATATGGAGAAAATTCATGAAGAATTTCCTATGTATAACTGGAAACAAAATAAAGGCTATCCAACTTTAGAACACAGGGCAGCAATAAGAGAATTCGGCATCACAAAGTACCATAGAAAAAGCTTTAGACTTTTACCGGAGCAACTGGAACTGACGTTTGACTCATAAACTTTGAACCTATATATCGATGAAGAGACTTGTATTCTTCTTTTTTCAACTCTTATTATTTACCGCATGCTCAAATGATGCGGAAGAAAAGCTTCCTATCGAAAATTTTATTCAGGAGGATGCTTCTGTAATAATTCACTCACCCGATTTAAAAGAATTTTTGGCGCAGGTCTCTACAAACCCTGTTCTTTCCAATAAAGCTACAAAGCTCAGGGAATTTAAGGATCAGCTGATTTTTCTAGAGTACATAGATAGTATAGGAGAAACTCTTATCAGTTATCGTGATTGGAAAAATCAAGGTCACTATTACCTGCTGGCAACCACAGGACAGCCAAAAATTAATCTGGATTCTGTCGGGAATAAGTCTTTGGAGACTATGAAGTCCGAAAATTGGCAAATTAAGCACTATACTATAGAAGGAGTCAGCACGTATGTTTCAGAAAAAGGAGGAAATTTTCTGGCCAGCAATTCCCGACAAGTGCTGGAGCAAAGCCTTCAGGATAAGAACGGTGCTGAAAATGGCAGTTTTCAGCAGTTATTTGCTGCGACAGATCGTTCTAATACTTCAGTTTTTATAAATCATAACCTTACTGAAGGTTTTCAGCACTTTTTTGAAGTTCTTCAATTTAATACAACTCGAAAAATGGCAAATTGGAGTGCTGTAGACATAGAACTGGAAGAAAAAGCATTAAAAATAAACGGAATTGCCATTACCGCGGAAGATTCTGCTTCAGTTTTGAATATTTTCGATGGCGCAGGAGTAAACAGGAATGAAATTGCACAGGTAACACCCTCTTCGGCTTCAGGTTTTCTCTCTTTCACCTTTAACAATGCGGAAATACTTCAGCAAAATCTGAAAAAGGTAGGGAAAGATAGTATTAATGAAGCTACAGCGCCTTTTTCTGAAGTAAATGAAATGGGTTTTATATATATGGACGGGAATTCTCTTTTTATACTGAAGTCCCTTAATATTGAAGAAACCTTTCAGAAGATGCGTTCTAAGAGCAGTGCCGAAAATGACAATTATCGCGATACAGAAATCTACACCATTAATGAAAGTCCGGAATTCCGCAGAAGTTTTTCTCATTTAATTACTATTGAAGATCCAAAACACTTTATAAGGCTGAATAACTTCCTGATTTTTGGCAATAACGTAGCTGATTTACAAAAAGTAATAGCCGATTTTCAGAATGACAATTCTATGAGTGAAAAAGCATATTACCAGGAGGCGATGGAGAAACTTTCTTCAGAATCTTCGATGCTTCTGGTTGCAAATGGAAAGCAGTTTTTACCATTGCTCGCCAGCAGTGTTTCTGAAGAATTAAAAACTAACGTCCTTAATATAGAACTTGGAGATTATCGTATTGGCGCAATACAATTCGTCCAGGAAGACGATTTTGCTCATATTCATGGGATTTTACAAGCATCGGAACAAACACAAGTGTCCGGCGCAGCCCCTGAAGAAGTATTCTCTTTCTCCCTGGAAGCGGAACTGGCTACCCGTCCTTTTTTCTTCAGAAATCATCTCACCAATCAGATGGATATTGCGGTGCAGGACGTGAACAATACGCTGTACCTCATCTCCAACAAGAAAAATATTTACTGGAAGAAAACTTTAAAAAGCAGGATTACCGGAAATATTCACGAAGTAGACCTCTTCAAAAATGGCAAATTTCAGCTTGCATTCAGCACACAAAATTCTGTGCAGGTTCTGGACAGGAATGGGAACACGGTGAAACCTTTCCCTCTTCAGTTTAATGATGCTATTACCCAGCCGCTTTCGGTTTTTGATTACGACAAAAATAGAAAATATCGATTTTTGGTAACACAGGGAGACAGAGTCTATATGTACAATGGAGACGGGAAAGCTGTTAAAGGATTTGACTTCAACAAAGCGACTTCAGAAATAACGAATCCGCCGAAGCATATACGGATTGGCACCAAAGATTACATCCTGGTTTCTGAAGATTCGGGAAAAATAAATATCCTGAGTCGGCAGGGGAATGTACGTGTTCCGGTAACGGAAACTTTTGGTTTATCCGGAAATGAGTGGTATGAATACAACGGAAAATTCATTTCCACAAGTGATATCGGGGAGTTAATAAGTATTAGTCAGCAAGGAAATGTGCAAAAAGAAAATAAAGATCTTGCCGAAAATCACTATTTAAATGCAACTCCCAAGACTTTAGTAACGCTTTCGGATAATATTTTGACAATAGAAGGACAAAAAGTAGAGCTTAATTTTGGACTATATACAGAACCTCAGATTTTCTATGTTAATAACCGGGTTTTAATTGCGGTGACAGATACGCAGGCAAAACGAGTATATGTCTTTAATTCTAACGCTGAACTTTTAGAAGGTTTTCCGGTTTACGGCACTTCTCAAATTGATCTTAATAATGCAGACCTCGATAGAAACCTGGAATTTGTGGTGCAGGGAGATGATAGTACGCTGTTATACTATAAATTTTGATCGGTGTTCTTCCGAAGAAGAGTAAAAACAATTGATTTTAGAATATTCTGTAACCCAGGCTCAAGGTGAAATCTTTGCTGTGGCCAACATTATATTGGCGTGTCCTGTAGGATTTACCGATGTGGTATCTACCCTCCAAACTAAAAGATTTAAATGAATATCCCACACCAAGTAAAAAGCTTGCTGAACCAGAATCCTTAAGATCAAAATTTGTATTTAAACTAGATCCATCTATTCTTGTGGCTTTCGTTGAAGACTTTAATATCCTCCCAATTGCAAGACCACCATTGAGGAAAAAATTTGAATTTTCTTTAGAGATAATGTAATATCTAAAAGCCAGCGGTATTTCTATAGCAGAATAATCTACTTCAAAATATCCCTCGACTCGTGCATAGCTGGCATTAGGATTGGAAGGCACAGATGCAACAGTAAAGTAAGCTACACCTTTATCTTTAGTTTCAAATTCATAATAAGTCGGTTCAATAAAAAACGACCATTTTCTTTTAAGAAATGGAAAGAAATATTCGGCTTCCATTCCCAACCTTAGGCTTGTTTGCAATTGCCCTTCAACAGCATTACCATATTCTCTCTGGTCCATTTTTAAAGCCGAAACACCAACACCCAATTTTAGCTTGACATTAAAAAAATCTGTATCCTTTCTTTGGGTAAAATCCTGGTAATTAGAATTGCTACATTTATTATAATTTACAAAATAGCGCACAAGTTCTCCACGCCTGTAATCCAGGTTTTTAAAAGAATTAATAGTAGCAGAAGGACACTTTACATCCTGCCATAGCTGCTGCTTATACCTGGTATTGATCCCGACTTTATTATCTGGCGTATTGTATTTCTTATAAATAAGCTGCTCCGGATGCGATCCTTCTACTGAATAAAAAAATCGTTCCAAACCTCCTTCACGATAAAAATAGAGATTTGCTGCCCCTTCAACAAGGCTCTGTAAAAACAACCGCTCCTCCTGAAAGTCTGGATTCCTGTCATTGCTCAATCTGGAAAAATCATTAGTGCTTCTGTCCATCCTAACATCCACTCTTTTATACTGATAATGTTCCGGCACCCCAAATTCACGTACATGATCTATGGTATGTATTTTTACTTCTCCATTTTCTGAAGTTTTATAACTCACATCCCGCGGGTTATTTATCCATACCTCATTTTTAATTAAAGCATTAATAGTATCCCCGGTGTTATTAATTACGTAGCCCTTCTGAAAGTCGTTTTGTGCATAGGTACAGAGACAAAAGAAGGTGAACAGGACAATAAGTTTATTTTTCATTTTTGTGATGTGAAGAACCCTGATGATGAAGTTCTTTTGTTAAATATTTTAACAAAAATAGAAATATTCTTTAGCTGACCTCATGGAATCTACAGAAATAAAAAAATTATATACCTGGAAGAACCTGTAAGAGATACGGCGAAAATCTGACCAGGATTATTGGAAGGTTTTCAGAATTATTTTCAAATTAATTCCGCCTCAAAAAGATCTGCGAAATGTTTTAATAATTTTTCCTGAACTTCTGGCAACGGAATTTCTTTTTTACCCAATTCTACGTTTAAAGAAGTAACCGCTTTATCTTTTATTCCACAGGGAACGATATTATCGAAATAACCCAAATCGGAATTCACGTTGAGCGCCAGCCCGTGCATGGTCACCCAGCGGCTTGCCCTTACCCCCATCGCACAGATCTTCCTCGCGAAAGGCGTATTTACATCAAGCCAAACTCCTGTTTCGCCTTCACTCCTTTCGGCTTTTAGTCCGTATTCCTTCAGCGTTAGGATCACTGCTTCTTCCAACAGGCGTAAATATTTATGAATATCGGTAAAAAAATTATCGAGATCGAGAATGGGATAAGCCACCAACTGCCCGGGGCCGTGATAAGTGATATCGCCTCCCCGGTTAATCTTATAAAAACTGGCATTTTTCTGTTTCAGTTCTTCTTCAGAAATCAGCAAATTCGCAGCGTCACCACTTTTTCCCAAAGTATAAACGTGTGGATGCTCGACGAGCAAAAGATAATTTGTAGTTGCTTCATTTAAATTTTGCCGGCGGTTCTTTATTTTCTTGTCCAGCGTTGCTTTAAAGAGCTTTTCCTGGTACTCCCAGATTTCCTTGTAATCTTTAAGCCCGAGATTCTGAATTTCTATTTTCCTGTTCATTTTTCTAGCTCTTTGGATTATTCAGAATAATTAACGCGGCAATCACACCCGGGATCCAGCCCAAAAGTGTAAGGATAAGAACAATCACTATTGAACCACAACCTTTGTCATAGACCGCCAGCGGAGGAAATAAAACCGATAAAACAACGCGCCAGATACTCATTTTACTCAAATTTTTCGGCACAAAGATAGAATTAAAATTTCGGCTTTCACTGGCATTGGTGGATAGCCTGATTGTCATTATATTTGCACCTGCCAAAGGTATAAGCCGGGCGATAATTGACAAAATAACATCATGCAACTATCTGAACAGGAAATTGTAAGAAGGGAAAAACTATCTGCCCTTAGAAAATCCGGAATCAATCCTTATCCAGCCGAACTTTTCCCGGTGGACCACACTACTTCTGAAATAAAGTCCGATTTTGAAGAAGGAAAAAAAGTGGTCATCGCAGGTCGGTTAATGTCGCGACGTATCCAGGGAAAAGCCTCGTTTGCGGAATTGCAGGATTCAAAAGGAAAAATTCAGGTTTATTTTAACCGCGATGAAATTTGCCCGGGTGAGGATAAAAGTAAATACAATGATGTTTACAAGAAGCTGCTCGATATTGGTGATTTTATAGGCATCGAAGGCGAACTTTTTAAAACTAAAGTTGGGGAAATGACGGTAATGGTAAAAGATTACAGCCTTTTGAGCAAATCTTTGCGCCCGCTGCCACTTCCTAAAACCGATAAAGAAGGAAATACTCATGATGGTTTTAAAGATCCTGAACATCGTTACCGCCAGCGTTATGCCGATTTAGCGGTAAACCCACAGGTAAAAGAAATCTTTATAAAACGCACGAAATTATTTAATGCAATGCGGAATTTCTTCAACGACAAAGGTTATTTTGAAGTTGAAACTCCTATCCTCCAATCTATTCCCGGAGGTGCTGCGGCGCGGCCTTTTATCACGCATCACAACGCACTCGATATTCCGCTTTACTTAAGAATTGCGAATGAATTGTATCTAAAGCGCCTAATTGTTGGGGGTTTTGACGGAGTTTATGAGTTTTCAAAAAACTTCAGAAATGAAGGAATGGACAGGACCCATAATCCGGAATTTACCGCAATGGAAATTTACGTAGCTTATAAAGACTACAACTGGATGATGGATTTTACCGAAAAACTTCTCGAACATTGTGCGATTGCTGTTAACGGCACAACAGAGGCAACTTTTGGAAAGCACCAGGTAGATTTTAAAGCTCCCTACAAGCGTATCACAATGATTGATGCGATAAAAGAATTTACCGGTTATGATGTTACCGGAAAATCTGAAAAAGAGCTTTTTGAAGCTGCCAAAGAAATGGGAATAGAAGTGGATGAGACGATGGGTAAAGGAAAACTCATCGATGAGATTTTTGGTGAAAAATGTGAGGGCAATTTTATCCAGCCTACATTTATTACAGATTATCCCAAAGAGATGAGTCCGCTTTGTAAGGAACATCGTGACAATCCGGAATTGACGGAGCGTTTCGAGCTAATGGTCTGCGGAAAAGAGATTGCAAACGCATATTCTGAATTAAATGATCCTATAGACCAGCGTGAGCGGTTTGAAGAACAACTGAAGCTTTCTGAAAAAGGAGATGACGAGGCAATGTTTATCGACGATGACTTTCTTCGTGCACTGGAATACGGAATGCCTCCAACTTCGGGACTGGGAATTGGAATGGACAGGTTGATCATGTTTTTAACCAATAAACAATCCATCCAGGAAGTATTATTCTTCCCGCAAATGAAACCAGAGAAGAAAGCTCCCACCCCAAAACCGGAAGATTTTATCAAAATCGGGGTCCCGCAGGAATGGGTAGATGTGGTGATGCATGAATTTGTAAGCGTTTCCAAATTAAAGGAAAATAAGCCTACACAAGTGCACCAAAAGCTTAACGGATTAAGGAAGAAAAACAAATTGCCTATAGCCGCCCTTCAACTGGAAGATGTTGAAAAGTGGTTTTAGGTGGTGCTAATTATAAACCTCAAAAGGCTTCGACAGGCTCAGCCCGACTAATCACGTCACACTGAGCCTGTCGAAGTGAAGGATTCGAAAAAATTAGCTTTAGAGAAATCTGGCATAATTGTAAAACAGAAACCCTCTCTTCCAAAAAGAACGAGGGGGTTTCTGTTTTAGATTAGCCGAAGCTTTATTTTGGGCCAAATGTATTGCTAAATTTATTTCCTATCCCACTAATGCCATCATCAGCTTTGTTACCTTCATCCTTTTTTTCATCAGGCTCATCATTAAGGTATTTGTCTACCTGTCCAGCAATCCCGGGGGGTAATCTATCTTTGAGAAAAGATGCTACTGTTCTCACTGCAGTTTCTGCCTGTGATTCTGTAATTCCTGCTTTTTGGGCTACTAATTGCACTACTTTTTTCATAATTTACTTTTTTATTTTACTCTTCAATTTAATCAGTAAATACCATTTTTCCCAGTCTTAAACAGAGCTTAACAAAGGATTATCACACTGTCCTTCAAAGTAGTATCAACTTCATACGGAGCAAGATCTATAGAAACAGACGTCCTCCTTTGGAAAAATTCCAATTAAAATATCTCTGTACCCTTTCTCCAATTCATATTATTTAACTTATTTTTAAACCATTCAGGCTTTGACGAGTCAAAGAAACAACGGGAGATCATCTTGTTCTATCATTCAGATCTCCTGTTAAATAAACAAACCCTCAATTAAAAAATTCATGATTAAAAATTTTTCTTACAAGGCGCTACTTGTGGCTTTGTCTGTATCTGTTTCCGGTTGTGCTGTTTTTCAGGCAGGAAAAACTGAAAACGCTCAAACTTCAGCAAATACAGAAGCCAAAAGCAAAGACAAGCTAAAGCCTTACAAAAAAGTAATCACCAAAGATGCAAAAACAGATGAAGGCATGTTCACGGTACATAAAGTGGACGATAAATACTATTATGAAATTCCGGACAGTCTCTTTAACCGCGAAATGCTCACGGTGACCCGGATTGCGAAAACTGCCAGCGGAATTGGCTTTGGTGGTGGAAAACAAAATACTCAGGTTCATAAATGGGAAAAGAAAGGTGACGATGTTTTGCTTCGCGTAGTTTCTTATGAAGTTTACGCGGCAGATTCTTTACCGGTGCACGAGGCTGTGGTAAATTCTAATTTTGAACCAATCCTTCAGAAGTTTCCTATTCAGACCGTACGGAAAGATTCGGTTTATAATAATGTGGTTATTGACGTTACTGCACTTTACACCAAAGATATTATGGCGCTGGGCCTTCAGGATGATGAACGGGAAGAATATAAAGTATCCCGTCTGGACGAGGATCGTTCTTATATCGATACCATTAGAAGTTATCCCGAAAACGTAGAAGTAAGGCATGTAAAGACCTACAATGCCGGAAACCCTCCTTCTAACAGCAGTTTAGGTTCTATTTCTTTAGAATTCAGTAATTCCATGATTTTACTGCCAAAAGAGCCAATGGAACGTCGCTATTTCGATCAACGTGTTGGCTGGTTCGCAAGAGAACAGACAGATTATGGTCTGGATGCTCAAAAAAGTGAGGAAGTCCGTTACTTAGACCGTTGGAGACTTGAGGTAAAAGAGGAAGACATGGAGAAGTTCAAAAGAGGCGAGCTGGTAGAACCAAAGGAACCTATCGTTTATTATATAGACAGAGCCACTCCAAGAAAGTGGGTTCCTTATATCAAACAGGGAATTGAAGACTGGCAGGTGGCTTTTGAAGAAGCAGGCTTTAAAAACGCAATTATCGCTAAAGACCCACCTTCTAAAGAAGAAGATCCTGACTGGAGTCCTGAAGATGTACGTTATTCGGTAGTACGTTATCTTGCTTCCCCTATTCCGAATGCAAACGGGCCACACGTGAGCGATCCGCGTTCAGGAGAAATCCTGGAATCAGACATTAACTGGTACCATAATGTAATGACGCTGTTGAGAAACTGGTTTTTTGTACAAACGGCTGCAATTAACGAAGATGCACAAAACGTTGCCTTTAAAGATGAAGTTATGGGACGCCTAATCCGTTTTGTTTCTTCTCACGAAGTTGGTCACACGATTGGCCTTCCGCATAATATGGGAAGCAGCGTTGCTTATCCGGTAGAAAAGCTACGTGATCCTGTTTTTACGGCAGAATTTGGTACAGCTCCTTCTATTATGGATTATGCACGTTTTAATTATATCGCACAGCCGGGAGATGGTGATGTTGCTCTAATGCCAAATATCGGCCCATATGATAAGTATGCTGTTAAGTGGGGTTACCGTCCTATTCCGGAGAAAGAAGGAAGAGAAGAAAAAGAGATTCTTGACCAATGGATCCTGGAACATGCCGGTGATCCTATGTATCGCTTCGGAAGACAGCAAAGTGGCGGAGTAATAGATCCAAGTTCACAAACTGAAGACCTTGGTGATGACGCTGTTCTTGCAAGTGAATATGGAATTAAAAACCTGAAGCGTATCCTTCCAAATCTATTGGAATGGACTGCAGAAGATGGAAAGGATTATGAAGATCTGGATGACCTTTACGGGCAGATTGTAGGCCAGTATAACAGGTACATGGGTCATGTTGCAGCCAGTATTGGAGGAATTTATGAAAATTACAAAACCTACGATCAGGAAGGTGCAGTTTATACTCATGTAGACAAAGAGAAACAACAAAGAGCTATGAACTTTTTACACACTCAGCTCTTTGAAACTCCTGAATGGCTCATGGATCCTAATATCTTTAATAAAGTTGAATTCGACGGAAATATTGAAAGGATAAGAAGTATGCAGGAACGCGCGCTTAATAACATCCTCGATTTCGGAAGAATGGCGCGATTGATGGAAAATGAAGAAGTTAACGGCAGCGAAGCTTATTCCCTACTAAACATGATGACCGATCTTAGAAAAGGAATCTGGAGCGAATTATCTTCAGGAGGAAAAACAGACAGGTATCGCCGAAACCTTCAGCGTGCATATCTGGACAGGATGGAGTACTTAATGACCAAAGAGCAGGCAGAGATTCCGGCGCGATATAGAAGTTGGGTTACGCAGAGCAGTATAGATGTTGCCCAAAGTGATATACGTCCGGTAGTACGTGGAGAACTTAAAGCCCTCCAAAGGCAGATAAGAAATTCTGTTTACAATTCTGGTGATACGTTAACCAGGTATCATTTACAGGACGCTCTGGAACGTATAGATTTAATACTGAATCCTATTGCTAAAGGATAATTACCCTTAACAAATGTAGAAGCCTGCCATTTTTTAGTGGCAGGCTTTTTTTATGAATGTCTTTTTTGCAACGGAAATTACGTTTTTCCAGTAAAAACGTAGGTTAAGGAGTACTTTATGGTTAACGCTTTTTCACAATACTTCCCATTATCTAAACTAATTTTTAAACCGCTTTAAGATTCGAGTTAAAGTAAGATTAAACAGCCCCCAAAATTTCACCGGGCTTTTAAAATTTCACAAATTGGGCTTTATAATTTATTAACCGTAAAATAAAAAACTATGAAATCTATGATGAATTTTGAAAAGTACAGTAAGTACTTCTTTGCTTTAGTCTTAATGGTAGGACTGGCAAGTTGCGACGAAGATGACGACGTAATAGAACCTATACCAGACCCAACTGGAAGTATTATTGCAAACGACCAAACCCTTACTAATAACATGATTATGGTGCAAAGCGTTACTGTTGGGCAGGATAGCTGGTTAGTAGCGCTACATGCAGATGAAGAGGATACTAATAATTTTATTACTGATCCAGAAATGATTGAAGGAGATGATATTACAACAAGTGATATTATGCTTGTCCTTAATGAAGATGCGAATCTTATGATGGGTGAAAATGAAATCGTCCTGAAACTTTATGCTGATGATGAAGATGGTATTCTTGGCGAATGGGATATTGATGATGATCCTATCACCGATGATACCGGAGCCCTTGCAACTGAAATGATTACAGTTACTATGGAAGACACTGAAACCAGTGCTTTTGCTGATTTTGACACGAATGCCGATGGAAATATCGATGAAGATGAATTTGATGCTTTCTATGACTATGATTACACTGCCTGGGATATCGATGAAGACGGGGTTTTAGATGAAGATGAATTTTATACTGTCAACTTCGCAAATGCCGATACAGATGATGATGATGTCCTAAGCGAAGATGAATGGAATACTGGTTATACAACTATGTATGGAACATATTACGACGATGAAGATTTCTCAGTTTATGATACAGATGAGGATGGTTTTCTAAGTGATGAGGAATGGAACGCAAGCCTTGTTGACTCTCCATGGTTTGATGAGTATGACGCAAATACTGATACCTATGTAGATGTCAATGAGTATAGAACCGGTCTTTACAACACCTGGGATACAGATTTTGACGGGTATCTAAATGAGAGTGAATATAATGTTTATAGTCCTTACTATTATTCCTGGTAATAACTTAAGCAAACTAGAAAATACAAGCCGGTAAATAATTGGCTGGTAATTTTGAAAGATGAAAGGCCGGAAGAAAAATTTCTTCCGGCCTTTTCATTTGTCTCAACTTTAAAAAATCGTATCAGGAAATCTTTGCGCCTCTCAGCCTTAAAGCATTCGCAATCACAGAAACCGAACTAAAGCTCATCGCCAGCGCAGCGATCATGGGGGAAAGTAAAATCCCAAAGAAAGGATACAAAATTCCGGCGGCAATTGGTACTCCCAAAGAGTTGTAAATAAGCGCGAAAAAGAGATTTTCCCTGATATTCTTCATCACTTTTTTACTCAGCGTTTTAGCCTTTACCACTCCATGTAAATCTCCTTTCACCAGCGTAATTTTTGCGCTTTCAATGGCCACATCTGTGCCGGTTCCCATAGCAATTCCAATATCAGATTGTGCCAGGGCGGGCGCATCGTTAATTCCATCACCGGCCATAGCGACTTTTTTACCCTCTGCCTGTAACCGTTTTACTTCATTTAGTTTGTCCTCCGGCAACATTCCTGCTTTAAAGTCGGTGAGATGTAATTCTTCAGCCACCGCAGCAGCTGTATTTTTATTGTCGCCGGTAAGCATAATCACCTCAACTCCGCGACTTATTAATTCTGAAATTGCCGCCCGGCTGGTCTTCTTAATAGGATCTGTAATGGTGATAAACCCGGCTATTTTACCATCCACCGCCAGATAGGATACGGTTTTTCCCAATTGTTGTTCTGCAGAAACCTTTTCCTTTACTTCTGAAGAAATTTCAGCAGCAACGTCTTTCATCAGTTTTTCATTCCCGATGGCAATTTTTTGATTCTGAAGATTTGCCGTCACTCCTTTTCCCGTTACGGAACTGAATTTTTCGGCTTCCGAAATCTTCACGTTCTTCTCTTTAGCATAATTCACTGTGGCTTCGGCTAAAGGATGTTCGCTTAAAATATTTACTGAAGCTATTCTCTGCAGAACTTCTTCTTCAGAAAAATCATTCGCAGCAACTACTTTTTCTACAGATGGTTTTCCTTCGGTGATCGTTCCCGTTTTATCAATGATAAGGGTATCGATCTTGTCCATTTGTTCCAGCGCCTGTGCATTTTTAATCAGCACACCATTTTGCGCACCTTTCCCCACTCCTACCATGACAGACATTGGAGTTGCAAGTCCCAAAGCACAGGGACAAGCGATAATCAGCACTGCAATGGCATTTATGAGCGCATATACATAACTCGGCTCCGGTCCGAAAATGGCCCAAATAATAAAAGTGACCACCGAAATTATGACCACCACCGGCACAAAATATCCCGCAATTTTATCTGCCAGTTTCTGAATAGGAGCCTGCGACCTGCTCGCATCATTCACCATCTTTACAATCTGCGCCAGCAGGGTTTCGTTGCCCACTTTTTCGGCCTTCATCGTGAAACTTTGATTTCCGTTTATAGTTCCTGAAGTTACCGTATCGCCTTTACTTTTCTCTACCGGAATCGGTTCCCCTGTAATCATAGATTCATCCAGGCTGCTTTCGCCTTTTTCGATTATTCCGTCCACCGGGATTTTATCTCCGGGTTTAATACGCAAAATATCTCCAACCTGAATTTTATCTGTAGCAATCACTTCTTCTTCTCCGTTTACCACGCGAATGGCTTTATTTGGAGCAAGTTTCAGTAATTCTTTTACTGCGGAATTCGTCCGGCTATGAGCACGGGCTTCCAATAACTGACCAAGTAAAACCAGCGTTAAAATAACAGTGGCCGCTTCAAAGTAAACATGAACGGTTCCAGCTTCGGTTTTAAATTGCTGCGGAAAAAAATCAGGAAAAATTAATCCAAATACACTGAAGATCCAGGCAATTCCAGCGCCTATTCCAATGAGTGTAAACATATTCAGGTTCCAGGAAGTAACAGACTTCCATGCGCGTTCAAAGAACATCCAGGTGGCATAAAAAACTACCGGAATGGAAAGTCCCAATTGTATCCAATTCCAGTAGTACATATCCAGCGCCTCATACAGCGGATTATCGGCCAGCATTTCGCTCATCGCGATAAGGAAAATGGGCAAAGTAAAACCTGCAGCAATCCAGAATTTTTTCAGTAGTTTTTGATATGTTTTCTTCTCGGCAGAAGCATCAGCCTGGACCGGCACCAGGTCCATTCCGCAAATTGGGCAATCTCCCGGCTCATCCTCTACAATTTCCGGATGCATTGGGCAGGTGTATCCTCCCCCCTGCCCCCCTCCGAAGGAGGAGGTAAGACTCATTTCCTCGACGAGATCCATTCCACAAACCGGACAATCACCCGGTTCATCGTAGGTTTTCTCCCCTTCACAATGCATTGGGCAGTAAAAAGTGCCCGTACCTTTACCCTTAGGTTTCTCTTTTTCTGAATGCTCATGATGGACTTCTTCCCCCGGAATGAAAATTTCATAATTCCCGCCCGCTTCTTTTAATGCATGCTGAAATTTGTCAATTTTGATGTGACGCTTCATTTCTATCTCCGCTTCGGCTTTTTCAAGATTAACGGAAGCATTTGTAACACCTTCGACCTTGTTCAGAGCTTCTTCAACATGCGAGCGACAACCGTTACAGGTCATTCCGGTGATTTTATAGGTGTGTTTCATCAGGTTTTCACCAGAATTCCCTTCCGGAGAAGATTCAGAAGACATCAGAATCTGATAATTACCGCCCACTTCTTCTAATGCATGTTGAAATTTGTCAATTTTGATGTGCTGCTTCATTTCAATCTCCCCTTCGGCTTTTTCCAGATCAACGGAAGCATTTGTAACGCCTTCAACATTGTTCAGAGCTTCTTCAACATGAGAACGGCAGCCATTGCAGGTCATTCCGGTGATTTTATAGGTATGTCTCATCAGGTTTTCGCCAGAATTCCCTTCCGAAGAAGATTCAGAAGGCATCAGAATTTGATAATCCCCGCCCGCTTCTTTTAATGCATGCTGAAATTTGCCAATTTTGATGTGCCGCTGCATTTCTATCTCCGCTTCGGCTTTTTCCAGATCAACGGAAGCATTTGTAACGCCTTTAACATTGTTCAGAGCTTCTTCAACATGAGAACGGCAGCTGTTACAGGTCATTCCGGTGATTTTATAGGTGTGTTTCATCAGGTTTTCACCAGAATTCCCTTCCGAAGAAGATTTAGAAGGCATCAGAATTTCATAATTTCCGCCCGCTTCTTCTAATGCATGCTGAAATTTGTCAATTTTGATATGCCGCTGCATTTCTATCTCCGCTTCGGCTTTTTCCAGATTAACTGAAGCATTTATAACACCGCCCACCTTGTTCAAAGCCTCTTCAACATGAGAACGGCAGCCGTTACAGGTCATTCCGGTGATTTTATAGGTATGTTTCATCAGGTTTTCACCAGAATTCCCTTCCGAAGAAGATTCTGAAGGCATCAGAATTTCATAATTTCCGCCCGCTTCTTTTAGTGCATGCTGAAATTTGCCAATTTTGATGTGCCGCTTCATTTCAATCTCGGCTTCGGCTTTTTCCAGATCAACGGAAGCATTTGTAACTCCTTCAACTTTATTTAGAGCTTCTTCAACATGGGAACGGCAGCCGTTACAGGTCATTCCGGTGATTTTATAGGTGTGTTTCATTCTAATTCTTATTACTTTTTTCATTCTGATCCTCATCAGAATCTTCCAGTTTACCTTCCTGATCAGTATTCTTCAGAAATAATTTTTCTCCGAAAAAAGTTACCACAATTAAGCCTGCAGAGACAATAATTACGGTTAGGTTTGTTTGCGCTCTTACCCATACAAATCCTATTAATACCACTGCATCCAGAACGATGGCCGTAATTACAATTGCCGGGTTTGCTTTCACCTTTTCTTTCATATGGCGCAGTACTCCCACATGAATAATAATGTCCATTATTAAATAGAATATTGCGCCCATAGCTGCAATTCCTGAAAGGTCAAAAAGAATCGTTAATGCGATGGAGAGCACCACAATATATACCAGCATGTGTTGCTGAATATTTCCCGGCAATCCCAGGTTAGAATGCGGAATCAATTTCATATTGGTGAGCATCGCCGTCATTCTTGAAACTGCAAAAACACTAAAAATAACTCCTGTTATGGTAGCGACTATGGCAATCCCAACCGTAAACCACAAACCGAAATCTCCATATAGAGGACGCGCAGCTTCTGCCAAAGCATAATCTTTTGCTTCAATAATTTGAGGGATTTCCAGGTTAGATCCTACTGCAAGGGCAGTAATAAAATACACAGCACCACAGATTACCAGCGACCATACTATCGCCCGTCCCACATTTTTATGAGGCTCTTTTATTTCTCCCCCGCTATTGGTAATAGTGGTAAAGCCCTTATAGGCAAGAATAGCAAGTGCAAGAGAGGCAATATATTTGGTGAAACTATTTTCGGGTGCCTCAGAAGGCATAGCAGAACCCACACTAAAATCGGCTGCCCAAAGTGCTCCAATTGCAAAGATCAAAATTCCGCCAATTTTAATGGTTGCAGTAGTCATTGCTGTTTTACCAATGACTTCGTTTCCAAGGATATTAACCACAAAAGCAGCGACCAGAAGTCCCACTCCAAGCACAGGAACCCAAAAGCTGTTTTCACTTCCATTGAACAATTGCATGGTGTAAGTACCAAAAGTACGCGCCACAAGACTTTCGTTTAAAACCATTGAAAAAGCCATGAGCAAGGCCGCAAAAGCCGTAATGGTCCCTTTCCCGTAGGCTTTTTGAAGGAACATCGCAATACCCCCAGCCGACGGGTACGCATGCGCCATTTTGATATAGGAATAAGCGCTAAATCCGGAGATAACCCCTCCCATTACAACAGCAAGCGCAAAATATTCACCTGCAAGTTCTGCTATCTGTCCTAAAAGGGCAAAAATTGCTGCACCTATCATTACCCCGGTTCCCATAGCCACTGCGTTTCCAAGGCTAAGACTGTTCTTTTCGTATTGACTCATATAATTCGTATTAAAAAATAAAACCCAGATAAACCGGGTTTTATTTATTTACTAGCTGATCATTTTACTTATGCTAAATAAGTTTTACAAGCTTGTTCACATTCTCTACATGCTTTTGCACAATCTTTACAGTGTTGCGAATCATGTTTTTCACATTCCTCGGCGCAATCTCTACATACTTTCTGGCAGTATTCAACCAGTCCCTTCGCATCGGCATCCTTTATAGCCAATATTTGCACCAGTGCTGCACAGGCTTCTGCACAAACTTTATCGGTTCTTATACACGGAACCATTTTCTTTAAATTGTCCTCGTCCAGACATGCGTCTGCACAATAATTACAATGGTTAATACAATTCCCAAGTGCGTGAATAAATTTCTCGTTTCTCATAATAATTTGATTTTTATTGGTTTACCCTAAATTAAGAATGATAAGCGGAAGAAACTTTTAAAATTATGGTAAGATTTTACACATTTAAGGAAACTTAAACAGAATCGAGCGTATTACGATTGTTCAGGTGCTGTGTTTTGTATTGTGAAGGACTTAATCCTGTTGCTTTTTTAAAAGTGGTAGAAAGATAAGCCGCACTGGCAAAGCCCACATTAAATATGAAAATCACGGCCTTGCACTTTAAATTACTATAGGATTTATTTTCAGTAATTTACATCGAAAATATCCTGAAACATACTGTCATCAACCTTCCGTTCTGCCCTAATGTGTTCTTTCATTCCTTTTACTGTTTTGAGGGATTTGTTCAATTCCTTGTAATAATCGTTTTCTGAAAGCAGTTCTTTTTGAAAGGCTTCCAAACGTTTCCTCGTAGTTGTCGCGTGTTGTGCATGAAAATTTTGATATAACCATGAGTTTCTGCCCGATTGTTTTTTCATCACAAAAATATCGGTTTCCAGGTTCTTTTTTTGTTCCAAAAGCCGTTCTGCATATAATTTCAGATAAGCCTCATCCAAAACCACTTCCTTATTTTCAATTTGTTCTACTTTTAATTTAATTGAAATTAGCTGAAATAAATCCAGGTCGTCTTTGGCACTGGCAAGTTCCTGCATAAGCTTTTCCTTCTCTTTTCTTATCGTTGCATTCTGCTCCAAATCTGGATGGATCCTTTTTGCAATATTTTTGTAGGTTTTCATAAAATGAAGGTTTAGATCGGGTTCACCCAATTCCTTTGTCGCTGTCTGCCTGCTTTTAGGTTGCTGCTTTTGATTTTCCTGTTCTTCCTTAAAAGCTTTGGCCTTCTCATTTATTTCCTTCCCGTATTTTTCTTCAAAGGCTTCAGGAGAAAGTTTTTTTTCACCTAAAATATCTTCAATATCCACATCTATCCCCATCATATCGTTCACCATTTCCTGAAAAAATTCTGTAGATCCCTCTGACATCTCTAACATGTCCATTTCAAAATATTTCTCGTATTTTTCATCATACTCGTAACCCATTTCCGAAATGCTGTTTAATTCCCTAAGCATCAAAGAACGTATATATTCTCGTTGACTTTCAGAAAATGACTTTTTATTGAACGCGCTATCCATGGTTTCTATAAGCTCCAGTTTACTTTTTACCAAACTTTCTTCGGTGGGCTTGACGATTTTACTGAAATTTTCGTTCAGCATAGCAAAAACTTTTGGAAGTTTTTCTATTTCATCCTTTAGTTTGGCAATGCCCTTAAGGCGGTGGTTAAAATTATGTTTGAGCTTGCTAAGGCCGGGATCCTCCCCGGGTTTGGCTTTTATGTTAAGAGATTTTATAATATCTGTGGAAGATGGTAGCTGGACATTTTCATAAGTATCGAAAAGACTTGTCTGAGTATTGCTGGCCATTTTTATGTATTTTTTAAGCTTTTACAAGTATAAAACTTTGGGCTCTTAATCCAATACACAAATTTAAAAAAAATCAAGGCCTTTGTTCCTTTTCAAATGTAAAATCCTGTATCCTGAAGGACTTGTTTTGGTCTCCTTCTTGAAGAAAGTTGAAAGATAGGCAGCACTGCCAAAGCCCAATATATCGGCAATTTCTGAAATACTTAGTTCATCATATTCCAGTAACTCTTTGATCCTTTCGATCCTGATGGAATTTTGAAAACTCTGGATACTTTGTTTTTCACTTTTGCTGAACAGGTTGGTAAGATAACTGTAATCGTAATGAAGCCGCTCGCTCAGGATTTTAGAAAGATTATCATTTTTAGAACCCTCTTCATAGACCTGTTCGATAATAATAGACTTTATGCTGTTAATGATGCGCTCCGGTTTTTTCTGAAGCAATTCAAAACCCACATTTTCAAATTCCTTCTGAAGGTCATGCAATTCCAGATCTGTTAACGGCCTTTCCAGAACAGCTTCTCCCAAAGAAACTTCACGACAGGGGATTCTTAAGTCTGAAAGAATTCGCTGCACCGTAGTTATACAACGACCGCAAACAACATTTTTAATATGAATAACAGTGTTTTCCACAAGCCGCTTTTTAGAAAAAACAACTGCCGTCAATCTTAGTATTCAACAAAGAATAAGACGGCAGTTTGTTCTTACAATTAGGTAATCATTAGTTCAACGTCTGCTCAAGTCTTCCGCATTTCAGCATTTTGTCTCCAAAATAAGGATTTCTAATTTCTTTGGAACTGGAAAACCAGTAATCCCCCTGCCCTTCAAAAGCCATTGGACAGTACTGCTTATAAATTTCACCGGAAGCCAAAGCTCCTTCCAAAACAGGCTGCATAGCGGCGGTTAATTCTGAAAAAGCTTCCCGCTGCTGATTTACATCTTCACTTTCAGCTATTTTTTGTGCCGGTTCCAGTAGTTCAGATCGCCCGGAATCTCCCTCTAAAGTACTTACAAGATTTTCCGCAGCTTCCTGTGCTTCTGAAGCATCAGTGCTTACCAAGGCATCTTTAACTTCCACATAAGCATTATAAATTTCTGCAATAGAGTCCTCACTAAATTCCGGTGCAGCCTCAGCCGAATTGTCATTTTCAGTGGTCATTGGCTCCTGGTGCATCTCGTTCTGCATTGGTGGTGCCACCTCTTCCTCTTGTTTATTATCTTTACAGGAAGTTAAACTTAAACTCCCTACGATTGCAGCAAAAAACATTGCATTTCTAAGTACCTTTTTCATTTTCTGTCAATTTTATATTTAAAGTTAATTTATTTCCTTGGAAACCTCACCACACGTTAACATTGCTTCACCGTAATAAGGATTTCGTATTTCACGGGACAGGCTAAGCCAGTCTGCACCACGATCATTATCTGCCATTGGACAATGCTGAACAAAAAGACTTGTATCTACCGGCCTGAAGGTGGAAACAAAATCGATCATCACCGTTGAAAGTTCATCAAAATTACTTCTCATTTCTGAAATGTCCCCGGCTGAAGTGATTGCTAAAGTCCTCTCCTGCAATTGCTCTTTGTAAAAGGCCAGACTAGCTCCTGCTTCCTCCTGAAGCTCCTCAGGTTCGATATTTGCCAATTTTCGACCAAGACTTTCTGCAAACTTTTCGGCGCTGTCAAAATCATCTTCTGTCAGCGCATCTTTTAATTCCAAATAAGTTTCTACTATTGAAGCCGCCTGATTTCTGGCTTCCACCGGCAGCGTAAAAGTTTCATCAAGAACTTCCTTGTAAATATCGGGGTTCATCATGCTTGGTTTACCGGCCAGCTGCACTGCGGCATCTACCGTAAAAGTGCCATTTACCACAATTTCATCACCTTCCTGCAGTCCGTTTTCAATTACATAAGAATCCCCCAGCGACGTTCCCAAAGTCACTTCCTGTAATCTAAATCCCGCGCCATCTGCAAGGTCAGATTTTATATAAACCAGGGAGCGTTCTCCTGTCCATAACACTGCCGACTTTGGCACTACAATTTCTTCGGAAGAATCCTGTCCCAACTGATTTGTAACCACTCCCGAAGCAAACATTCCGGGTTTTAACCTTCCATTTTCATTGTTTACCTCAACTCTCGCCAGCGCCACACGGGTGTTGGAATTAAGCAAAGGATCAATAAAATTGATTTCACCTTCAAAAATTTCACCGGGAATGGACCTGATTGTGTACTCTACTGTACTTCCTTCCTCGATCCAGCCGAGTTCGCTTTCATAAAGATCAAAAACCACCCAGACTTCTTCAAGATTGGAAATTTCGTATACCGGCATTCCCTGCTCGAGGTAATCCCCCTGATCTGCAATTTTTTCAGTAACAACTCCGCTTACATCTGCCGTTATTGGAAAACGCTGAATCGCCTGGCCGCTATTCAAAATCTGCTGAATCTGATTTTCGCCAATTTTCCAGTTTCTCAGTTTTTGTTTTGCCGCCTCAAAAAGTTCCGGCTGGCTTTCCTTTATTGCCTGTGCCTGTAATAGTTCTTCCTGCGCAGTAACTAATTGAGGCGAATAAACTGTCGCCAGTGTTTGTCCGCGCTGTATACTTTCCCCGGTGAAGTTTACCCGCATTTGTTCAATTCTTCCCGGAATGTGAGTGGACTGAGTGTATGCATTGCCTTCATCTACCACCACTTTGCCGTTTAAACGAACTTCCTTTTCTGCATTGCCGCTGCCCACTGTCATCGTCCTTACGTTTGCAAGTTTTAATGCATTTTCACTCATCCTGAAAACCGAAGGGTCTGCAACAACACCATTATCTTCAGAAACAGGGATTAAATCCATTCCGCAAATAGGGCAATCCCCCGGCTCCTGCTGCCGAATCTGCGGATGCATCGAACAGGTCCAGATTTGATTTTCTTCCATCGCGTGATCATGATCCGAAACGGATTCAGAGCTAACATTTTCTGAAGGTTTCACGAGCCAGCCGATAAGACCACCAATCAGCAGTGTCACTAATACGATTATTATATTTTTTCTGTTTTTCATTACTCCTGATTTTTGTTGATGAAGAAATACTCGAGCTTCGCATTAGCGACAAAAGCTTCTTTTACAGCCTCTAATTTCTGAAGCTGAAGCATTAAAATATCCTGGTTCATTTGCAGCACTTCTTCAAAATCTCCTGTTGCATTACTGAAGGCCGATATTTGCAATTTATTGGCCTGCTCAGAACTTTCCAGCTGCCGGTCGTAAAGCGCAATTAACCGCTGTGATTTATTCAGTTTGTAGCGCGACATCTCCAGTTCACTTTTCATATTGTTGATTTTCGCCTGTCTGTTTTGCTGCACTGCCGTTTCCATAAGTTCAGCTTCCTTTTGTGCTGCTTTATATTTTTTTCTGAAGATGGGCAAACTCACTGAAAGCATTGGCATAATGACATCCTGCCCATTATTCACCGGATTCGCATCTGTTCTTTCAGAAATAATTCCATAATCCACTCCAACGCCTACTTGCGGAAGTCCGTTTTTCCTGGCTACCACCTGCTGACTCTCATAAGCTGCTGCTTGCCGGTTAAACTGCTCTATCGCAGGATGATCTTTAAAATTCTGCTGATTGTTATTTTCAGGCTTCATCTCATTAAATAGCTCCTCAACCATCAGCGTATCTGCAACAAGAACTTCTTCATTAATTCTTCGGTTTAAGAGTAAGTTAAACTGAGTTTTTAATGTTTCGAGTTCCTCTTTCAACAGCAAAATTTCAGTAATTGCCTGCTCCCGCTTAATATCTATTTTTACCACATTTACCATAGGTGCGCTCCCGGCCTCAAATTTTCTCAAGGCCAACTCCCGGTAAGAATCCAGGATTTCCAGGTTATCCTCCTTTACCGCAATAGTTGCCGATAATTGGAAAATTTCGGCATAGGCCGATTTCACCTGATAATTAAGGTTTGCCCGCACATCGAGGTACTCCTGAAATTTTGCTTCAGCCATTAATTCTGCCGTAGTCGCTTTTGCTTCTAAAGTTCCAAACCACGGGAACATCTGCATTAAGGAAAAACGTGCTTCCTGTGCTCCCAACCGGGTTTCTACCATCCTTCCAAAGGCGCTCATGGTGAGCGTGGGATCGGGCAGGGACGAAACCTGAGGCACTTGCTGCAGTGCTGCTTCAAAGGAGGTATAAGCCGCTTTTACTTCCGGATTATTTTCCGCAGCAATTTGGAGATAGTTGTCCAAATTCTGGGCGTATCCCCCCAGCCCCCAAAGGAAAAAAAGGAAAAAGCCCCCTAACCCCCGAAGGGGGAACAGCCCCCCTACCCCCCCGAGGGGGGATTTAAATTTTATAAAGAATAATTTCATAAATGATTTCATAATAATTTTTAATTATTGGGAACCTGATTGTCCTCCCCCTTCGGGGGAGTTAGAGGGGGATTCGGGGTGGGGCTGACATTTTCCCGCCAGTACGCCTGTAACACCGGCACCACAAAAATCGTCATGATCTGGATTAACATTCCGCCGACGATTGGTATGGCCATTGGCACCATAATATCTGAACCTTTTCCTGTGGAAGTTAATACCGGAAATAAGGCAATTATCGTAACCGCTGTGGTCATCATCGCCGGCCGAACGCGCTTTAGACCGGCTTCCATTACAGCATCCCGAACTTCCGGAACTGTATTCGGTTTTCTTTCTTCAAAAACCTGGTGAATGTACGTGCCCATGAGCACCCCATCATCTGTAGCAATTCCGAAGAGCGCAATAAATCCAACCCAAACAGCAACGCTTAAATTAATTGTTCCCATCTGAAAAAGGTCTCTCATGTTCATCCCGGACACCGCAAAATCCATAAACCATTCCTGACCGTAAAGCCAGATCATGATGAAACCACCTGCAAAAGCCACAAATACTCCCGAAAAATGGATTGTAGAAGCAATCACTGTCTTAAACTGAAAGTACAGCAACAGGAAAATGATGATCAGACAAATTGGGATTAGAATGGATAATCGTTTTACCGCCCGAACCTGATTTTCATAATTTCCTGAAAACTTATAGCTAATCCCGGCAGGAACTACCAGTTCCCCCGCATCAATTTTCTCCTGAATAAAAGCCTGAGCATCATTCACCACATTTACCTCAGCATAGCCTTCCCTTTTATCAAAAAGAACGTAACCTGTGAGGAAAGTGTCTTCACTTTTGATCATTTGCGGACCACGCTCATAATTGAGATCGGCAAGATCACCGAGCGGAATCTGAGCCCCGGAGCTTGTTGGAACCAAAATTCTTTTTATAGATTCCGGATCGTCCCGAAGTTCCCGCGGATATCGTACTCTAACCGGAAAACGCTCCCGGCCTTCAACGGTAGAAGTAATTTCCATTCCGCCAATTGCTGTTTCAATAGTTTGCTGAACATCTTCAATGCTAAGGCCGTACCTCGCGATTGCATTACGGTCGATGTCAATTTCCAGGTAAGGTTTTCCCACCACGCGATCTGCAAAAACAGCTTCAGATTTAACTGAAGGAACTTTCTTTAGTAATTGTTCCAGTTCAATTCCAAATTCCTGAATACTTTGCAGATTTGGCCCGTAGACTTTGATTCCCATAGGAGCACGCATTCCGGTTTGCAACATCACCAGCCTTGTTTCTATCGGCTGAAGTTTTGGTGCGGAAGTGACCCCGGGTAAATCTGTCCTTTGCACAATCTCGTCCCAGATATCATCCGGATTAAGAATATGTTCCCGCCAGTTACGGTAGTATTCACCATCTTCATCAACCACGAGCTGTTCTGCTGAAATATCCCGCTGAATTCCTTCGGCATTGGTTAAAGTATCCCCGGACTTCAGGATAAACCTGTCATCTTCGTCTACCTTAAAAGCCATTAGTTTACCTTCTTCAGAAAGCATAAATTCCGGCTTATAGTTGATGATATTTTCAAACATAGAAATAGGCGCGGGATCCAGTGCACTTTCCACTCTTCCCATTTTTCCCACGGCGACCTCAACTTCCGGAATAGAAGCAACAGCAATGTCCAGCTGGCGCACCGTTTTTTGCGTTTCTTCTATACCGGCATGGGGCATGGTGGTAGGCATCAGCAAATAACTCCCTTCATTAAGCGAAGGCATAAATTCCTTCCCTACTCCGGGAAACGTATGTGCCATCTCTGTCCAAAGACTGGTTTTCCTGAATTCCCAGCCCGTTTTTTCTATTCCGTTGGCTACAAAACCAAAGATCTTCGGAAAGCCGAACCAAATCATTATTCCGAAGAAAATGGTGATAAGCGGTAAAAACAGAAACTTTCCTTTATTCTGCAGGCACCAGGTCAAAATCGGCTCATAATACTTTACGATTGCCATTAAAAACAGCAGTGTAAGCGCCAATAAAATGATGACAAAAATATAATTGGAAAATAAAGAATTCTGAAAGCCCAGCGGCATCCATTCTTCCGAAAGGAAAAGTACCGTTACCGCCACAATGATCCCGAGAATTATATTGTCTGAATATTTGCCCAATAATTGAGGTTTTTGAGCATCGATTAATTTCAGAAGTCCAATTAAAGTAAGCGCCAGCGGAAGCCAAAATCCGAACAGGATTGCCAGTACAATTCCCGAAATTATCAGCAATATATTCCAAATTTTTTGGCTGCGTTCCTTATTTATCTTCAGGTTGAAAGCGAAATAAGAAAGCATTGGCAAAATGAAAATCCCCACTATAAAAGCCGCGCCAATCGCAAAGGTTTTGGTAAAAGCCAGCGGACGAAAAAGCTTTCCTTCTGCATTTTCCATAAAGAAAACCGGAAGAAAACTTACGATAGTTGTTGCCAATGCGGTGGTTACTGCAGGTGCAACTTCTATGGTCGCTTTATGGATAATTTCCAGCAGTTTGTTTCCGGTAGCGTTCCTGTTCTCCGGAAATTCCAGATGCCGGATGGTATTTTCGACAAAAACAATCCCGACGTCCACCATCACCCCTATCGCAATTGCAATCCCGGAAAGTGCCACTACGTTCGCATCCACATTAAAATACCGCATTACAATAAAAGTCATGAGTACAGCTACAGGCAGTAAACTGGAAATCAGAAACGAAGCCCGGAGGTTAAGTACAAGAACAATTATTACAATTATGCTGATTAAAATTTCGTGGGAAAGTGCAGTTTCCAATGTACCAATAGTTTCATTGATCAACTGCGTACGATCGTAAAAAGGCACAATAGTAACCTGACTCTCAGTTCCATCTTCCAAAGTTTTAGTAGGTAATCCGGAAGAAATTTCTGCTATTTTCTCTTTTGTATTTTGAATTACCTCCAGCGGATTCGAACCATAACGAGCAACCACAACCCCTCCCACAACTTCGGCTCCTCCTTTATCCAGCAATCCGCGGCGTTGTGCCGGGCCAAGTTGAACTTCAGCAATATCCCTGATTAATATTGGAGTATTTTGATTTTCTGTAACAACCGTATTTTCAATGTCTTCAATGGATTTTATATAACCCAGCCCACGAACAAGGTATTCCACCTTATTTACTTCCATGGTTTTTGCACCAACATCCCGGTTAGAATTCTTCACCGCCATCATCACCTGATCTATGCCGATATTGTAAGCTTTTAAAGCATCGGGATCAACATCTATCTGATATTCCTGAACATATCCACCTACGGAAGCAACTTCGGAAACTCCCTGTGTTCCGCTTAGTCCAAGCTTTACGTAATAATCCTGAATCTTACGCAACTCGTGCAGATCCCAGCCTCCGGTAACGTTTCCATCAGGATCGCGGCCCTCGAGGGTGTACCAGAAAACCTGCCCCAAAGCAGTAGCATCTGGACCCAACGCCGGTTGTGCATCTGGAGGTAATAAACCTGCCGGAAGGGAATTCAGTTTTTCGAGAACGCGGGAACGCGACCAGTAAAATTCAACATCTTCTTCAAAAATTATATAAATGCTGGAAAACCCAAACATTGAAGAACTCCGAATGGATTTTACTCCGGGAATTCCGAGTAAAGAAGTGGTAAGCGGATAGGTAATCTGGTCTTCAATATCCTGGGGAGACCGGCCCGGCCAATCGGTAAAGACGATCTGCTGATTTTCACCAATATCGGGAATAGCGTCTACCGGCACAGGATCGTTGGGTAAAAATCCGGTATCCCAGTCAAATGGTGCTGTAACAATTCCCCATCCTACCAGAAAGAAGAGCAGGATCACGGCCACCAGCCGGTTGTACAGGAAATATTTTATGAGTTTACTGAACATTCTTTTGATAATTTAAAGATGAAATGCTTCAGAAAGATCCGGAAGGAGAATTTCTGAAATAGGTGTAGCTATGCCTTTAGGATAGGCTTAGCCTACAGAACATCTTTAGATATCAAATAAGAAAAACGCTGTCTACCAGATGTATATCTGTGACCAGCAAAGGCGGGGAATAATCTTTAAACGGAATTACCTGTTCCGGAAGTCCTTCGAACAGGTTGATGTAAGTCCAGGTAAATGTGGTTAAAAACAGTTGTTGATCCAGGTCAAAGGACTGAAATGACTGTTTTAACTCATCCTGACCTTCTACAGCTACTTTTTGATTGCTGCAGCAGGAATCCGCCATAATAGTGTCTTCAGAAGACGTCATTTCCATCCCGCAGGTTTCGGCTTTTGCCAAAATTGCAGTATCTACCAATATGCTTCCGCAGAAATGTTTATCTACCGTAAAAGAAACGGTAGAAAACAGCACTACAAATGCCATTAATATGGAAATGCTATTATGAAGTGATTTTTTCATCAGCTACAAAAATACAACTTTTTTAGTAATCAGCAGATTACAAAAACTTAAGAGAACAAATTTATGGCAGAAAAAGAAATTGTGCTTTAGGTATTTTGGGAAAAGCTTTCAATTTTACCGGATTTTTTGTTCCTGAGGCGATAATAGTAAAATGCAGGAAGCAAAATCAGGATAAAAATAGGATGGATCAAAAATCGTCTTACATAAAAGAGGGCCAGAAAATGCCCATTATCGATATTCAGCAGAAGATAAATAAAAATACTGCCCGCGAGGATAAATAGGATTCCGTAGAGAAGAGCACTAAACTTTAAAATGTTCTTATCGAGGAAAGCAACATACAAGATGACAAGGGAAATGGCTGTATTGATGAAGAACCTCAGCATGACATTCAGCACCAACGGCCAGAAATCGAATTCAGGAATTTTATCGTTCAGGTAATCCCCCTGGTAAAACCAGATCAATGGATCGTAAAAGAGCTCGTTTTCGAAATACCTGACCAGCACCAGTAAAATTACCAGTAAAGAAATTCCTGCTATTCTCCTCTTTTGCTTCATGTTTTAACTGAATTAGAGAAAATCTGCACCCAAATTACCCAAAGAATAAAAACGGTACCATAAATAATAAGCGGAAAAACCACACTATGCAGGATCGAAGAGTATTGCGGATACTCATAAAGACCGATCGCTAAAATGGCAATTCTTATAATATTCATCGCGTAAATTATTACTGCTCCTGCCAGAATATAAATTATTGTGCTTTTCAGCCTTCCGAAGAATGAGAGAATAAATGCCGTAAAAAGAATGATAATGCTCACAGAATTGCAACCTTCCACGATCCTAGCCAAATAAACCTCGTTCACAAACAACTTCATGGATGGCTCTGTTTGATGCGGAAGTACGCTCGCAGTATAGTTAAAAGAGCTTATAAGCGCTTCACTTTGTTCTCCCACGATATGCGTAAGATAATCTGGAAAATATTTTTCAGACCTGAAAAATATTAGATATGCATTATAGAACATCGAAAAGACAAAATAGCTCCCGAGGAACATAAAAATGAATCGAAGCACTGAACTGTATTTCCGAAATAGCTGAAGCAAAAAAGTAATGGGTTTTAACAAATTTATACAAATACTAAAGCTTGCCGACTATAAAAAATCAAATACTTTTGCAGAAACTATCAAAGTTATGTCATTTGAAAAATTAAAAACCAGGGTTGAAGAAATAATAGGAGGAGGAACTTCTGTAGATAAACGGCTTACAGAAATTTGTGAGCTCCTGCGAGAGAATGTCGATTACTACGACTGGGTGGGTTTTTACTTTAAAAATGGTAATAGAGAAGAACTAAAATTACATTCCTTCGCCGGGGAACCAACAGATCACACCATTATTCCTTTCGGAAAAGGGATTTGCGGACAAGTTGCTGTTTCTAACCAAAACTTCGTCGTGCCAGATGTAAAGGCACAGGATAATTACATTGCCTGCAGCATAAATGTAAAGGCAGAAATTGTTGTTCCGCTATTCGTGGATGGTGAAAACATCGGACAAATCGATATCGACTCCAACACTCCTGATCCTTTTTCTAAAGAAGATGAAGAGTTCTTAGAATGGGTGAATGAGAAAGTAGCGAGGATTGTCGGCTAGATAGTTTGGAGTTTGGAGTTTGGAGTTTGGAGTTTGGAGTTTGGAGTTTGGAGTTTGGAGTTCGGAGTTCGGAGTTTGGAGTTTGGAGTTTGGAGTTTGGAGTTTGGAGTTTGGAGTTTGGAGTTTGGAGTTTGGAGTTTGGAGTTTGGAGTTTGGAGTTTGGAGTTTGGAGTTTGGAGTTTAAGGAAAATCTTTCAAAGCACAACTGCAAAAAAATTACAGGTCGATAATTGCCATTTTCAGCATATCTCCTTTTCAAAAGGTTCTGCGCAAATCAGCGTTATCTGCGGGAGCATTAAGAAGTTATATGTGTATTCGTGGCAAAAATTACATGTCGATAATTGCCATTTTTAAGGCATTGCTGGAAAAGAGAAAAGTAAAAAATTTCGGACCTCGTACGTCTTCCTTCGTACTTTTAGCCTGCCGATAATTGCCATTTATTAGTGTATTCGTGGTAGAAAAGCTCGATATTGATAATTGATTTTCAGCATAGCTCCGTTTTAAAAAATTCTGCGCAAATCAGCGTTATCTGCGGGAGCATTAAGAATTCATTTGTGAATTTGTGGTAAAAAATAACGGTCGATACTTGCCATTTTTGAGGCATTGCTGGAAAAGGAGAGAAAATTCAGAATATAAAATTCAACATTTAAAGTAAATTCGCACTTTCCACTCCTCTCCTTCCAACCTACAAAAATCACATTCCCGTTCTGATTGCTTCCACAGGATCCAATTTTGAAGCTGATATTGCCGGAATAATTCCGGAAATAAGACCGATAATTGCAGAAACTGCTGTTCCAATTAGAATATTCATTGGAGAAAGGACAAACTCGAAATCACCGGTGAACTGCGAAGCAATAATGGATACCAGCCACACAAAGAAAAGTCCGATTAATCCTCCTATTACCGATAAGATAATGGCTTCAAAGAGAAATTGTGAGAGGATAAAACGATTCTTCGCTCCCAGAGATTTCTGAATTCCAATGAGGTTGGTCCGTTCTTTTACGCTCACAAACATGATATTTGCAATTCCAAAGCCACCAACTAATAGCGAAAATCCACTTATTATCAATCCGATGATATTGAGCTGCCCTGTAATCATGTCTATACTATCTGCAAAACCCTGAACCTGATTCACAAAAAAAGTGCTGACTTCATCAGGTTTTAATCCACGGTAATTCCTAAGCTGCTGCTCTGCTACGGCAACAAACCCGTCATCATCTGTTCCTTCTTCAGGCTTTAAAACTATTTGCGCAAAAATATTCTGGTTATTATCTCCAAAAATCCGACGTGTAAAATTTACTGGCACCATTACCTGGCCATCCCGCGAATCTCCCAGTAATCCCGATCCTTGCTTTTCCAGCACACCAATTACTGTTAATCTCCTGCCATACATTCTAACCTGCTTTCCTAATGGATTGGTATTTTCAAAAAGATTATTAGCAATTTCATACCCTAAAACAATTACAGCAGCACCACTGGCAGATTCAGATTCAGTAAAAAATCTACCTTCAGCTATTTCAAACTGTTCAATATCATAGTAACCGCTGGTAATGGCTATCACACCCACGCCCGTACTGGTAATATCCTGATATTTTATAGATCCTTCGGGTACTCCCTGAGCAAAAGTTGAAGCTTCCAAATCTGGTAGGCTACGAGTAAGGTGCTGGTATTCATCATAAGAAACATTTGGAAACTGTTGTCTCTTCCACTGCGGGATATCTGTATTCCCAAAGGAATATTTCATGATAATCACTGTGCTGTTATCCAGTGCGCTAAGACTTCCTTTCACTTCACGCTCCAGCGAATCTACAGCAGCCAAAACCGCAATAATTGAAAATATACCTATGGTGACCCCCAACAAAGAAAGAAAAGTACGCAGCTTATTATTCCGTAGTGCATTTAATGCAAAAAAGAAACTTTCCTTTAAAACTCTAAGATAAATAAGCATATAAAACCGCTGTTATTTGAAGGATTAAAGATAAGACGCAGGCATTAATTATTCGTTACAAAATTTATTGAGAAATAAGAACAGCAGCCTTTAATTTTTTTAAGTGAATTACTTACTTTTGCCACCCTAACAAACACAACATAATGAGTAACTTAAAACAAGCTAAATCTGCCCTAATTTCTGTTTTCAGTAAAGAAGGTTTAGCACCAATTGCCAAAAAACTAAATGATCTTGGAATCACCATCTATTCTACCGGTGGCACCGAGAAGTTTATAAAAGATCTTGGAATAGAGGTAATTCCTGTTGAAGATGTTACTTCTTACCCATCAATCCTTGGCGGAAGAGTAAAAACTCTTCATCCAAAAGTTTTTGGCGGGATCCTTAACCGCCAGGATAACGAAAGTGATGTTAGTGAATTAGAGAAATTTCAAATTCCCCAGATAGATATTGTGATTGTAGATTTATATCCTTTTGAGAAAACGGTAGCTTCCGGCGCTTCAGAACAGGATATTATAGAGAAAATAGACATTGGCGGAATTTCCTTAATCCGTGCAGCGGCAAAGAATTTTAAGGATGTAATTTGTGTTTCTTCAGTAAACGATTACCAGGAATTTGAAGGACTGCTGAATGAAAAGAATGGTGAAACCAGTCTTGCGGACCGTAAGAAATTTGCTGCAAAAGCATTTAATATTTCTTCTCATTATGACACTGCGATTTTTAATTATTTCAATACAGACACAGAAATCCCTGCATACAAGGAGAGCATTTTAACCGGAAAGGCATTGCGCTATGGTGAAAATCCTCACCAAGAAGGTACATTCTATGGTGAATTTGATGAATTATTTGATAAACTCCACGGGAAAGAACTTTCTTATAATAATCTTCTTGATGTAGACGCTGCGGTAAACCTGATGAACGAATTTAAAGGTGATGCCCCTACTTTTGCAATTCTGAAGCATAACAATGCCTGCGGACTTGCGCAAAGAGACACTATTTACCAGGCTTATGTAGATGCTTTGGCCGGAGATCCTGTTTCTGCTTTCGGCGGAATTTTGATTAGTAATGTGGAAATTGACAAAGCTACTGCTGAAGAAATACACAAGTTATTTTGTGAAGTGGTGATCGCACCCTCTTTTTCTTCCGAAGCAGAAGAAATTTTAAAAGGAAAGAAGAACAGAATTTTACTTGTTCAGAAGGAAACTGCATTACCGGAATCTCAGGTAAGAACCTGTCTTAACGGAGTTCTGGTTCAGGATAAAGACAATATAACAGACGCTGCTGAGAATTTAACTTTTGCAACAGAGAATAAACCTTCCGATAAGGAGTTATCTGATATGATATTTGCGTCGAAAATCTGTAAGCACACTAAATCCAACACGATTGTTCTGGCAAAAAATAAACAACTTTTTGCGAGCGGCACGGGGCAGACCTCACGTGTAGATGCTTTGCGCCAAAGTATTGAGAAAGCAAATTCATTTGATTTCGACCTAAAGGGAGCTGTAATGGCAAGTGATGCTTTCTTTCCATTTCCTGACTGCGTGGAAATCGCCGGAAATGCAGGAATTTCCGCTGTTATACAGCCGGGCGGCTCAATTAAAGATAAAGAAAGTATTGATTACTGCAGCCAAAATAATATTGCTATGGTGCTGACGGGAACCCGTCATTTCAAGCATTAATTTTAGTACATTTACCAAACCTCAACACACATTATTATATGGGATTTTTCGATTTTCTCATTGAAGAAATAGCAATAGATTTAGGAACCGCGAACACACTCATCATTCACAATGATAAGGTTGTAGTGGACAGCCCTTCCATAGTGGCCCGTGACAGGACTACCGGGAAAATCACAGCGGTAGGAAAAGAAGCCGCCATGATGCAGGGTAAAACCCATGAAAACATCAAGACTATACGACCATTAAAAGATGGAGTAATTGCTGATTTTGACGCGAGTGAGAAAATGCTTACGATGTTTATCAAGGAGATCCCTGCTTTAAAGAAAAAGCTCTTTACTCCTGCCCTACGCATGGTAATTTGTATTCCTTCGGGAATTACCGAGGTGGAAATGCGTGCGGTTAAAGAAAGTGCAGAGCGGGTCAATGGAAAAGAAGTTTATCTCATCCATGAGCCTATGGCTGCTGCTATTGGAATTGGTGTTGATATTATGCAGCCAAAAGGAAATATGATCGTGGATATAGGAGGTGGTACTACAGAAATTGCAGTTATCGCACTTGGAGGAATTGTATGCGATAAATCTGTAAAAGTTGCCGGTGACGTTTTTACGAACGATATCGTTTATTATATGCGAACGCAGCATAACCTTTATGTAGGTGAGCGTACTGCGGAAAAAATTAAAATTCAGATAGGTGCTGCCACTGAAGATCTTGAAGTTCCGCCAGACGAGATGAGTGTACAGGGTCGTGATTTACTCACGGGAAAACCGAAACAGGTAAATATTTCTTACCGGGAAATCGCCAAAGCACTGGATAAATCCATACTTCGAATTGAAGATGCAGTAATGGAAACCCTCTCTCAAACACCTCCCGAACTGGCCGCCGATATTTATAATACCGGAATTTATCTTGCAGGTGGAGGTTCTATGCTTAGAGGTTTAGATAAGCGGTTATCACAAAAAACAGATTTACCCGTTTATATTGCGGAAGATCCTTTGAGAGCCGTTGTAAGAGGTACCGGAATAACCCTAAAAACATTAAACCGCTACAAAGGGATATTGATTAAATAGGGAAATAGCGTGTTATGCAGCAGATTTTTAATTTTCTTATCCGGAATAAGAATAATATTCTTTTCTTATTACTGCTTACGCTGTCGTTGTTTTTAACCATCCAGACCCATTCCTTTCACAAAAGCAAGTTTATAAGCTCTGCAAACGCTGTAACAGGTGGCGTTTATTCCTGGGCGAACAATATCCAGACATACCTACACCTGGATGAATATAACGAAAGACTTCTTGACGAAAACCGGGAACTGCGCAACATCCTCACCAATTTAAATGATACTACTGCAGTAGAAAGCTACCTTGACACCACTTCTTTTAGAGGAGATTATTACTTTAGGGCAGCCACAGTCATTAATAATAACTATTCGAAATTTGACAATTATCTTACTATAGACAAAGGAGAGAGTGATGGTATTGTAGCAGAATTTGGTGTGGTTACGAGCCAGGGAATTATTGGAATAGTAGATCGTGTCAACGCAAATTTTTCCCGTGTAATTTCTATTTTAAACAGTCGATCGAAAATTAACGCTCAGCTCAATAAAACCAACCACTTTGGAAGTTTAATCTGGGATGGAAAAGATCCCAATATTGTTCAGTTAATAGATGTACCCCGGCAGGCACCGGTAAAAAAAGGAGACACCATTGTTACGGGCGGTCGCTCCCTTATTTTTCCTAAAGGCCTCCCTATTGGAAGCATTAGCGATTTTAGTCTCGATGCTACCGGCAGCTATTATACCATAGATATAAATCTTTTTAATGACATGACCAATATTGGTTACGTCTATATAATTGAAAACAGAAACAAACAGGAAATAGAGGCTCTGGAGGAACAAAATGAATAGCAGTACCTTATCAAATATAGCACGCTTTTTTGGGCTTATCTTTCTACAGGTACTGGTGCTCAATAATATCAATTTTTTAGGGTACATTAATCCCTATTTATATTTCCTCTTTGTTCTTCTGTATCCCTTTAATTCAAATAGAAGTTTATTCCTTTTATTATCATTCCTCCTTGGCATAAGTATTGATATTTTTGAAGACAGCGGGGGGATTCATGCTGCGGCTTGTTTAGTAGCAGCCTACATAAGACCAAATTTTTTGCGGTTTTCCTTCGGAATTAGTTATGACCACCAAACCCTGCGGCTTTCCGCTACGCCGTTTGGAGCAAGATTGAGTTATATTTTTTTAATGGTTGTTATTCATCATTTTATACTTTTTTCTCTGGAAATGTTTAGTTTTAATCATATCTTATTAATTCTGGAAAAAACATTATACTCAAGTCTTTTTACAATAATTTTGATTTTCCTGAGCCTCGCGCTATTCAGCAAAAAATATAGATGAGAAGAGTACTCCTATACATATTAATAATCACTACCGGAATTGCCTTCCTTGGCCGCTTATTTTATTTACAGGTGGTAGATACTTCCTTTGCTTTAAGGTCCCAGAACAATGCTATCAAGGTTGTATATGATTATCCGCAACGGGGATATATTTACGACCGTAACGGAGAATTAATGGTTTCTAACCAGCCTTCTTACGATGTTATGGTTATTCCCAGGAATTTAAAACCTTTTGATACCACTGAATTTTGCAAAATCCTTAGCCTTACTCCACAACAGCTGGGAAAGAAGTTGGATAAGGCCAAGATTTATTCACCAATGTTACCTTCGGTCGTCGTACCTCAGCTCACAAAAGGAGAGTATGCATACCTGCAGGAGAAAATGCGGAAGTACGAAGGATTTTATATTCAGAAGCGATCTTTAAGAGATTACCAGGTAGAAAATGCCGCGAATGTGCTCGGTTATATTTCTGAAGTAAACCAAAAAACTGTAAATGACAATCCCTATTACATTTCAGGGGATTTAATTGGTAGACAGGGAGTTGAACAGCAATATGAAGAATTGTTGAGAGGTGTAAAAGGCGTAAAACATATACAGAAGGACAGGTTCAACAGAGATATTGGACCTTACAAAGAAGGGATTTACGATACACTTCCCGAGAAAGGAAAAGACATTACCATTTCTATAGATGCTGCTCTACAGGCTTACGGTGAAAAATTAATGGAAAATAAGCGTGGGGGAATTGTTGCTATCGAGCCATCTTCAGGAGAAATCCTTTCCCTAATAACTGCTCCCAGTTATGATCCCGCTAAACTTGTAGGCAGGAAGCGTTCTGAAAATTTCACCAAGCTCTGGTATGATACTATTGCAAATCCGTTATACGACCGTGGACTCTTAGCTGAATATCCACCAGGCTCTCCTTTTAAGACTATGAACGCTCTTATAGGCCTTCAGGAAGGTGTCGTAGATATAGATGATCAATTCTCCTGCAATCATGGTTACAGCTATGGTAGAGGTAGAAAAATGGGTTGTCACTCTCACAGCAGTCCACTGGACATGGTACCGGGAATTGCCAATTCCTGCAATGCATATTTTGCTAATGTCTATAGAAGGATTATTGAGAAGTATCCAACTCCGCAGGAAGGGATAGATACCTGGAATGCCCATCTAAAAAGCTTCGGACTAGGGGATTATTTAGGAAATGACCTTCAGAACGGAAGACCAGGAAAAATTCCGGATTCTGAATATTATAATAAGATTTATAATTACCCCACTTACAAATGGTATTCAACTGCCACTTTATCCAACGCTATAGGCCAGGGTGAAGTTTTGCTTACACCAATACAGCTCGCTAATATGACCGCAGTGATTGCCAACCGCGGATGGTATTATACTCCGCATTTATTAAAAGAGGTGGAGGGCAAAAAGATTAAGGAGAAAAAATTTACTGTTAAGAACAATACCACCATTGATCCTGAACATTTTGAACCTGTCGTAGAAGGAATGCATCAGGTTTACACCAATGGTACAGCTTCAAGCCTGAGAATCCCGGGAATAGAAATTGCCGGAAAAACAGGAACAGCCGAAAATTTTACGAGGATAGATGGAAAAAGGACGCAACTTACTGACCACTCAATTTTTATTGCTTTTGCACCGGTAGACGATCCTAAGATCGCCATTGCTGTTTTTGTAGAAAATGGATATTGGGGAAGCCGATATGCCGGAAGAATTGCAAGCCTCATGATAGAAAAGTATATTCGCAATAATATTACCCGTACAGATATGGAGGATTGGATTTTATCTCATAGCCTTGAAGAAGAATATGCCAAACCCCTAAGCGGAGAACCTTTTATAATTAACCGCTAGTATGTCCAAAAGCTCAGCAGGATTCGACTGGACGAGCATTCTAATCTACCTGGCTCTGGTTCTTTTTGGCTGGGCCAATATATATTCTGCTTCCTTAAGTGGAACCTCAACATCTTTCTTTGACCTGGATGAGGTTCACGGAAAGCAGGCGCTCTGGATTGGACTCAGCTTCTTTCTGATAATCATAATACTTTCTATAGAGGCCAAATTCTATCAGCGTTTTGCCAGTGTTTTTTATGCTTTAAATATTTTATTCCTTGCCGGTTTGTTTGTCTTCGGGAGCACTATTGCAGGACAGACCGCCTGGTATGTCATAGGTGGAGTTAGCATTCAACCGGCAGAATTTGCTAAAGTAGCTACAGCTCTTGCTGTCGCAAAATACCTTAGCGGGATAGATGTGAAGTTACAGAACTTTTCAGATCAATTAAAAGTTTTTTTGATAATCGGAATTCCGGTATTTCTCGTCCTTATGCAACCCGATGCTGGAAGCGCCCTGATCTATTTCTCATTTATTTTTCCACTCTACCGGGAAGGTCTTCATTTTGAATACATTCTTTTAGGTTTTGCTGCTGTTTTACTTTTTGTTACGACTCTTTTGTTTGGTCCATACTGGGTAATTGCAGGAACTTTGACAGCCATTGTGTTAATCTACTTTTTTAACAGGAGAAACCGTCCCAGTGCACTTAAATATCTTCTTATCGGTATAGTGGCGATAGGTTTTTCACTTTCGGTCAATTATGTCTTTCAGAACGTTTTCAAGCAGCATCACAGGGACCGCTTTAATATAGTTCTGGGGAAGGAGGTAGATTCCCGCGGAATAGGATATAATACAAATCAAAGCGAAATCGCCATCGGGAGCGGTGGATGGACCGGGAAAGGATGGACAGAGGGCACACAAACTAAAGGACATTTTGTTCCAGAACAGCATACAGATTACATATTTAGCACAGTTGGAGAAGAATGGGGCTTTCTTGGTAGCTCTTTGCTGATAATCCTGTTTGTCGCACTGCTGCTGCGACTCATTATCCTTGCAGAAAGGCAGAAAAATCAATTTCACAGAGTTTACGGATATTGTGTGGTAGGAATAATTTTTATCCATTTTCTGGTGAATATCGGGATGGTAATAGGGGTCTTTCCCACCGTGGGAATACCTCTTCCCTTTTTAAGCTATGGAGGTTCCGGGCTATGGGGCTTTACGATTCTCCTGTTTATATTTATTAAACTGGATTCGGAAAGACTGTCTTTTTAAACCTGGTAAACAGCCGACACTTAATATTTAGGAAATGAAAAACTTTGGTAAAACCATAAAAATATTTCTTGTTGATGGAGAGCCCAATGGGCGAATGACCTGTGAGCTTTCTAACTGGACGGGAAAAGCTTTTAAAATTCCCCGGAAAAAAATAAAAATTTCTTCTGATCGTCCTGAACTTGAAAATACCGGAATCTATATTCTTTTTGGACGTTCTGATAAATCCGAGAATAAAGAACTCGCTTACATAGGAGAAGCTGAGGGCATTTATAAGCGTCTAACTCAGCACCTCTCTTATAAAGATTTCTGGAATGAAGCAATTGTCTTTGTCAGCAAAGACGAAAATTTAAACAAAGCCCATATAAAATATTTAGAAAGCAGGTTATATGAAATTGCGATAAGAGTGAAAAGATATGACCTGGACAACGGAAATATCCCTCCCCGGCCTGTAATTTCCGAGTCTGATCAGGCAGAAATGGAAGAATTTCTAGAAAATATCAAACTGCTGGTTAACACCTTAGGATTTAAAATCTTTGAAGAACTCCGGGAAGACAGTCAGACAATAGAGGAAGAGATAGATAATACTTTTTATATTAATTCTACAAGAGGTGCAAATGCAAAGGGACAGCTAACGAACGAGGGTTTTGTTGTACTTAAAAATTCACAGATAGCCGGTTCTGTCACCAAATCTTTTCCAAAAAACTGGTTAAGCTTCCGTCAGAGTTTGGTAGAGGATGGCGTCATTCAAAATATAAACAATAGCCTCACTTTTGTTCAGGATTACTTATTCAGCAGTCCCTCTGCCGCCGCTGCGATAGTCATGGGAAGAAGTGCCAATGGCCTGACAGAGTGGAAGCTTGCCGACGGCCGCATACTGAAAGCCGTCGAATCTCCTGAAAATGCACTCTAATTTCAGCTATTATTTAATCATTCTATTACGTACACTGTTCAGCAACTAATAATAGTGCTGCAACAGCGAGAATAATAACTGGATAAAGTATTTTTCTTTTCATAGAATTCAAATATAAAAAAGAACGCCCCGAAAAATTTCAGGGCGTTTTGCAAATGTAAGATTTACTTCAACTAATCTTTAATATTCGCGTATTTGGAACTTTTAAAACTGTCCATCCTCATGTTGTATAAAACATTAATAGCTTCTTCCACATAAACATCACCGCTTAAGCTTCTGTGCCATCTATCCCTTTTTTCTTTGAGTATAGTATCATTTGCAAAAGCATCTTCTTCGTAAGGAAGAGAAACGTAAGTAAGATCAGTTTCGTATTCCCTAACTGAATCATATTTTTTTGCCTGCTCTGTTCTTTGCTCAATGCTCGCGGAATATTCTTCAAAATTCAGAGAGTAATTGTTATCCTCACTTTGGTTCTTAATCCATCTTGCATTTTCTTCAATAAGCTTTAGTTGAGCATTTTCACTCATTCGCTGCTTACTTTGCTCTATAGTTGCGTCCAGATCTACATAACCACTCCATTCTTCATAATCCGCAGGATCTATTTTATCCCATGGTAGTGGATTTTCCTGATCTTTCTCTCCTATATCTACAAAGCTGTACCGGTCTGGAACAACCACGTCGCTTTTAACACCTTCAAGCTGGGTGGAACCACCATTCACTCTGTAAAACTTTTGGGTTGTCAGTTTTAATGCACCAAGATCACCATAATCATTGTTTCTTAACCAACGGTTAAGATCTATAACATTTTGCACAGTACCTTTTCCGTAAGTTTGTTTGCTACCTATAATTATTGCTCGTTTATAATCCTGCATTGCGGCAGCGAGGATTTCTGAAGCTGACGCCGAAAGTTCATTTACCAAAATCACAAGCGGACCGTCCCAAAGTACTTCCGGATCTTCGTCCTCAAGCACTTCTTTTCTTTCTCCACTGGATTTTACCTGAACTATTGGTCCTTCTTCAATAAACAGCCCTGCAATATCAACTACAGTTTTTAAAGATCCTCCACCGTTATTACGTAAATCAAGCACGAGTCCTTCCATGTTTTGTTCTTTAAGGCGGATGATATCCTTTTTAATATCTGAAGCAGCATTGCGCTCTTCATAATCTTCCATATTAAAGTAAAACTTAGGAAGATTGATTAACCCGAATTTCTTTCCGTCTTTTTCCACCATAGAAGTTTTTGCATAAGTCTCTTCTATTTCAACAACATCCCGGGTAATGGTGATATCTTCAATGTTACCCATTAATTTTTTTCTAACAGTAAGGGTGACTTCAGTCCCCTTAGGACCTTTTATAAGATCTACCGCATCGTTAAGTCGCATACCTACTATACTTACAGCGGCATCCTCATCTTCTTGCTTTACTTTCAGAATTACATCTCCTTCGTCCAGCTCCTCACTTCTCCAGGCAGGACCACCCGAAATTACTTCGGTAATGGTAATGTTGTCACTCTTCTTCTGAAGTCTTGCTCCTATCCCTTCCAGCTTACCAGACATGGCAATATCAAAACGATCTTTATCCTGTGGTGCAAAATAAAAGGTATGTGGGTCAAATTCTTCTACAATAGCGTTTATGTATACTGAAAAATAATCCTCTCGTTCAAGATCATCTGTGAAATCATAATATTCGTCCAGTGTTTCAAGAGTTACTTCCCGCGCCTCTTTTTCAAGTTCGGTATCAGATTTCACTTCATAATCAGGATCATTCTCTTTCTTCTGCTCTTCCTGCTCTTTCTTATCTCTAAAAGTGATTAAAGTAGAAAATTTTAACTGCTTTCTCCAACGCTCCTTCATTTCCTCTTTAGAAGAAACATAATCCAGCTTATCATAGTCTGTATTAATATTTTCTTTCTCAGTAAAGTCGAATGGCTGGGATAGAATATCCTTGTATAAACCTCGTGCTTCTTCCATGCGCTCGTTTAAACTGCTATAGGAAAGATTGAAGAATTCGATTTCCTTATTCTTTATCTCATCATCTATAAGATCCTGATATTCACTAAACTTTTCTACATCCTTAGCATAGAAAAACCGCTTTGAAGGATCCATCGCCTCAAGGAAATCTAAATACACTTCCCTCGAAAACTCGTCATTTATTTCTCTGGCATCATAATGTCCCTGATTTAAAACATAAGTAATAAGGTCTATCAGGAGCTTATCTTTACTGGGATCGTCGAACTTTTTAGTTGTAAAACTGCATGCTGAGGCCGCCATAACCATCAGCATAATAAGAACTTTAAAATTTCTTTTCATAAACCGCATAAATTTCTTCATTATCGTCTTCCAAAATACATTAAAAACTGTGCCAACAAATATAGATGCTACTAATAATTTGTTAAACTACTAAGATAAGCTTTCATTTTGAAATTACTATTTTAGCCAAATTAAATTACCTGTTATGCCGAAAGAAAAACCACTGATTTTAGTAACCAATGATGATGGTATAACCGCCCCCGGAATACGTGCTTTGGTTGAAGTGATGAAGGAATTGGGAGACGTGATCGTGGTTGCCCCCGACAGTCCACAGAGCGGCATGGGCCACGCGATTACCATAAGCGACACTTTATTTTGTGAGCCGGTAACAATTAACAAAAATTACAAGCATAAAGAATACAGTTGTTCCGGCACCCCGGCCGACTGCGTAAAAATTGCCACGCAGGAAATCCTGCACCGAAAGCCTGATCTTTGCGTAAGCGGAATTAATCATGGCTCAAATTCGTCAATTAATGTAATTTACTCCGGCACGATGAGTGCTGCTGTGGAAGCCGGTGTGGAAGGCATTCCGGCTATAGGATTTTCACTGCTGGATTATTCTCTTACCGCAGACTTTGAACCAGCCAAAAAGTACGTAAAGAAAATCACGCAGGATGTATTGAAAAACGGACTTCCAAAAGGAGTTGTCCTAAATGTAAATTTGCCAAAATTAAGCGCTTCAAAAATTAAAGGAATAAAAGTTTGCAGGCAGGCAAACGCGCATTGGGAAGAAGAATTTGACAAGCGAACAAATCCGCAGGGCCGGGATTATTACTGGCTCACCGGGAAGTTCGTGAATAAAGATGACGGCCAGGATACAGACGAATGGGCATTAAAAAACGGATATGTTTCCGTAGTGCCGGTCCAGTTCGATCTTACCGCCCACCATTTTATAAAAGAATTAAACAGCCGCGATCTTAATGTCTAAACAGGATCTATTTATTGGATTTTTAGTAGGTCTGGCCGCAAATATTGGTGGCGTTTTTCTCTATATTTCAATTTTTTCTGAAATGAATATTGACGATACCCTGGCCGATGCTGTAAGAAACGAATATTTAGGTAAGCTCATTGCCCTGGGAGCGATACTTAATTTTCTCCCATTCTTTGTTTTTCTGAACAAAAAACAACATTACCATGCCCGCGGTGTCCTCTTCGCTACGATCTGCATCGCCGTGGCCATTGCAGTATATAAAATTGTAAGCTGAAGAAATTTTAAAACCTACAGACTTTGAAGTACTACATTATTGCAGGAGAAGCTTCAGGCGATCTGCACGCCTCCAACCTCATCAAAGCCCTAAAGGAAGTCGATGAAAATCCCGAATTTCGGTTTTGGGGAGGAGATCTCATGCAGCAACAGGGCGGCACCCTTGTAAAGCATTACCGCGACCTGGCTTTTATGGGGTTTGTGGAAGTGCTTTTTAATTTGCGTACCATCCTTAAGAATATTTCCTTTTGCAAAGAAGACATCTCCAGTTATAATCCTGACGTACTCATTTTTGTAGATTATCCGGGCTTTAATCTTCGCATTGCAAAATGGGCAAAGCAGCAGGGAATCCCCACTCACTTCTATGTTTCCCCTCAGATTTGGGCCTGGAAAGAAAACCGGATTGCAGATATAAAAAGGGACATTGATCAGATGTACGTGATTCTACCTTTTGAAAAGGAATTTTACGAGAAGAAGCACCACTTCCCGGTGCATTTTGTAGGACATCCTTTAATCGATGCCATTTCAAACAGGAAGAAAGTAGATGCTGAAGATTTTAAAAAACAATACAATCTGGATAAAAGGCCGATAATTGCCCTTTTGCCCGGCAGCCGTAAACAGGAAATATCGAAAATGCTTGAAGTGATGCTGAGTATTACTGAAGCTTACAAAGATTACCAATTTGTAATTGCCGGTGCACCCAGCCAGGAGAGGGAGTTTTACCAGCAGTTCATAAAAAAAAGCAATGTAAACCTGGTGATGAACCGCACTTACGATATTCTCGATTTGGCGCATGCGGCACTGGTAACCTCCGGGACTGCGACGCTGGAAACCGCGCTTTTTAAAGTTCCGGAGGTGGTGTGCTACAAAGGCAGTTTTATTTCCTACCATATTGCAAAGCGAATTATTCAGTTAAAGTTTATTTCTTTAGTAAATCTCATTATGGATCGGGAAGTAGTAAAGGAGCTCATTCAAAATGACTTTAATCAGAAAAACTTAAAACAAGAACTTGATAAAATCCTCCAAGGAAAAAAACGTGAAAAAATAATTGAAGATTATTATCTTTTGGAACAAAAATTAGGAGGTGCCGGCGCAAGCCAAACCACTGCCGAACTTATCTATAATGCTGCAAAAAGTTGAAAAAATGGAAAAAACTTCAGCCGTAAATCAGGTTTTCTTCAAAAGAAATAAATCAGAAATTCTTAAAAACAGACTTCTGAAATTCAGTTTACTCCTAATTTTCGCAATTTCCTTAACTTCCTGCGGCTCCTTTAGAACCAAAGTTGCTTCTAAAGACAGATCAGAAAGAATGGTTTCTTCAGAAGAAAAATTTGATTCGAGCCCAGATATTGAACCGGCAGATAAACGTGTGTACAACATCATTTCCAACGCTAAAAAGTTTGAAGGCACCGGCTATAAATATGGTGGTACTACAAAAAGAGGAATGGACTGCTCCGGGCTGGTTTATACAGCCTACCTGGAAGAAGATATTCCGCTGCCAAGAACATCACGGGCGATGTCTTTAGAAGGAAAAAGATTGTTTTTAAAAGAAGTCACTGTGGGTGATCTGCTCTTTTTCGAAACTAATAAAAACAGAAAAGTTATTAATCATGTTGGACTGGTAGTAGACGTACTGCCGGACCATATTCTTTTTATCCACTCCACAAGCTCACGCGGAGTAATAATTTCTTCACTTTCAGAAAGTTATTGGCATAATAATTTTGTGATGGCGCGCCGGGTAATTTAATTTTTCTATATCTTCAGAAGTAAATTCTTCTGTGTCTTGAGATTCTTAAATGTCACGCTGATAAAGCTATGCCTGGTTTTCCTGCTTGGTATTTTATTTGGATTCTATGCTGAGTTTTCCAGTGGGTCGATAATTGTCATTTTTGGTTCTGTACTTTTTTTCTTCATTTTCACCTTCATCAGGGCTACAAAAAATGTATTTCAGGATTTTTTCTTCGGAATAACAGCATATCTCCTCTTTTTCGCCATCGGATTGGTCACAGTTCACCTCCATGAGCCCAAAAATCAACCAAACCACTACATTCATTATTCTGAAAATGTCAATTCTGAAGACATTATTAAGGTTACCATTACAGAAAGACTAAAAGACGGATTTTATGCCGAAAAATACATTGCAGAAGCCTCTGAAGCTTATAAAAATACTTCAGAAGAAGAAACATTAACCCGAAAAAAGCTCACCGGTAGAATTTTAATCAATATTTCCAAAGATTTAACAGAATTGAACCTTAAAGTTGGCGACAAACTGCTGATTCCAGCTGCTTTGGAAGAAATAAACCAGCCTCTCAATCCGCACCAGTTCAATTACAGGGAATATATGAAGAACCTGGGTGTTCTTCGGCAAACGAACATTTCTAAACAGCAAATAGAGTTACTAAAGGACGAAAATTGGCATTTTAAAGCCATCGCTGAGAAATGGCGAAACAAAAGTATTTCCAGCCTTAGAACGCATAGTTTCCAACCTGAGGATATGGCAATTATCCAGGCGCTAATCCTGGGTAATAGAAGGGAAATATCCGCAGAAACCTATGAAAACTACGCTGCAGCCGGAGCAGTCCATATTTTGGCAGTTTCGGGCCTGCATGTGGGAATCATTCTGCTTATTCTCAACTGGCTCCTGCGTCCGGTGGAATTTTTCCCTAAAGGCAGGTACCTGAAAATGGCAATTATCGTGCTCCTGTTGTGGGCATTTGCTTTTATAGCCGGTTTGTCCCCTTCGGTAATTAGAGCGGTGACCATGTTCTCGTTTTTGGCAATTGGCATGCAGCTTAAAAGGAAAACCAGCACCATAAACACCCTGTTTATGTCACTTTTGGTACTGCTACTAATAAATCCGTATTACATTTTCCAGGTGGGCTTTCAGCTTAGTTATCTGGCAGTTTTTGCAATTGTCACCATTCAGCCAAAACTTGATAACCTCTATTCGCCCAAATATAAAATCACCGATTACTTCTGGAAAATTCTTAGCGTGAGTATTGCAGCGCAAATTGGGGTTTTGCCGTTAAGCCTGTATTATTTTCATCAATTTCCGGGTCTGTTCTTTTTGACAAATCTCGTGCTCCTTCCATTTATTGGATTTATCCTTGGAGTTGGAATTCTGATCATTTTCCTGGCGCTGATTAATGCCCTTCCGGATTTCCTCGCGGACTTCTACGGAAGTTGTATTGCGGCAATGAACTCTTTTGTAGATGTCGTAGCTGCTCAGGAAGCCTTTGTGCTCACTGATATTACGTTTTCAGCATTAATTGCAGTGCTGGCATATCTCCTGATTGTTGCCGGAATTATGCTGATTCATAAAATGAACTTCAAAAATTTGAGCTTCTTTTTATTTGCTGTTATTTTTCTGCAGTGCGGGCTCCTCTTCGAAAACTACAATTATCGACAAGCTGAAGCTGTAGTTTTTCATAAAAGTCGCGGAACTGTTTTGGGCTTCAGAAATAACGAAATACTGACTCTTTATACTTCTGAAAATATTCAACCGGATAAAGAACTATTTCTGAAGAATTATGAAGTTGCCACAAAAGCAAATACTGTGACTTCAAATGAGATGCAAAGCATCTATAACTTTTCAGGAAAAAAATTACTGGTTGTGGATAGCGCAGCCGTATATAAAATTCCGGATTTTGAACCTAATATTTTACTCCTGACAAACTCTCCAAAATTAAATCTCGACAGATTAATTACAGAACTAAATCTTCACCAAATTATCGCCGATGGTAGTAATTACAGTTCTTATGTAGAAAAGTGGAAACAAACCGCTGAAAATAAAAAAATCCCTTTCCACTATACAGGTGAAAAGGGAGCTTTTATTGTTTCATCAAAGCCGGAATAACCGTCTCTGATTATCTTTGGATTTAGTGCTTGTTCGGAAAAGCACTTAACTAATAAATTTGTAGTAAAAATTATTACATCGAGCGCAGTCGGGACGTTTTTGCTTGACCTTTCGACTCCGCTCAAGGTGACAAAAACTAAATTTAGGTGTTCAATTGGGCAATTATTTCAGTTTGTAAATTCACCTTTAAAATTCTCTCTGTACTCCGTGAAGTCCTCCTGACTGGTGAATTTTTTATACTCATCACCGGCAAATAACTTCAGAAATATCTCTAATTGTTCGGGAGTCCGGTAACCAACAACAGGAGCAATCATTTCGCCTTTTTGATCAAAAAACACCATTGTAGGATATCCTGAAATTCTCATTGCACTGGCAAATTCATGGGTACTATTCCTCCCACTACGCTCTGCGTCATATTTTGGATTTTTAAAAACCCTGTCCTTATATTCTATTTCTTCAGGACCTTCGGCATTAAATTTAACCGCATAAAAATGCTTATTCACATATTGGGCAAGATCTTTATTGGAAAACGTATTACTATCCAACATCTTACAAGGGCCGCACCAACTGGTATAAGCATCCATAAAAATGCTCTTCGGGTTTTCTTTTTGTGCATCCAGTGCCTCGTTCATACTCATCCACTCAATTTCCTGCGCCTGTGAAGCGGCACCAAAAATGGCAATTATCAGGAAAGTAAATATCTTAAGCTTCATATTTCTATTTTTTTCTTCAACAAAGCAAGAAGCATTCCTAAATTATAAGAATGCTTCTGTTATATATAGAATCTTATTCTATCTGATTCCGTGCATCTTCTTTACCAGAAATTTATTGATCGCTATCATTATTAACCCCATCAAAATGGGAATTGAAGTAAAAATGAGAAAGAACACAGATAATGAGTATTCTTCAGAAATAGCATCAATATAGCCACCTGTATAACCTCCAAGGATACCAGCTAGAGAATTGGCCATAAACCAGATCCCAAACATTAGCCCCACCAATTTTGGCGGCGACAGTTTACTTACATAAGATAATCCAACCGGAGAAACGCATAATTCCCCGATGGTATGAAAGAAATAGGCCAGGATCAACCAAATCATACTTACAGAAGCAACCTGGGCTCCCTGCGGAATTCCAGAAGCCCCGTATGCAAGAGCACCAAAGCCCACACCTAATAGGATTAGTCCGATTCCAAATTTCACCGGACCGGTGGGATTAAATCTGCTCTCCCATATCTTTGAAAACAAAGGAGCAAAAAGGATTATAAACAAAGAGTTTAAAACAGAAAACCACGAGGCCGGAACTTCTGAAGCATCTGCTATAAATTCTCTGTACAAAATATAAATTACTATTCCCCAGATAATAAAGAAGCTAATACCAAGGAAAGTGTTAGACTTGGCAAAAGAGCCAAAGGTCTGTTTAAAAAGAAGTCCCAGAACATAGGTTATTACCAGTAATGGAACTATCGTTATAATAGCATTAATTATTTTGAACGTATATGCACCGCTACCAACCAGCACCCTATCTGTATAATCTGCAGCAAAAATGGTCATGGAGCCACCTGCCTGCTCAAAAGCCCACCAAAAGAAGATGGTGAAAAGTGCAAAAACAGAAATAACGAGGATCCTGTCTCCTTTTACTCCAGCGGAAACTTCAGTTTTTTTCTCAGGCTCTTCACTTTTAAATTTCCCTCCTCCTTCAGATTTCACTTCACCTTTAATTGTCTTTTGATCTACATAATCAATTTCCTTTGTAGTTTTTAAGCCAATCTCTCCAAAAATTTTCTGGCCAAAATAGAACTGCAACATTCCAAAGAACATAAAGACACCCGCAAGACCAAAACCCCAGTGCCAGCCAATGTTTTCACCAATGTATCCACAAAGTAGAATTCCGAGAAATGCGCCGGCATTAATCCCCATATAAAAGATGGTGTAGCCAGCATCCTTTTCTTTGTCGTCTGTCTTATACAGTTGCCCTACAATAGAAGAAATATTTGGTTTGAACAATCCATTTCCGAGGATCAAAAGTATCAGCCCCAAATAGAAAAAATTGTCTGTAAAACCTTCCAGAGCCATGGATGCATGTCCCAAAGTCATTACTAGCGCACCCCATACTACCGCATTACGGTACCCCAGGAGCTTATCTGCAATTAAACCTCCAAAAATAGGCGTGACGTATACGAGGCCAATATACCATCCATATAAGATAAGCGCATCTTGTCGCTCCCAGCCCCAGCCTTCTTCCATGAGAGAGGCAGTTAAGAAAAGTACCAAAAGAGCCCGCATTCCATAATAGGAAAAACGTTCCCACATCTCTGTAAAAAACAGGACGAACAATCCCGCAGGATGTCCTAAAACTGTACGTTGATTATGTTCTGAACCTCCAAATTTGAATTCCATGTGATTCCTTTTGTATTAGGTTTTATAATTTATTCTTAATAAAATCTGTCATCTTGGTATAAAGATGAAGCCGGGTGTTCCCGCCATAGATACCATGGTCCCGGTCCGGATAAATTGCCCAGTCGAATTGCTTGTTGGCCTGGATCAAAGCTTCTACCATTCGCATTGTATTCTGAAGGTGAACATTATCATCACCACCGCCATGGATCAAAAGATAATCCCCTTCCAGCTTTTCTACGTGATTTATCGGGGAATTATCGTCGTAACCCGAAGGATTCTCTTGTGGCGTTGCCATATATCTTTCGGTATAAATACTGTCATAAAATCTCCAGCTGGTCACCGGCGCAACCGCAATGGCCATAGAAAAGGTATTGTTCCCCTGCAACAGTGCATTAGAAGACATAAAGCCACCATAACTCCAGCCCCAGATCCCAATCCTGTCTTCATCTATATAATCCATTGCTCCAAATTTTTGTGCGGCTGCAATCTGGTCTTCAACTTCGTATTTTCCTAGCTCATGCTGAGTAACTTTTTTAAATGCCGCACCTTTATAACCTGTTCCGCGGGGATCTACACAAGCAATAATGTAACCTTCATCTGCCAGTAACTGAAACCAGTAATCGTTGGAATTAAAATAAGTATTGGAAACCGACTGTGATCCCGGCCCGGAATACTGAAACATCAAAAGCGGATATTCCTTGTTTTCATCAAAATCCTGAGGCTTGATCATCCACATATTAAGCTCATTTCCATTGACTTCAATCGCAGAAAGTTCTTTTGGAGAAAAATTATAGGCTTCTTCCAGTTCCAATAATTTGCTGTTATCCTTTATTTCCCTGATGAGTTTTCCATCCTTAGCACGGTGTAAGGTATAAACATAGGGAGTTTCAGTATCAGTGAAGGAATTAATAAAGTAGGTAAAATCAGCACTAAAATCGGCACTATTAGTTCCTGTTTCCGGAGTTAAAAGTTCTTTCCTTTTACCCTTCGAATTTATAGAATATACCGCCCTGTTGACACTTCCTGTTTCTGTGCTTTGATAGAAAATTTTCTTCTTTTTGCGATCAAAGCCATAATAATTTGTCACTTCCCAGTCTCCTGAAGTTACCTGATTAATCAAATATCCTTTATCATTGTAATGATAAATATGATTAAAACCATCTTTTTCACTGGTCCAGATAAAGCTGTTATCCTCTAAAAAAGTCAGGTTATCGGTAATGTCTATATAAGCTTTGTTAGTTTCATTCAGGATCACTTCTTTACTGTTATCTTCTGCATTTACAAAGATAAGATCGAGACCATTCTGGTGGCGATTAATCACCTGTACACTTAGCAACATTGGATCTGCACTCCACTTGATCCTTGGGATATAAAAATCGGTATATTCACTTAAATCTATTTCCTGACTCTCTTCGGAAACTACATCGTACATGTGCAGCGATACCAGCGAATTCGTTTCACCTGCCTTGGGATATTTAAAAGTATATTCTGAAGGATATAAGCTCTGTCCAAAGATATCCATAGAGAATTCCGGAACTTTAGATTCGTCGAACTTGATATAAGCTATTTTTTCACCTGAAGGATTCCACTGGAAAGCTTTTACAAAAGCAAATTCTTCTTCATAAACCCAATCGGTCACTCCATTTATAATCTTGTTTTTCTCACCATCAAAAGTTACCTGTGTTTCCTCTCCGGAAGCGATATCGTAAACAAAAATATTATTATCGAAAACATATGCTATTTTGGAAGCATCTGGCGAAAAAGTTGGCTCCTGAACCATTTTATCGGTTAACTTTGTTAATTCCTTAGTTTGAAAATTGAAGAAATAGTAGATCCCTCGGGAAGATCGTCTGTATATTTTCTCTGAAGCTGTATTGATCAGGATTTTACCCTCATCTTCACTTAATTCGAAATCCTGAAAGGAGGAAATTTCAGGAAGATCTGCACTATTCAGCATGGTGCGAACCTGCCCGCCGGTACTGTAATTATACACATCTATAGTAGTCTTTTCCGCATTTCTATCGCTATTCAACACAAGGTATTCCTTGCCATTTTTTAGGGACTGCAGCGACTGCAATCGCTCCTGCCGGAATGTACCATTCCAAATTTCTTCAAGGGTGATCTCTTTTTCCTGGGCATGAACAAAAGAGGTTGCAATTAATAAAAACGTAGCAACAAGTTTAGGGAACTTCATTAATTTTTATAATTTTTACGAAAGGCCAAGTTTACTAAATTTTCAGCAAAAAAAGGAGCGTTTATATGTTAAATGCTAATAATCTGTTAATGGAAATTTCGCTTTTAAGCTGTATCTACCTGGCCTTTCAGGTTATACTCCTAGAAATAACAATTGTATATTTGAACTTTCAAAAATCAACCCAAAAATGACAGAACCCGTAGCCGGTTTTTCCAAATTCAGCAAAGAAGAAAAGATTCAGTGGCTTAGCAATAATTATCTAAATAATGATCCAGGGGCAGTTAAAGTCTTAAAGCAGTATTGGAACAGAGAGGATAAGCTCCAGCAGTTACATGATGAATTTACAGAAAATACTATATCCAATTTCTACCTTCCTTTTGGTCTTGCCCCCAATTTTTTAATTAACGGCAGACTAATCGCGATTCCCATGGTCATTGAGGAAAGCTCGGTAATTGCTGCAGCAAGTAAAGCCGCCAAATTCTGGGGAAGCCGGGGCGGATTTAAAGCCACGGTGCTAAACACAAAGAAGATTGGCCAGGTTCATTTTATTTACAAAGGGGATTTTAGCAAACTGCAAAGATTTTTTACTGAAGTAAAATCCCAATTGCTTGATGCGGTAAAGCCTATCACCAAAAATATGGAAAAGCGCGGTGGCGGTGTTCTGGAGGTGGAGCTTAGAGATAAAACCGAAAAACTCGAAAACTATTATCAGTTGCACTGCAATTTCGACACGAGAGATTCTATGGGTGCAAACTTTATTAATTCCTGTCTCGAAAAATTTGCTGAAGTATTACAGAACGAAGCCCATAATTATTCAGATTTTACTGCTGAAGAAAAAGATATCGAGATCCTGATGAGCATTCTTTCCAATTATGTTCCGGAGTGTCTTGTGAGAGCTGAAGTTTCCTGCCCTCTGGATGAACTTTCTGATGATCCCAAGTTGGACGGTCAAGAATTCGCAGATAAGTTTCTTAGAGCAATTCGTATTGCTGAAGTTGAAAAACATCGTGCTGTCACCCATAACAAAGGAATCATGAACGGGATCGACGCAGTTGTACTCGCTACAGGAAATGATTTCAGAGCCGTGGAAGCAGGAGTTCATGCCTACGCTTCAAAAGATGGTGAATATACCAGTCTCACCCATGCTTCAGTTGAAAACGGAATCTTCAGGTTTTGGATGGAAATTCCCCTTGCCCTCGGCACCGTTGGCGGACTTACAAGCCTTCATCCCCTGGTAAAATTAGCGCTTCAGATCCTTCAAAAACCTTCCGCAGAAGATTTAATGAAAATTGTTGCTGTGGCAGGCCTGGCTCAGAATTTTGGTGCGGTTAAATCTTTAATAACAACAGGAATTCAACAGGGGCACATGAAGATGCACCTTATGAATATTCTTAATCAACAACATGCAACGCCGCAGGAAAAAGAAATTATTATAGATTTCTTCAGAAAAAATAAAGTTTCGCACAGTAGCGTGATAGATCAGCTCGAAAAAATCAGAAAACAATGAAAAAATTCCACAGTAACGGTAAATTACTCATCACGGGCGAATATGCAGTTTTAAACGGAGCGAAAGCATTGACTGTCCCAACGAAATTTTCTCAGGATCTTATAATTCACGAAAGTGAAGTGTCTATCCTAAACTGGAAGAGCTTTGACCAGGATGATAAAGTATGGTTTGAGGGAGAATTTAAGATTGAAAACGGAGAAGTAAAGTGCATCTCAGAAAATGCTTCTTCTGAAGTTGCTAAACGCTTAATTCAGATTTTACAGGCTGCGTATCATTCAAATCCTGAAGTATTTGCTGAAAACAGGGGATATAACGTAGATACGAAATTGAATTTTGACCAAAATTGGGGTTTGGGAACCTCCTCTACTCTCATAAATAATATTGCACAATGGTTCGACATTGATGCATACCAACTTTTAGCAAAAACTTTTGGTGGCAGCGGATTCGACATTGCTGCTGCGCAAAATAATAATCCTGTGACTTATCAATTAACAGGAACCGGAAGAACGGTCTTAAATGCCGATTTTCATCCTGCTTTTAAAGATGGCCTGTTTTTTGTTTATCTGAACAACAAACAGAACAGCAGGCAGGCCATTGCTCACTATAAAAATCAGCCACAGGAGAACCTGAATGTTCTAATTGAGAAAATTTCTAATATTACCCTTCAATTTATTGAATGCACAAGTCTAGCAGAGTTTGAAATGCTTATTGAAATTCATGAGACGCTCATTTCTCAGGCAATAAACCTTCCGAAGGTGAAAACGGAGCTGTTTAATGACTATCCGCGTAAAATAAAAAGCCTTGGCGGCTGGGGCGGTGATTTTGTAATGGCCACCGGAGGAGAAAACGAAAAAGAGTATTTCCGAAGTAAGGGTTACAACACCATCTTTTCTTATGAAGATATTATATTGTAGATATTTTTCAAGTAAAGAACCCTGCGCTACAGGAAATGCCTGAAAAATTGCTTTTAAATGATAAAATGTTGGTCCTTGGTCTAATCTCTGGATCAGGCAGCAATATACTCACTCTTATACGTTAATAATTGCCATTTTTGAGGCTTCATCTTAGAATAACTACAAGACCAGTCAGGTTTTAAAAACCTGGCTGGTCTGAGCTTTACCAAGAAGTATAGCACTGAACAGCTTGAGGTAACCATATTTGCCATTTTCGAGGCATCGCCTAAGATGCCCTGCCTTAGCGCACACGCCCAGGAAATTTCATTTAAAAATTCATACGATTTAGAAGTGAAATTGGATTTCACAGCATGTTATTACCCTTCCGTCTTTATCAGCGAAGCTGATAAAGCCACCTTCCCTTGAAAAAAGGGAAGGAGCCTTTAACTTGATCTTACTGGCCTTTCAGCATGCACCTGCAAAATCGGCAATTATCGGCATACAGCTGATTGCGGTTCTATTAATCTTAGTTATAATTATTCGTGCATTGGTGGTTACAAATCTTAATACCAAAATATTTAGCCAAAAATTCACCCGAAAAAGTAAATACTTCAAAATGGCAATTATCGTACATTAAACAAAAAAGTCTCCGTAGTGGAGACTTTTTTATATCATATGTTATTTAACTGAAACTTCTAGTAGAAGTTAGACCTGTTATCTTCAATCTCAGCATTTTTCTTTAGAGCTTCAAAAACTCTTGTACTGGCTTCCTGACGGCGACGCATTGTTTCCTGTTGTGCTACAGCATTGTAAGAGTTTAAGGCCGGAGCTTCATTTTTAGCTGTTACTTCAACCACATAAACTCCTTTATCTCCCGCGATAGGTGCGCTAAGGTTTCCGGTTTCCAACCCAAATGCAGTACCAACCACTTCTGGTTCGCTACCGGCACCAGGCAATGTAGGATTGTTAAGATTAACCGCGTTGGCTGTCTGAACTATTACATTTTGGTTTTCAGCTATAGCCTCTAACGTATTACCACTAATTTCCTCTTTAATAATCTCAGCTTTTTTACGCTTTGTTAGTATCGGAATAACAGTAGAAGAAGCTTCTTCGGCACTCATTAATCCAGCACCTTTTTTTGAAGTTAATTGTGCAACAACATAACCATTAGGCGTATCAAAACGTTTAACCTCTCCCACTTCCACATCTTCTTCAAATGCCCATTGTATTACACCTCTTTGAGGACCAACACCGGGAAGATTTTCGTCAAGTGCTTTTACTTGTTGAACTGTCCTTACATTATAGTTTTCACTTTTTGCCTGTTCAGTAAAATCGCCGTCAGCTGCAGCAATCTGGAATTTTGTCACCTCGTTAAAAAGGTCACTTCTGGAGCTTTCTGATGGAACGACTTCTTTTGTCACAGTAGCAATTTTAACTGCTTTCTCTTCTTCCGTCTGCTCATCTATGGAAATAACGTGATAACCCAATTCTGTTTCCACAACACCTACATCACCTTCTTCATTATCAAAAACGTAATCTTCAAAAGCGGGAATCATTTGTCCCGGAGAAAACCATCCCAAGTCTCCCGCATTTTGTTCTTTAGAACGATCTGAAGAAAATTGTGAAACTAAATCTCCAAATTTTGACTGATCTCTTCTTACCACATTAGCAAGGCTATCTGCAAGCGCTTCTGCTTCTGCTTTGGTTCTAGTAGCTTCAGGATCTATTTGCGCTCCCTCATAAGTAACTAAAATATGGCTGGCTTTTACGGAATCAGGAATCTGTCTGGTTTCCAGCATTCTTGTTATTTTCCAGGCATTATTTTCTTCGTAAGGACCATAGGTTTCTCCTTCTGAAAGATTAAAAATCTGCTCTGCATGCTCTCCGGAAAGATCACTTCTAAACTGAAACTGATCCTGAAAAGGAGTATCTGAGTATTGATTAACAAAATCCTCAACATCTTCTGTAGCACCAAATCCTGAAATGGTATCATTTGCTCCTGAAGCAGAATTATACTCTGCCCTGTTCTGCATCAAAGACTGGATTTCTTCCTTTGCTTCAGATTTATCTTCAGAAGAGGCAGTTTCTTCAAAATATACATACTGAAGGTTTACAGCTTTTTCAGTCTCAAATCTGGCCGGATGATTTTTTACATATTCGTTTATTTCAGATTTACTAACCTCCACCTCATCATCTGGAACGGAAGTGTATGGAACCTGAACGAAGCTAAGATCGATATTGTCATTTTCTAACCTGTAAGCTTGCTCAGCTTCGGTTACTGTTGCACCAACACCTGCGCTTATCATGTTAAAGTAAAGATTCTGGCGGGCAGTTGCTGCCATGTTCTGAGTGTATTGCTGCCATTGAGCATAAGCCTGAGGAGAAGTAGCTCTCATATTGGCCACGTATTCCTTCAACCTGTTCTCGTCAAACATTCCTGCTTCGTTCTGGAAGTTAGGATTATTTGCCATCTGAACTCTGATCATCTGCGTTATTTGATCTTCTTCAGCCCTTAAACCTATCTCTTCCAGTTGATCTTTAATAATGATCTCTCTAAGTTTTAGCTCCCAAACCCTGTTAGCAGCCTGGATATCGCTTACATTTCCTCTCGTATTACGCTGAAGGGCCTCTACCTGCTGTGCAAATTCTTCCCGACTAACTTCTTCTCCATTTACTGTAGCAATGACGTTTTGTGACTTCTGTGAAGACAATCCGCCATTACGTATAACATCTGCCAAAACAAAAGAGAACAGAGCCAAAGCAATGATGATAATTAAGAAAACAGAACGCTGTCTGATTTTATTTAATACTGCCATTTGTAATTAATTTTTTATCAAAATATAGTGGGCGAAAATAGTGTTTTTAGCCTAATTATAAAACTTATAATTAGCAAAATATTAACTCGCAGAAAATTAGTCAGCAGGTTTGACTTTTACCTCTACCACCTCAATTTTTGTATTGGAAACTTCGAGGATCAGGAATTCAAAATTTTCAATTTTAAGAACCTCTCCCTGCTGCGGAATTTCTTCAGTATGATTTACAATATACCCCCCAAGGGTTTCATAGTTTTCACCAACCGGAATGTCCAGTTTGTAAGCTTCATTTACATAATCTACTTCTGTCCTTGCAGAGAAACGGTAATAATCTTCATCAAGTTTTTCCTCAATTAGAATGGCGGAATCATGCTCATCCTCAATTTCCCCAAAAAGTTCCTCGACAATATCTTCTACAGTCATCATCCCGCTTGTACCACCGTATTCGTCTATAACAACGGCTATGCTTTTTCGCTTTTTGATTAGTACGTTAAGAACATCTTTCACCCACATGGTTTCCGGAACAAAAACAACAGGTAAAAGCACAGATTTTATGGATGTTGGCTTTTTGAACAATTCGAATGAATGAACGTAGCCTATAATATCGTCTATGGTTTCGTTATAAATCAGGATTTTGGACAAACCGGTTTCTGTAAATTTATTAATAAGATCCCCTGGGTTTTCTTTTTGATCGACCGCAATAATTTCTGTCCTGGGAATCATTACCTCGCGGGCTTTAATTTCAGAAAATTCTAAGGCATTCTGAAAAATCTGGATCTCGGAATCTACTTCTTCATTCTCCTCTACGGTTTCCATCTGCTCACTTATAAAATTTCCAAGCTCTACCTTGGTAAAAGCAAGTTGAACCTCGTCCCCTTCAGTTTTAAAAAACCTCTTCAGCACCTTGTCTGAAACCCATATGACAAAAGAAGAAATAAAACTAAAGAGCAGGTAAAAGAAATAAGCCGGTACGGCAAAAAGCTTAAGCATGGAATTGGCATAAATCTGAAAGAAAACCTTTGGAAGAAATTCCGCAGTTAGCAAAATAACCAAGGTAGATATTACCGTTTGGGTAAAAAGGCTTAAATCTACAATGAGATATCTTAGTATATCATTCTCCACTGGACGCATTCCCACAAGCCATTCCATTAAGAGATCACCCATAAAAAAGCCGTAGACAACAAGTGCGATATTATTCCCTACCAGCATGGTAGCAATAAATTTGGAAGGTTTTTTTGTGAGCTTTTTCAGAACCGTAGCAAGAAAATCGTTCTGACGTTTTTCAATTTCAATAAAAATCTTATTGGAGGAAACGTACGCGATTTCCATTCCGGAGAAAAAAGCAGAAAATACAAGGGAAAGAACAATAATTAGAACATCTATATTCATATAGATTATTTGTTTCGGTCCTTAAGCTTTTTTCTAAAGCGCCTTTTAAAGAAAAACATGAAGATGGAAATTAGAGCGAAAAATATGAATATATAAGCTCTGTCCCTTTCGAGATCCCATATCCTGATAGTTTCAAAGATGAAGAATGCAGCAAAAGCTAAATATGCATATTCAAAAAATTTGAAGTATTTACTCATCCTCTTCTTCGTCTATTATTTGTACTCCTACGTTTGTCCTGGAACGGAAATTACCGAAATTTTGGTTAGAATCAAAACCCTGTCCTTCGTTTACAGCACCATTTGGGAATTTGATGGTGTTAGCCCTGTCTGTAAATACCCAGCTCCTGTTCTGATCCCAATAAAGCTGATTCGCTTCTAACTGGGTGCTATCACTAGTAACAATAATTACGTTGCCCCTAAGATCAATTAAACCCGTTTCCTCATATATAATACCATAATTGGAATTTACAGTGTTCTTCTTATTCTCTTCATCAAAAAACTCTACTTCAACCCCATCAGGAAATTCCCGGTAAGGGAATTCTTTATTGGTGTAATCGAACATTTTAGGACTACGCAAAATAGCAACGAGCCTGCCAGAATCAGTGAACTTAAGATTTAAACCTTCAGCAACCGCCTGCGGCGAATCTCCCTCTAAGTCCATTTCACGGACTTCATTCAAGTTGCCCTGGCATGAAAAAAGTATTGTCACGCCGATAAGCGTGACAATACCTGAAATTATATGATTATATGTAAACTTCATTCTACATCTGAGGGATACGGACTGTCTCACCAATCCAGCATCCTATTTGTATCGCTTCTCCTGCACTTCTACCAGCCTGGAATACTTCAGACTTCTGGGGAGCTCTACCTCTATAACTTGCTGCTGCCTGGCTTGCATTACTGGAGATAGAAGGATCTACCCTACCTGCCCTTGCAGCGTAATCTGCAGCCAACCAGTAGACCGCTCTTTTGTTGAAAGGAGTATCACCACAATTGTTAGCACTCTGAGCAATCATATTAGCGATTTGCAAGTAAGCAGTCCCCATAGAAGGTCTTGCTTCCAAAGCTCTTCTATAATAAGTTCTTGCCTGACCAAAGCTTCCTCTTTCTTTATAGTTGCTTGCAATTCTATAGTAAATCCTTGCCTGATCACTAGGATCTTCCTCTAACTCTGCAGCTTCATTATAATACTCAAGAGCTTTAGCTCTGTCGCCATCAGCCTCTGCCAATTGTCCTAATGAGAAAGCAGAATTTGCGGAAGGCTGTAACTGGTGTAAAGCTTCAGAAACCTCGAAAAATAACGGATCTTCTGTACAGTCTTTAGCAGACAACCTGGCGTTGGCATTCTGCAACCAATCTACATCTGATTTCCTTTCTTCGAAATCTTTCTTGTACAAAGGAATAAGGTTATCACAATCTGCCCTTGCTCCCAACTTAGCATTAAGTGCATTTTTAACCATATTGTAATTATTCAGGTTAATTTCAGCATACTTGATTTGCGTTGTTTCTTTAGAAGTAAGCTCTTCACCTGCCTCCTGCTTTTCAAGAAGCGGAGCTAAATTTTCAGCAGCATCATTCTCTTCTTCTTCTATTTTAGCCATTACCCTATCGTAAATGTCAAAAACATCCTGAAGTTCTCTGTCTCCTGCATCCTGCATTTCTACCATCAGGTCAAAATATGCATAAAGACCTTTTGCACTGGTAAAATTCTCACTATCCTCAGTATATGCTTTATCATATGCGTTATACAACTCTTCTTTAGTACCTATTTTATTATCGTACTTAAGTTGTGCAATATCACCATAAACTTTCCCTTTACTTGTTTGTTCAGGATAAAGCTCAAGACGCTGCTCCCATACAGAAACAAGTTCTTCTATAAGAGGTTCTTTTTCTGCCTCGCTTCCAGCTTTATTAATTTTATCTTCTAAAATCCTTTCAAGATATTGGTATGTTGCCAAACTGTAGTCCGGACATTTCTCCCTAACATTTTGCAGAGGCTGGTAAGCCGCGTCATAATTTTTAGCTTTGGCATCATCATACGCCAGTGCAGCCATCGTTGGACAATCATTGGACTGCGCACTTATTACGCCTGAACCTAATAACGCCCCAGTGACTAATGCTATAAATTTCGTTTTCATTTTTTATGTATTTGATTAATTAAATCTTCTTCTTTCAAACCACTTATCATTTAAAGACAATCCTATTGAAACCTTAAAAAAGTTTTCCTGTATTAATCCTGAATCTGTTGTACCGCGCTGACCATACTCGATTCCCAGATTTAAATTGGAAAATTGTGCTCCTACAGGTAATCCCACTCCAAAAGATATGCCAAACTCATTTATACTTTGATTGTTGAGCTGCAGCCCTGTCTCTTCATATCTAAAACCGCCACGATATACCGCCCTTCCAAGGTAACTGGTAAAAGAGTTATAACGCGGAATATAATACCCTCCAACTCTGTACTGCGCGGCGTCCATATATTCAGCATCATCTGAATTGTTTAAAAGAAAAGAACTTTTTCCAATGCTGTTATATTCCCCACCGATAAACCATTTTCGGGGTTCTCCAATCCCCCCGCCAAGAGTAAACTGTCCCGGAAGAGCAAATTCTGTATCAGCCACATCGAGGTTCCTTGCTTCTACAATAGCTTCGCCTGTAGGAATAAAAGCCACCGTAGCCAGCTCTCTGAAATTTTCTGAAGAAAGATTTACTTCAGGAGCATAGGTACCCGCCACATGCAATCTTAGGTCATCTGAAAGCATGGCCTGATAATCTAATCCAAAGTTAAAGTTAAACCCCTGAATATCTGAGCGACGTATATCCCTTGTTCCATACTGGATATCCTCACGAACGACGACTCTTCTGTTTTGAAAATTTCCGAAGTTATAGTTGGCATCAACACCAATACTAAAGTTTTTATTAAACTGATATCCGGCTGAAAGAAAAACTTTATTCATCCCTCCCCGTCCATTAAGTCTACTCGCAACATCCTCATTCACATCTAAGACCCTATATCCCACAGAGGTGTATGGCACCAAACCCAGTCCAAAACCTAAATTGTTTCCAACAGGAATTCCTATACCTAAATAATCCAAAGAAGAAATTTCAGCTTCACTCTCGGCTTCATCAGACTTAAGGGTAGTCCTTTCATGACTGGCACCCAAACTATATGTTGTAAGTCGAAGTCTACCATATGAAGCGGGATTTCTAAGGTTTAAATGTATGCTATCAGAAAAAATACTTAACCCACCCATAGCCCTGTTTTCAACAGTTCCTTTAAAGTTAGTAAGTCCTATGCCGTAGTATGAATATGGAGAAGCAATGTTCTCCTGAGCAGCCGTCAAGGCGGTAGATAGAATAGCTACGATTACCAGAAATCGTTTTATCATTGAGTCTTATTAAATTCTAAAATGTGGTTCAATCCCTCCAGGAGAAAATTTGAATTGGCAAATATGCCATTTTTTAACCGCATTGACAAAAATTGAGTATCTCCACCTGTTAAAATAATTGTTAAATCTTTGTATTCAGTGGCATACGAGGCCATTACACCTTCAATTTCCAGCAGCAGTCCGTTTACCACTCCAGAGTTAATAGACCCTTCTGTAGAAGTGCCGATTAACTGCAAATTCTCTCCTGGTTTTAATAACGGCAAGTTTGCCGTAAACTTGTGCAGCGCCTTAAATCTCATTTCCAGACCGGGAGAAATAGCACCACCTAAATACTCTTCTTTTTTATTTTTAAAGTCGAAAGTCACACAAGTCCCTGCATCAACAACCAATGTGTTCTTCTGGGGGAATTTTGCCACAGCCGCGGCGACCAGGGCAATTCTATCTTTCCCCAAAGTAGAAGGAGTAGCATATTTATTTTTAAAGGGCAGTGATAAAGCCGGAGTCAGTTCAATAAGATTTGTGCTTTGCTGAAGTATTTTTTTTTCTTCAGAAATGGTATTCACTACACTGGAGAGCATGCAATCTTTAATTTCCGGAAACTGATCTTTTATTTTTCGAAAATTTTTAAAAAAATCTGACAGGGAAAAAATCCGTTTATCTAAAAGGCTATTCTTTTGAAAAACAGCCATTTTAACCGAAGTATTTCCAATATCTACTACTAAATTCATGAGGCAAAATTTGAAATTACTAAATTACAAAAGCATTTTTTTAATATTTCCTTTGTGAGTTAATAAAAATGAAATTATATTTGCCACCGCTTACAAGCACTGGTGCCTTAGCTCAGTTGGTAGAGCAAAGGACTGAAAATCCTTGTGTCCCTGGTTCGATTCCTGGAGGCACCACTTGAAAACCCGAGACAAACGTCTTGGGTTTTTTCGTTTTACAGCACCGCTTGGACTGAAAAAGGGATCATTCTCAAAAGTTGTGGGGGAATTGAATAATGAGAGCGATAGCAGAAAACAACTTTTAGCCAGAAGCAGGTATTTATTGTATAAATTGAGAGACAAGTGGACCAATAGTCAAAAGGAAAGAGCTGCTATTTTATTTACCAAATATCCTGACATAGAAAAAGCCTACAATCTAGTAGATGGACTGAGGAATATATTCAATAAGGCAATCGACAAAGGTGTAGCCTATACAAAACTGGCGCATTGGTACAGACAAGTAGAAGAGTCCGGATTTAAAAGCTTCAACACGGTAGCAAACAGCATCTATTCTAATTACCACTCCATAATTTTAAAAATCGTAGCACCAATGCTTCCGCCGAGTCATTCAATGCAAAAATAAAAGCATTTAGAGCACAATTAAGAGGAGCAAGAAAAACAGAATTCTTCTTGTATAGACTCGAAAAATTATTTGCTTAAAAACCAAAAACCCAGAAAATGTTCTTGATCCACCATTTACTCTTGATCCGCTATTCTGTACTAGTAGAAATAAAAAAAGGCTTCACATTTCTGTGAAGCCTTGTCTTTGCTAGTAGCGGGAACTGGACTCGAACCAGTGACCTTCGGGTTATGAGCCCGACGAGCTACCTACTGCTCTATCCCGCGATATAATATTCCAATAAATTTTTATAAGAACTTTCGGGTTATAATCCCGATGAGCGAACTTTCTGTTAAGCCAGCCGAAGCATGCTTTGCTATCCGCGATATTGGACTGCAAATATACAACTGATTTCAACTTTCACAAAGAAAAAATAAAAAAATTATTGAGTAATCCAGCTAAGTGCTTCCAGCCTGTTTTCATTGTCGTAAATTGTAATATCTGCTGCCGCTATCAGGTCCTTAAATTCAAAGGCATTCTTTATCCATGACTCATCTGTAACGACTGCGATTTTATAAAACTCCCCCCTGTGACTCACATTAAAGCCTAAATTCCTTAGAAAAGCTGTAAAGGATAATTCGTTTCCTGCTTTTAGTTCACAAAACAAGCTTACTTTATCATGTTCTTCCATTCTCTCGGAAACCATCGACACCAAATTCTTCATTAGCTCATCATCAATATCTGAATTTATTGTTACTCCAATAACATTTTCAGCAAATTCAAAAGTCGAGACCATAGTTTCATAAAGTTAAGACCCTAATTTAGAAAAAAATCCGACATACTTTTAGAGCTATTTCTTAAATAATATCTTGTTTACTGCTCAATACTTTGCGCATCAAACTCTGTTATTTCATTTGACTCGAAACTCACGGTTATTTCAAGGGGATTGCAACATATCTCACAGTCTTCTATATAGGTCTGCCTCCTCATCGAAGGATCCAGCAAAACAGAAATTTCTTCCCAGCAGTAGGGACACTGAAAGTAATGTTCGTACATATCTCTCTCCTTTTCTTTACAGTTCCACGTTAAGCAACTGACCCGTGAGCTGCAGTAACTGCAATTCGGCGAGTTTGGCATCATATTTAGCTAAATTCAGGCTTGTTCTTGCGTTAAGAAGATTTATTTGCGCCTGCCGGAACTCTATAGAAGTTATCTGGCCCAGGCTAAATTCTTCCCGGGATCGTTCAAAATTATCAAGATTAGTGGACACGTTCTCCTCCTGAATCTTATAAATGAAATACTTATTTTCAAAGTTATTAAGCGCATTTGCAATGTCTCGTTTTACTTCAAGTTCTATCTGCTCCTTAAGTAATTCCTGATTTTCATAATTAATCTTTGCATTTTGCACCTGCACAAAAGTTTGACCCCCGTCAAAAATATCCCAACTTAAACTTACCCCGGCAGAGAGTCCGTCTGTAATAGTAGTAGAACCAGGAAAAAATGCCGTCGCTGCACTACGGTTTCTATTCCAGCCATAAGAGCCACTCAAACCAATAGCGGGTAAATATCTGGATCTACTTATTTTGATATCATATTCACTTATAGTGATATTTCTTTCGATCTGAAGTAAGGAAACATTGTTTGCCTCCGCATTTTCTATAAAACTTTCCAGTCGTAGTCCAGGAAGAAAATTTACAGTAGTGTCCACGGCAAAACCAATTGCAGAAATCTCTCTGTTTAAGAGCACATTTAGATCTCTTTTGGAGTTGGCAAGCTGCTGCCTTGTATCAATAAGGATTACACTGTCATTATTCACATCTACACGTGCGTTGAGTACCGCAAGATTATTGCTTTGCCCATAATCAAATTGATACTGCGCTCTTATTTTTCGTTCTTTTGATATTTGCAGGGTTTCTTCCAAAACCTGAATATTTTCTGTTAACCGGGCTACTTCGTAATATATGCTTAATAATTGAAGCATGGTATTCTCTATTGTCTCCCGCGCTTCAAGTTGTGACAGGTTATACTGTTCTTTCAGGCTTTTGTAATTATAATACCGGCCAAGGCCATCAAAAAGGGTATAATTAAGATTTACAGCAGCATTATATCTATTACTTTCAATTCCTCTCTGTTCTAAAATATCTCCATTCTCGGGTTCTGTGGTCCGGTTATTAAGATCATAATTTGCCCCGGCAACTCCTGCCAGAGATGGAAGGTAACCGGAGTTGAGGATACTCTGGTTGTTTTCCGCAATTTCTACCTGATTATTTGCAATTTTGATTCCGTAGTTACTTTCCAGCGCACGGGTTATAACCTCTTCCTTGGTCAATACCGAATCCCGGACCTGTGCAGTCAGCTGGCTGGTAAGTACAATAACTAAAAGAAAAATACAGCTACTTATTATCCTCATGCTCATTTTCTTCTTTTTGTTCTTTAATAGAGCGCTCCATATCTTCAGCCTTTGGTTTTTCTCCTGAGGTAAGCCACTTCCCTCCAATTTTAATATTATTACTAATAGACAATAGCAAAGGCAAAAGCAAGAGAGTTAGGACGGTAGCAATAGCAATCCCATAAGAAATTGAAATAGCCATAGGTTTCAGAAACTGCGCCTGCCGGCTTTTTTCCAGAAGCAAAGGTGCAAGCCCTGCAATTGTGGTTAGCGACGTTAAGAATATTGCCCTGAACCTGGCCCGTCCTGCTTCATAAAGTGCATCTTTAAACAGCAGGCCTTCCCTCATAAATCCATTGAATTTACTTATCAGCACCAGCCCATCGTTTACCATAATTCCCACCAGCGCTATTATGCCCAGAGCGGAAAGAACATTTATAGGGAAGTCATGTAACCAGTGCCCCCATGCCACCCCAATAACACTAAATGGAATCATAAGCATTAACAGTAAGGGTTGACTATAACTTCTGAAAGTAAAGGCAATCGTAGCATAAATAAGGAACAAGATGATTGGAAGAACTGCTTTAGCCGAACTTGAAAGTTTATCTGCTTCCCGGTTTTGCCCTTCATAAGAAACTGTAAGACTGGAATAATTAGCCAGGATCTCCGGCATTACATTTTCCCTTATATCTGCCAGAATTTCGGTAGAACTGCCGTTAGGATCTTCCATATCTGCACTAACTCTTATTTCCCGAAGTCCTTCAAGGTGACTAATGGACTCTGTTCCTCTAATAATTTCATAGTTGGCTATTTCGTCAAAAGGAACCCGGTCGCCTGAAGGTGTAAGGATACGCATATCGTCCAGGTCATTTATAGAAGAACGGTTTTCGCGATTATACCTCACCCACACCCTTATTTCATCCTGTCCCCGCTGGAAACGTTGCGCCTGGGCTCCAAAGAAACCATTCCTGATCTGTCGCATTACGTTACCAAGATCAAGCCCCAGGGCATAAGCATTATCTTTAAGCTTCACATTTATCTCTTTTATCCCTTCCGGATCACTATCGGTTACATCTTTTAGCAAAGGATTATCTTCAAAAATGGCTTTCAGGTCTTCCTTGGCAGCCTCAAGCTCCTCGAGGTTATTACCTAAAAGAGAAACCGAAACCGGGGAACCACCAAAATTACCACCAGATCCAAAAGTTAAATTTTCGACTCCGTATACAGGACCTACTTCTTCCCGAATGGAATTTGTTATTTCCGGAGAACCAAAATCCCTTTCCTCTCCTGGGAGTAGATTTACCTGTAGAGAAGCTTTATTATTTCCAGGACCTACTCTTTTTATAATATTTTCGACAACCTGTTTATCACCAGATTGTCTTTCAGAATAATCTTCATTTACTCTCCAGGCGGCAGCTTCAACCATAGAAATAATAGAATCTGTACGGGCAGGATTTACACCTTCCGGCATTAACAGACTAATATTTACCTGGTCACTGGCAATACTGGGAAAAAGGGTGACGCGTATCCAGCCTCCTCCTATAGATCCTATGGTAAGGATCAGGACAGCCATTAAAATTCCGAAGGAGAGAATCTGTTGCCTAAGCACAAAAGCAAGTACAGGGCTGTATATTTTATCACGCAGATATTGCATAATTTTGTCTCCGGTACGGTTTATCACCCGCATCTTTTGAAAAAGCCCCGCAATACCGGTCTTTTTTTCTTCTGTATTCTTTCTTAAAGCTTTGGAATGAGCAATATGCGCGGGAAGAATAATAAGTGCCTCCACCAGGGAAACCACCAAAGTAAGAATTACCACAGTAGATACTTCAGCAAAAAATTCACCTATCCTGCTGTCCAGAAACATAAAGGTTGAAAAAGCAAGAATAGTAGTAATTATAGCAGAAAGGATAGAAGGCAACACTTCCATTGTTCCGTCCAGTGCTGCCTGGATTGGCGGCTTGCCTTTTTCGTATTCCTGATAAATATTTTCTGAAATTACTATCCCGTCATCTACAAGAATACCAATCACGATGATCATTCCAAATAAGGAAAGAACGTTAATTGTTACACCCAGAGATCCTGCAAAAATAAACATTCCCAAAAAGGCAACAGGTAACCCAAAAGCAACCCAAAACGCCAGGCGGGTATTTAGAAAAAGCGAAAGAAAAAACAGCACGAGCAACATTCCCACCAGTCCGTTTTCCAGCAGTAATTGTGTTCTTTGGCCAAGTGTAATGGAAGAATCGCTAACTACATCCAGTCTTATATTGCTGTTTCTCTCATTAAACGTTTCTACATATTCATTCACCTGCTCTGCAGTGGAGAGAAGGTCTTCGTTATTGGTATTGCTTACCTGAACGTTTACGGCAACGTTTCCGTTAAAAAAAGAGGCATTTGGAGTTTCTGCAAATTGATCCCTTACCGTTGCAATATCTCCAAGTCTTATAATCTGCCCTGTAGATGTAGATCGAACCACCAAATCATTAAGCGCATCTGCATAGTATACACGGCTGTTGGCACGAATAAGATAATCTTCAGCATCGGTTTTAATGGTACCGCCGGTAGAGAGGATATTTGCACTGGCAACGGTTTGCGCCACCTCTTCAAACGTAAGATTGTAAGCCAGCAAGTCGTTCTGACTTACTGCAATTTCAATTTCTTCTTCAGGGAAACCCCAGATTTCGATTTGGGAAACCCCGTCCAGCCGGCGCAAATCATTTTCTATTTGTTCGCTGATTCTTTTAAGGGTAACCAACGGAATATTCTCGCCGCTAATAGCAAAGCTAATGGTGGACCTTACCCTTTCCTCCTTGGCAACGACAAGAGGCTCCATGCCACCGGGAAAATTAGGCACCCTGTCTACCGCATTCTTCACCTCGCTTAGCATAACGTCGATATTCTCGTCACGCTCAATTTCTACAGTAATAGAACCTCCGCTTTCACGTGCGGTAGAAGTAACACGATCTATCCCGTCCAGCCCTTTAAGGTTATCCTCAATTTTAAGGATAATTCCTTCTTCAATCTCTTCCGGAGCTGATCCGGGATAATTTATATTTATGTTTATAATCCTTGAATCCTGAAGCGGAAAAAAGGAGGATTTCATGTTTAAGACCCCAACAACCCCAAAAATGACAAATGCGAAGATTACGATATTTACCGCAACCTCATATTTAATAAAATAACTTATTACTTTTCTCAAGACTATCGGATTTTTGCCGGAGCTATTCTTCTTCTATGGTGACCAACATTCCTGAATACGCTCCGGGTACAGATGCAGATACCAACCTGGCACCGTCCTCCAGCCCTTTTACTACAACAGAATTATTTGTGAAATAAACAGGATTTACTTCCACAAGATCCAACACACTATCCTTAACAACAAAGACTTTGGAACGATCTACTAAAAGTTCACGCGGTATTTCGATGGCATTCTCCTCGGCATTAGCATCCAGTCTCGCTTCCAGGTACATTCCTTCGCTAACATCTTCATCTTCAATGCGAATAAAAACCTGGATTGTTTGTGTTTCCTGGTTTACCCGGCTGTTTATCCTGCTTACAGTACCCTCATAGGTCTGAGTTCCATCAAGATTATGTAGTTCTACTTTCGCTCCCTCCTGAAGCAAATCACTGAATTTTTTGGCAATAGCTACTTCCAGCTCGTATACAGATGGATCTATAAATTCACCTAATTTCTGACCCTGCCGGATTAACGTTCCCTCATTTACCAGCGCTTCAGTAAGCACCCCGCTAAAAGGAGCGACTATTGCGTATTTCCGTAGCCTTTCCTCGAGATTTTTAATAGCGTAGTAGGAAGAGATGATGCCGCGGCCTGTAATAAAATATTTTTCTTTATCTGTGTCCAGTTCCGGCAAAGGAGGAACCGTTTTGCGGATATCAAAATTGTTGAGATAAGTTTGCCATTTCTCAAAAACCTCCGGATAATCCATACGCAAATCGGGCATAATAGCCGTTATGCTATTATAGAGATCACTTTTTGCCGATTGCACACTGGCCTGAAATTCATCTGAGTCGATATTGAGCAAAATCTGACCCCGGCTATATTTTTGCCCGGGTCTGAATTCTTTGCTGCTGCTCAGGAAGATTCCCTGTACTTCTGAATATAATTCGAATCTTTGCAAGGCCGTCACACTTCCGTTGGCGGGAACTACAATTGGCACCGTCCGGTTTTGAACAGTATCAACAAAAACCTTTTTTACAACTTTTGAAACAGGCGGTGTTTCCTGCACATTACTGGCAATAATTGCCTTTGCCCCAAAAAAAGATAGAACTATTAGAACCAGTCCTAATACCGAGAGAATAATTTTACGTTTGTCCATAATTCAATACTAGGACTTAAAAAAACCGAATTAGTTTAATTGAAGTCAAAAAAAATTTAATAATGCTAGTTATACCTGTCCAGTTCCTGCTGAATTTTCTCCCATTCCTTCATGAATTTCTCAAGTTCCATTTTTTTTGAATTGTACTTCTTAAGAAATTCCGGCTGCTCCATTGTTTTTTCATAATTGGAGGCAAGTGCCACATCTTTTTCCTTTAGCTCTTTTTCAAGCTTTGTAATACTGGCTTCTGCCTTACTCAGCCTGTTATTCAGTGATTTTAGCTTTTTCTGATCTTCGTAAGATTGTTTAGGCGAAGCTTCAGCTTTATCCTGGACTGCCGCTTTTTGCTTCTCCCGCTTCTCTACAGCACGCATATCCTCAAACTGCCGTTGCTCCAGGTAATAATCGATATCCCCAAGATACTCTTTTACATTCCTGTTTTTAAACTCATAAACTCTTGACGTTAATCCCTGCAGAAAATCCCGGTCGTGTGAAACAAGAATAAGCGTTCCTTCAAATTTCTTTAACGCCTCCTTTAAAACATTCTTGGATTTTATATCGAGGTGGTTGGTGGGCTCATCCATTACCAGCACGTTAAAAGGCTGCAGTAATAATTTACATAAGGCAAGCCGGTTACGCTCACCACCGGAAAGAACTTTCACTTTCTTATCTACTTCATCTCCACGGAATAAAAATGAACCCAGCATATCACGCACCTTACTTCGGTTCTTCTCGTTTGCAGAATCAATCATAATCTCGTGCACTGTCTTCTCCCCATCCAGGTAATCTGCCTGGTTCTGGGCGAAATATCCAAGCTGTACGTTATGTCCCAGTTTAAGATTACCGGTATATGGAATTTCGTCGATGATCATTTTGGCAAGAGTTGTTTTCCCCTGTCCGTTTTGGCCAACATAGGCAATTTTGCTTCCCCGCTCGATCAACAGGTTAATATCTTCCAGCACCTTTTTATCACCGTAAGATTTCCCTACGTGTTCTGCTTCCACCACAACTTTTCCCGGTTGTACAGAAACAGGGAAGGTAATATTCATTACCGCATTGTCATCCTCATCAACTTCAATACGATTTATTTTATCAAGTTTTTTGATCAGCGATTGCGCCATCGAAGCTTTAGAAGCTTTAGCGCGGAATTTATCTATCAGTTTTTCCGTTTGCTCAATTTCTTTCTGCTGATTCTTTTGGGCAGCCAGTTGCTGATCCCGAAGCTCTCCCCTTAGCTCCATAAATTCTGAATAAGGCTTCTTGAAATCATAGATCTGACCCAGGCTTATTTCAATGGTACGGTTGGTAACATTGTCCAGGAACATTTTATCGTGAGAAACCAGGATCACACACCCGGCATAATTATTCAGAAAAGATTCCAGCCAGATAATACTTTCAATATCCAGGTGGTTGGTAGGCTCATCCAGAAGCAAAATATCGTTACTCTGAAGCAGAAGTTTTGCCAGTTCAATACGCATTCTCCATCCTCCCGAAAAAGTATCAGTGAGTTTCCCGAAGTCTTCACGTTTAAATCCGAGACCCAGCAGTACCTTTTCGGTTTCACCTTCATAGTTATAACCTCCAATAATCTCATATTGATGCGTTATTTCGCTAAGATCCTGGATAAGCTGCGTATAAGATTCACTCTCATAATCTGTTCTTGTTGCAAGTTGCTCGTTAATATGATCGATCTGCTTTTCCAGTTTCTTGATTTCTTCAAAAGCCTGTTGCGCTTCCTGAAGCACGGTACGGCCCCTTACAAAATCGATATCCTGCTTTAAAAAGCCAATTCTCAGCTCCTTATCTTTTGCAATACTACCCGTGTCGTACTCCTGTTCTCCGGAAATTATACGAAGCATCGTAGATTTTCCCGCACCGTTCTTCCCGATAAGACCTACACGATCCCCGGCACCTAAACGAAAAGTTATTTCTTCAAAAAGATATTCTCCGTTAAACGAAACGGAAAGATTATGAATGTTAAGCATGAAAATTGATTAATTTTTGCAAAGATGATTAAATTTGTGAAGCAAAAAAAATGATATTGAGGCGCTTAAATGCTTTTTGCGATAATGTGAATTTTTAGGCATTCACCTCAGCAGACTATTTTGCAAAAACCGACTTCAGATGAAATTTTTAAAGGGAACAAAACTGTACAGCATACTTACCGGAACCTGTCCCGTATGCCAGGAAGAAAGCATTTATAAAGAACCGAATCCATACAAATTGAGCAGCATCTTTAAAATGCCCGAGCGCTGTTCCAATTGCGGCACTAAGTACAAGATCGAACCTTCATTTTTCTTTGGCGCCATGTATGTAAGCTATGCCGTGGGAGTCGCGTTTGCCGTGGCAGCATTTATTATTTCCTACTTTTTCTTTGGCAGCACACCCCTTACTGCATTCCTTGTAATCGTAGCTACCCTTGTTGTTTTTGGACCCATAATAATGCGGCTTTCAAGAAATATCTGGATCAATTTCTTTTTTAGCTATGATAGTGCGGCGGGAAAAAGAGCTACTGAAAAAAATGCAAACGGATAATGTTTTTTTTAAAGGATTTCAGGATTAAATCGTAAATTATATCGGTTTTAATCCTTTTAAAAAATGAAAAATATACCCGAAAACTGGCAAATGGTGGAGCAATACGAAGGCAACTTCATTTTTGAAGATGCAGAAAATCAATTTAGCGTTAGCGTAGATAGAATGGGAAACTTTACTCCTCCTTACGAAATAAATTTTCAGCAACTAAGCGGAACATTTACAAAAATCGGTTTTGAAGATGGCGCATACTCAGCGCATGCAGCTAATAAGGAAGAAGCACTGGAAAAAGCTTACGAGATGATGACCTTCATTAGCGGAAGAATAAAAACTAAATCTCTTATTCCCTGATTAAATAAAAAAGGTAAATGCTATAACCGCTCATTTATGGACGTATACTGTTCAGGAGTTAAATAAGAATAGTCAGTCCATTGACTATACATATTCAGTATCTCATGCACTGGAGTAGTTTGAGGATCAAATTTGCAAAGCTCTGCTTCCAAATCATCAATAGCCTCTACAACAGCATCAAGATCACTTTCATCCTCCCATAGAGCATTAGTTGCTCTTTTTCCAAATACAAGAAACTTTTCCACAACTTAACATTTTTTATTTTATCTTCTTAAAGATACTGATAAAATATAAATAAGTAACTAATTTCCAGCAGAATAACTACAAATAATATCTTAAATAAATTTCGCTTCGGTACCTTTATACATTACAAATTCCTGCAGTTTGGAAAGAATTTTGCAGGATTCTTTGCATGGCGGATGTACACGATAAAAAAACCCGAAGCTATAACATGAGCCAAATTAAAGGCAAAGATACCAAACCCGAAATGCTGGTTAGGAAATTTCTTCATTCGAACGGATTCAGATATAAACTTCACGAAAAAAAACTTCCAGGAAAGCCAGACATTGTCTTGCCTAAATATAAAACTATAATTATGGTTCACGGATGCTTCTGGCATGGACATGAAGACTGTAAATACTTCAAAATTCCTAAGACCCGAACCGAATGGTGGACAGAGAAAATAGAAAAGACAAAGAACAAGGATCAGGAGAATGAAGGAAAATTAAAAGATCTAGGATGGAAAATTATTCAAATTTATGAATGTGACTTAAAATCAGAAAAAATAAATAACACGTTAGAAAACTTACTGAAAAAGATAACCGATGGTGTCTGTTAGAAAGTTTTTGAAATTATCTGAAATGAAAATCATTTATTAGAAACGAAACTTTGTATTTTGCCACTGATAAAATTGAGAGGGAAGCATGCAGAAATATTCCGAATTGAGAAGCAAATTAGATATTAAGGTTTCTAAGCCAGAACAAATGGAATTGGCTTATTTGACCCACTTTTTACATGCAGATAAAAATGGATCTGCTAAATACTATTCAAATCCTGCAAAGGAATATCTCCAAAATTTAGGCGAGGAAAATATTCTTAAAGACAAAGATCCAGATCAATTAAGCTTCCCTATAGAATGGGATGTACCTTTTCCCCCTCCTGAGAAACCAAAATTTAAATTCATAGATCTTTTTGCAGGAATAGGAGGTTTTAGACTTTCCCTTCAGAATTTAGGAGGAAAATGCGTTTTCACCAGTGAATGGAATCATTTTGCTCAAAAAACATATGAGGCAAATTTCGGAGAAGTTCCTTTTGGTGACATTACAAAAATTGATGAGGCTAATATACCAGATCATGAAGTTCTGGTAGCCGGTTTCCCGTGTCAACCATTTTCCATTGCCGGAGTTTCTAAAAAAAATGCTCTTGGGAGGAAGCACGGATTTCTAGATGAAACTCAGGGTACACTTTTTTTTGATGTCGTCAGGATATTGAAAAAAAAGAAGCCTAAAGCTTTTCTTCTTGAGAACGTAAAAAATTTAGTTTCTCATGACAAGGGGAAGACTTTTATAGTGATTAGAGAAGCTCTTAAAGAATTAGGATACAACATCCATTACAAGGTACTGGATGGCAAGTACTATGTTCCTCAACACAGGGAGAGAATTATTATAGTTGGTTTTCGAAGAGATATCTTCGGAGGTAAGGAGGAGTTTCAATTTCCGGAACGAGAAGAAATCCCTTTTGCTCTTGAAGATATCCTTGAAGAAAAAGTAGAAGAAAAATACACACTTTCTGATAAATTATGGAAGTATTTACAGGACTACGCGGCAAAACACAAGGCAAAAGGTAACGGTTTCGGATTTGGCATGGCCAGTATGGATGGAATTACAAGAACCTTGAGCGCAAGATATTACAAAGATGGTTCTGAAATTCTTATCCCTCAGGAAAGAAGAAATCCTAGAAGACTTACTCCAAGAGAATGTGCAAGGCTACAAGGATATCCAGATTCATTCTTAATTCCCGTATCGAATAACCAAGGTTATAGACAGTTCGGAAACTCTGTAGTTGTACCCCTTATGCAGGCAGTGGGAGCAAATATTATTAAAGAATTGGAAAAAATAAATGCAGGAAATTCTACAAAAAGCCATTCAGGCTGTACAGGAGTCGCAAATAGCATACTCTAAATTTATTACACCAAATGATACTGGGGCCACCGGCGGACATCAATCCGGCTTCCATATAGCAAAGAATGCGTGGTCTCTTCTTTTTGATGAAGAAGGGCAAAAGGGAAGCAATAAGGAAAAATTCGTCACCATTAATTGGCAAGACAACTTTGAGACTCAAAGCCGGTTTATCTACTATGGTGTAGGAACCAGGAATGAATATCGTATCACTAGGTTTCAGAAAGGCTTTCCTTTTCTATCTGAAGATAATGTGGGTGATTTACTTATTCTTTGCAAAAAGGCTAATGATTATTACGAAGGATTTGTTTTGCAGACAGATGACGAAATGGAAGAATTTTTTACTGCTGTCAACATCTCAGCTAATAATACGAATCAAATTATTCCTTCACAGTTTGCAGAAACAGCAGAAAACATACTTCTAGAATGTTTCAACCGTTTTATTGATAATCTGAAAGTAGATTTTCCTCCAACAGTCCAAATGGCTCTGCAAGCCCGGAGGTGTTACAACACAGCTAACAACCTTACAGCAGCAGGCATTCGCAGGAATCCTGACAAACAAATCCTAGAATGGGTAAACGCTGAGTTCCAGCTATTCCGAATGGTCGAAAATAGTCGCTATTCGCATTTAATTCAAACACCATTTCAGGATGTAGAGCAGTTGGTAAAAACGGCTAATCAAATTCTTAACAGAAGAAAGAGCAGAGCGGGAAGATCCTTGGAACATCATCTTGACGAAATTTTCAGAGCATTCGAAGTCACATACGAAACTCAGGTAATAACAGAAGGAAAAAAAATCCCTGATTTCATTTTTCCTGGAAAAGAAGCTTACGATAATCCTAAATTTGATGAAAATAAATTGATTTTTCTGGGTGCAAAAACAACATGTAAAGATCGATGGCGCCAGATAACGAGCGAGGCAGATAGAATCCGGACAAAACATTTATTCACCCTTCAACAAGGAGTTAGCAAAAATCAATTGCGGGAAATGACGGATCAGGGCGTCCGCTTGGTTGTACCCAAACAAAATAAATTCACATTCCCTGAAGAGTTTCGAGAACAGATTTTTTCTCTTGAGAATTTCATAGGATATGTAAATCAAGTACAAGGAAAGTAACTTTTTAGAGAGGCTTCAAAAATGCCAATTTTTGGATCCTCTATTCCTGACTTCCTTCAGCCTGAGCTTCTTCCACCCACCGGTCAATTTTATTTTCCAATAACTGTAGAGGTACGGCTCCGGTTTCCAGTACTTTGCTATGATACTCTCTGATATCAAACTGGTCTCCCAATGCTGTACGGGCTTTATCACGCAATTCCTGTATCTTAAGCTGACCGATCTTATAAGAAAGCGCCTGGCCGGGATTGGCCATATACCTTTCAATTTCTGAAATCACACTGGCTTCAGATTCGGCTTCGTTATCCAGCGAATATTGTATCGCCTCTTCCCTGGTCCAGCCTTTGCTGTGCGGACCCGTGTCTACCACCAGCCTTACCGCACGGTGCATTTCTGCGCCAAGCATTCCAAAATATTGATAAGGATCTGTATAAAGTCCCAATTCTTTTCCAAGGGATTCAGAATAAAGCGCCCAACCTTCACCATAGCCGCTGTACCAAAGGGTTTTCCGGAAATCCGGCAAATCTTCATTTTCCTGGGTTAAAGAAATCTGGTAGTGATGCCCCGGGATCGCCTCATGCAGAAACAAAGATTCGTCGCTGTACACATTGTACGCAGCAGCATCGGGAACAGGAACATAAAATATTCCGGGACGGGTGCCGTCCAGAGAGCCTGGATTATATTCGGCACTGGCAGAACTCTCACGGAATTCTTCAGTCCTTCGCACTTCAAAAGCTGTTTTTGGCTTTACATTAAAAAGCTTGTTCAGGTTCGGCTGCATTCGCTGGTGAATGTCTTCAAAATTCGCAATCACTTCTTCCGGAGAACTATATGGCATCAGCTCCTTATTTTCCCGCACATAATTGAAAAATTTCTTCAGGCTACCTTCAAAACCTACCTGCTCCTTCACCTCGATCATTTCCTCCGAGATACGCTCCACTTCCTGCAGCCCGAGTTGATGAATTTCTTCCGCAGTCATGTTCGTGGTAGCATAAAGTTTGATCTGGTGCCTGTAGAATTTCTCACCGCCGGGAATATCAGCAATTCCGCTACTTTCACGACCTTCCGGAAGATAATCCTCTGTCATAAAATCGTGCATTTTTTTATACGCAGGAATCACTTTTTCTTCAATCATCTGCCTGTATTCTTCCGTCAACTGCGTTTTCTCCTCTTCAGAAAAATTTTCAGGGAAATTGTTCACCGGTCCAAAGAACAGGTGATTTTCAGCATTACCTTCAGCCATAGAAGCGAACTGCGGAATCACCTTCGTGATCAGGGAAACCGGCAGGACATATCCTTTGGCCATTCCTTCGCGCATTCTTTCTTCCGCAGAAGTCATCCAGGTAAGATAACCGTCCACACGCTTAAGCCAGTTTCGGTAATCTGCTACCGTATTAAACGGCTGCGCTCCCATGCCACTGGCGAGCTGCCCCATAAAAAGGTTAACCGACCACATCTGGTCGATAGGCATATACTTATTCTTTTCGAACTCCAGCCCTTCAAGATTTATCTCTGTCTCCCACAACAGGATCTCCCTGCTCATTTTTTCACTTTCTGCAAGATTTGCATCGTCAATTGCCTGCACTTTATCCCTGTAGGTCGTGTAATAATCACGCAAACTGTCGTGATAATCATCTGAAAGTGAATTCGGAAAACGATCGTTATAGCGCATATCCCCTGAAGTGGTTGCTGAAATTGGATTCAGCCGCAGTCCGTCTTCGTAATAATTATTCAGGATGGTATCCAGTTTTGCACCGGCCGCCATAGCTATATCTTCCTGATTAGTATTTTCGTCTTTACACCCTGTAAGCACGAGGCCCAGTAGTAACGCAGTAATTACCTTTTTAAACATTCCTGAAAGTTTAGATGAAGTAACGAAGATAGGAAAAATGTTCATTGTTCATTATCTATTGTTTATTGCCAACTGCTTATTGCTATTGATTAAATTGGATTTTTCCGGCATGGATAAAAACCAGGAGAAAACTGTAATTATAGAGCATCCCGACTGCGCTCGACGTGACATTACATTACAAAATCCTGCGAGGTTTCTGAAACCTCGTAGGTATAATTAAAATTCGTCTATTTTATATGGAAAATTCCATTTTCAATCAGACCTACAAGGTCAAAAAAGACCTTGCAGGACAGTAAATAGTCAACTTAAAAAAAATAGGAAAGAACATTCAAACTTATGGATCCACTGAAGCTGCTAAGACAGAAAATAGATGCTAAAAATTTATGGGATGCGGAAGCCGAACTTTCCCGAAATGAATATCTTAAAGTAGGCGGAAGTACAGACACCAAACTTTATTATGTCTCTGAAGGTAGCCTGCGGATTTTCATAATTGACGAGGAAGAGGAGCATACTATTCGTTTTGCATACGAGGGCAATTTTGTGGCCGCGCTCGATAGCTTCATTAGTGAACAACCTTCAGATCTTTATATCCAGGCCTTGAAGAAGACGCGGGTAAAAATGATCAAAAAAAGGAAATATAAAGACTTCATTTTCAGCAATTCCGAAAACCTGAAACTATGGCACGTAATCCTGGAGCAACTGGTTTTTCAGCAAATGGAAAGAGAAAGAGACCTGCTTACTTCCTCCCCTTCCGAAAGATATCAAAGGGTCCTGCAAAGAAGTCCGCGGCTCTTTCAGGAAATTCCCGGTCGCTATATCGCTTCCTATTTAAGAATGACTCCGGAAACATTTTCAAGAATTAAAAAGTCTTGATTCAGATCAAGGTTTGCGTTTACAAAAGCTTCGATATTTGTTTTTAAAATATATAATATGAAATCATCTTCTGAAGACCTCATTGCTGATTTGAGTGAGCGAACCCGTGATAATCTCCAAAAAGCAGAACAACTAATGATGCTTCCATTGGAAAAATTAAATCATAAGGAGAACATCGGGTCCTGGAGTGCGTTAGAATGTTTGAAACACCTTAACCTTTACGGAGACTTCTATTTGCCCGAGATAGAAAAGCGGATCAACCGAAGTTCTCACGCTGCTGAAGATAAGTTCAAATCCGGCCGAATCGGTAATTACTTTGCCCAAATGATGCTGCCCGGAGAAAACATGAAAAAGATAAAAACCTTTAAAAATAAAAATCCCGCCGGCAGCAAGCTTGACAAGAGAACCATTGAAGAATTTATTGTTCAGCAAAAGAAGCTGTTGGAACTCCTGGACAGCGCCAGAAATGTTAGCCTTAATAAAACAAAGACTTCCATTAGCATCTCAAGTTTCCTAAAATTGAAATTGGGAGATACTTTTAGAGTAATGATTTATCACAACGAACGGCATGTTTTGCAGGCGCAAAAATCACTAAAAGAAACCAGTATATAAAACCCATAAAAAAACCTCCTTATAAATATAAAACCATCAAAATTTTACGACCATCAATTTATTTTTTGTAAATTATATCACTTTTAATTAAAAAATATGCAGTCATGGAAGATGCTTCAAAAAATTCAAATCTGATAAAAAAGTGTGTGGGCGATTTTATTTTCAGGAAGCACAGTGGCATAAAAGTCAATGAATCCGGAGCACTTGTTCTTCCGCAGGAAATAAGCTTTTATAAACTGGGCGGAAAATTTATTAAAATAGAAATGATAAATTCCGGATCTTCAAAAAAATCAAAAAAGCAGAAAATCTTCCGATGCGCCTATAAGATGATGACGCGGTTTAACCGCTCCCTTAATTAATTCCGCATTCTTCTTCCGCAGCAATTATACTCAAAATAATAAAAGGTCGATAATTGGCATTTTAGAACAGCCACTTATCAACCTTTTTAAGTATTAGTATTAAAACTTCAGTATTGAATTGCTGCTTAATTCTAGTTTGGATTTTCAGCAGAAGAAATGTCAATCAGTTTTATTTTCCACTGGCTGTCGCCACTCTCCTGCTCCCAAATAATGGTATAGGTTCCTTCCTCCTGCATAGTTTGTACATTAGAAAAAGTCCCGGCCTGGTATTTAATTGTTTCACCAGAGCCATCAAGAGTCGCTTCCCTGGCAAGGCCTCTCATTGTGGCTGCATTGGTATCGAACCAGGATGTTATACTATCAACAGTAGAAATCCTTTTCCCACCGGTAAGTAAAACAGCATCATCTGAAATGCTTTCCCTAAACCGCAACGAATCTGCTTCGTTGTTACTCTCATTCTCGTCATCTTCCCAATACTTGTCCCAGTCCTCCATGAGATTTCCCGGATTGTTTATCTCGTTTTCTACAGTAACCTCATCCTGAATTTCTGGTTCTTCTTCCTGAATTTCCTCATTTCGCTCCGGTCCGGAGTTACAGGAAGCAAAAACTGCAAATGTTAGTAAGAATAATAATTTTGAAAATTTCATAATCTATGGTTTTTTAGTTTACCTGTTAAGATAAGACTTCTGAAGGAAAATAAATTGCACTAAAATGCTCTTTGGAATATTATAACGTTTCAGTTCTTATAGCAACTTGAAGAAATTAGAGGTAAGAATTTAAAAGTGGAAACGGTTTTCAGAATAACTTCTGCGGAAATCTGCGCGATCTGCGGGAGATTTTTGAGAAAAAATTGTTTGAAATTCGTGTATTCGTGGTGGAATAAATTGGTCTTAGACTGTTAGACTGTAGGTCGAAAATTACCATGTTAGGGCTGCTTCTTTTCATAAACCGGTAGATCAAATGTTGATCTAAAGACCGAAATTTTCTAATTTAACATCCCTTCGACAAGCTCAGGGGGACTAAATTCTGAACGCAAAAAGATATCGAATAAACTTCGACAAGCTTTGTGTGACATCCCGAACAAAACAGTGAGAGTCAGGCTGAGCCTGTCGAAGCCCGTTTTCACTGTAGGTCGAAAATTGGCATTTTAGAGCTGCTTTTTTTCATAAACCAATAGATCAAATGTTGATCTAAAGACTGGATAATTACCAATTTAACTCCCCTTCGACAAGCTCAGGGGGACTATAAATCCTGAACGCAAAGAGATATCGAATAAACTTCGACAAGCTTTGTGTGACATCCCGAACAAAACAGTTGAGAGTCTGGCTGAGCCTGTCGAAGCCCGTTTTCACTGTAGGTCGAAAATTGGCATTTTAGAGTTGGCTCCTATTGCTTAATTTGAATAAAAAATAGATAATATAAATTTGCTGAAACCAGTCCACACTTCGACAAGCTTTGTGTGACATCCCGAACAAAACAGTTGAGAGTCAGGCTGAGCCTGTCGAAGCCCGTTTTACTGTAGACCGAAAATTACCATTTTAGAGCTGCTTCTTTTCATAAACCGGTAGATCAAATGTTGATCTAAAGATTGATAATTACCAATTTAACATCCCTTCGACAAGCTCAGGGGGACTATAAATCCTGAACGCAAAGAGATTTTAAATAAAGAAACCTCCACAACTCACAACAGACCACTATTTCCGGGGCATATATTATCTGGTATTAGTGGATTCATGGTGAATCAAGTAAAACAATTTTGAAGCTGCAGGTCGAAAATTGTCTTTTTTAACATCCCTTCGACAAGCTCAGGGGGACTAAATTCTGAATGGTGGATACAGGAGGCAAGCGCCGGGATGCTAAAAAAATTCGTGGATTCATGGCAAAAGAAACATCAGCAAACCTTCATATTGCCACATTTCATACCTTTTCAACTCGTTAAATTCTTGTTATTTACAAACCTCTTAACTCCTTTCCCACCAGGAAAATTGGATATTTAGGGAAATGAAGAGAAAATGGACCTTAGTAATAAAGTCGCAGTAGTAACAGGAGCCAGCAGCGGAATAGGAATGGCCATTGCAAAAAAACTCTCTACTGAAGGCTGCCACGTGGCATTAGCGAGCCGGAGTGTAGATAAATTAAAAGAGTTACAAATGGAACTCGGAAAAAAAAGCATGGTCGTGGAGATGGACGTAAGTCTTACAGACAGCGTCTCCCACGGTTTTAAGCAGGTAGTAAAAGAATTTGGCAGAATAGACATTCTGGTTAATTCTGCCGGTGTTATGCCGCTTACCTATCTTAAAAACCGTCATTTGGATGAATGGCTGCAGACAGTAGAAGTCAATTTAAAAGGTTGTCTCAGGTGTATCTATTCCGTGCTTCCGCATATGAAGGAGCAGAAAAACGGACATATTGTGAACATAGCGTCTGTTGACGGAAAAGAAATTTTTGAAGGCGGTGCCGTTTATGGTGCTTCAAAAGCTGCAGTTATTGCACTTTCCAAAGCTATGCGGATGGAACTTTCCCCGGAATTTAATATTCGCGTCACCGCGATAGAACCGGGAACGGTTGCCACCAACCTTCGGGACGATATTACAGATCAGGAATTGCTGGATGATAAGGAATATGGCGATAGCGAAGCAAAACTGGATACAGAAAACATAGCCGACGCTGTTTTTTACGCAATATCGCAACCCGAAAGTGTAAACGTCAACGAATTACTCATCAAACCAACAGGAAAAGCATAAATTACAGATAATTCTAATCTAAATCTAAAATCAGATCAATATGAATGACGCAGTAATAAAAACAGGAGAAAAATTAGTAGCAAGAGGCGGCGATCTCGCAGCAATGGGTGGAAAACTCATTGCCAAAGCCACAGCCTTTAAAGTGGGAAAAACCCTTGCAACCAGAGGTGGAGTAATAGGCGTGGGAATTGCAGCCGCAGCGGGTGTAGGCTATCTTGCTTACAAGTACATGGAGACTAACAGCGATGGGATCAATGAGAAAAAAACGAAGTTTAAAAACAAGCTGAAAAAGAAGAAGAAAGATCTTAGTGGTAACTATAAAGGAGTAAAAGGAGATAAGAAGATCGTGGTTTAATTCTCCACCACAATAAAAGTATAGCAGGCAGTCCAAAAATCGATTATCCAGACTGGCAGAATTATTTTCTGGTGTAGCTAAAATTTTCTACACAAATACAGGAAATTAATCAGCAGGTCGATAATTGTCATTTTTGGACTGCCTCTTTTTTGTATCATATTATCAGTATATTTAGTGGATAAACTTTCCTTTCCATGAAAAATGTACTGCTGCTTTTGCTCGTGTTTTCCATTGCTTTCCCTTCCAACTCCCAAACCAGAAAACCTGCACAAATAGAAATTAAAAAAGGTAAAATAGAAGGCTATTATGATGCTGAAAAAGATCTTTCAATTTATCTGGGCGTTCCTTTTGCACAACCTCCGGTGGGAGAATTACGATGGAAGGCTCCGCAGGAGCTGGAAACCTGGGAAGGTGTAAAAGAAACTGCCAATTTTGGTCCTTCTCCGGTTCAGGCAAGGGTATTTGATGATATGATATTCCGTAGCAATAGCCAGAGTGAAGACTGCCTCTATCTTAATGTATGGACACCGGCCAAAAGAGGCACCGCAAAGTTACCCGTACTCGTTTACTTTTATGGCGGTGGTTTTGTGGCCGGAGATGCGTCTGAACCACGGTATGACGGCGCTGCCATGGCACAAAAAGGTATTGTTGCAGTAACAGTAAATTACCGACTTAACATTTTCGGATTTTTTGCTCACCCCGAACTTAGTGAGGAAGCAGAATATAGTGCCTCAGGAAACTACGGCCTTCTCGATCAGCATGCGGCATTAAAATGGGTGCAGGAAAACATAGCGGCTTTTGGCGGCGATCCCGATAAAGTTACTATTGCGGGAGAATCTGCCGGTTCAATTTCTGTTAGCGCGCAAATGGCTTCTCCCCTGTCCAAAGATCTTATTGATGGAGCTATTGGTGAGAGCGGTGCTGCCATTAAACCGACCATGGCGCCGGTTTCTTTAGCTGAAGCTGAAAAAAAGGGAGCTGAATTTGCTAAAAAAAATGGTTATACTTCCATTGAAGAGATGCGTGACACCAGCACTTCTGAAATCTTTGAAGATTATCAAAAATCTGGTGCTTTCAGGTTTTCCAGTGTTATCGACGGTTACTTTTTTCCGGAAACACTTCCGGAGATTTTCAGAAACGGAAATCAGGCTCAGGTTCCGCTGCTTTTAGGATGGAATTCTGCCGAGATTTCCGGCACAGCTTTTATGCAGGGACAACCTTATTCCGAAGAAAATTATATTCTAAAAGTAAAAGAAACATTCCCTGAAGATTTTGAGGAAGTGCTGGAACTGTACCCGCACGGTTCTTCAGAAGAAATCGAAGAATCTGCCACTGCACTGGCTTCCGACAGGTTTATTTCTTACAGTACCTGGAAATGGTTTGACCTGCACCGTAAAAACAGCGATGCACCTGTATACCGCTACCTTTACAGCAAATTAAGACCACAGCTTAGCGGCAAAACAAATGAACCACAGCAAAACCAAATTGGCGCACCACATGCTGCAGAAATTGAATATTTTATGGGCAATCTGGACCGTATCGATACTTTCGAATGGACAGAAGACGATTATTTGGTTTCTGATACCATCATGCAATATTTGGGAAATTTCATCAAAACCGGGAATCCAAACGGCGAAAATTTACCTGAATGGCCCGCTGCAAAAGCTTCTGATGTTACTCCGCCGGTAATGATCATCGACACAAAGTTTGAAGCCAGGGATGCACAAAACGACGGACGATATTTCTTCCTGGATAAGGCTTACGGTAACAATCAGTAGGATTTTATAGTTCACTGATTTAAACTATATTCTGCGAGCAAGGTGTTAAAACAAAGGAATCTTCAGTCTCTTAATTATTAAAAAATGTCTGCAAGCTTCCTTTAACTTTGTAAGTTTCGTTAAACATGGTTACAGCTTAGTTAAAGATGTTTTAAAGCTTTTGAAGATCAATCTAATTCCGTTTAATTTTAAATAAATCTAAATGTTGAAACAGGGAGATTTGCGCCCAAAGAGGCCGAAGTAAAGAATAATTTTCAAATAAAATTAAACATCATGAAAGTAAAGAAAACAGCAAAAGAAGCAGGAGAAAAAGCAGCTAAACTATGGGCTGCAAAGAAAGGGCTTGGACTAGCCGGAAGCCTCCTAAAGTGGGGAGCTCTTGCGGGAGTAGCCTATCTTGGATATCAATTCTACAAGGAAAACTACGAATAAAACATAGCGGACTACACGCCGGCACTTCAGGTTAAAAATCCAGAAGTGTAATAGTTACAATCTTGATGGAAAGTTTATGATCAAAATAAGCTTTCCATTTAAAGTTAATGTGAATAACATTACAATTGCATGGCGATTACCACTACATTTATTCTTCTTTTACAGAGTTCCCATGGGAATTTTTTAAGGTGGAAATGGGGCAAAAATAAGAAAATGAGTAGATATCAGGATGACTTGAGCAATATGAGATCTTTGGATCTTTACCTGGAAACCCTTAGCAATGAGGAATACCGGAAAGTAAGAAGTAAAATTGGATCTCAGAAATTAATTCCTGCCCCTTTGGCGGGTATGGATATCTCCTCAAATAGTTTCCAGAGGTTACTACATCGAAAAAGCAAAGAGAGAGAACTCAGAAGTCTAAAGCAATTTCAGAAGAAATTTAAATGGCAGTTCGATATAGATTCTGTTCTGGAGGGTGAATATGATGCACTGGTGTTAACGGATGCCAGACGTGTTATAAACTGGGTAAGCAAAGGCTTTTTCGAGATGACCGGATATTCCTCCAGCTTCGCCATGGGGCGAACTCCTGACTTTTTGCAGGGAAAAAGCACTCCAGAAGAAAAAAAGAAAAGAGTCTCCCAAAAATTAAAAGAGGAAATCATTTTTACTGAAACCTTCACCAACTACAGAAAAAATAAAGAGGAATACTTGTGTGAAATAACAGTGATTCCATTGCTCTCCTATGGCACGAAACTTACTCATTTCCTGGCCTTGGAAAGAGAAGTCGCTGCTTAGAAATTTGAAGTACGAAATGAAAAGGAACTACGAGGCAGGAAGTAAAAGGATCTTTTTTTTATTCTCCTGAGTCTCAAAAAGAGGTACTAAAATTGGCAAATATTGGGCCTGGTTTAAAGTCCGAAGGAATAAGCAGTAAGCTCCAATTAAAAAAGCTTTTTCACTTTTCACTCTTCTCTTATTCTTTAGTCTCGAAAGCAGGTTATACTGAGCCTGACAAAGTGTGCATGAGTTTTCTGTACTATTTCAAATAACTTAAGTAAACCGCTTCGGGGCAAGCCCACGAAGTATTAAGAAGAAATAATTTTCAATTGCGAGGCAAGCCTCGGAGCATTAAAATCTCGATTATCGAGTAAAGAGCACTTATCCTGTTATAGAATTCCTAAACTTTGTTCATATTACTCTCTCTACTTTTTTATACCCGTATTAATTTCTAATTTTATAAAAAACAGAACATAATGAACTATAGAAAACTGGGAAAAACAGGATTAAAAATTTCAGAAATCTCACTTGGAACATGGCAGGTAGGAGGAAAATGGGGATCGGGTTTTGATGACGAAAAAGCTGATAAGATCATAAATACAGCAATAGATCAGGGTGTGAATTTTATTGATACCGCCGACGTGTATGAAGAGGGCTTGAGTGAAAAGGCAGTAGGTAGAGTCGTCCGTTCCCGGTCTGAAGAAATTTATGTGGCAACAAAATGCGGCAGACAAATTAATCCGCACATAAACGAAAATTATACTCCGGAAGTTCTTACAAAGTTTGTGGAAGACAGTTTAAAAAGAACCGGACTTGAACGGCTGGACCTTGTTCAACTGCATTGCCCTCCAACAGATGTTTACTATCGTCCCGAAATTTTCGAAACTTTTGATCGGCTTAAAGATGAGGGAAAGGTCCGCAATCTGGGAGTAAGTGTTGAAAAAATTGAAGAGGCTATAAAAGCAATGGAATATGATAACGTTGCTACTGTTCAGATAATCTTCAACCTCTTCAGGCAACGTCCGTCAGAATTATTTTTTACGGAAGCGAAGAAAAAAGACATTGGAATTATTGCCAGGGTACCTTTGGCCAGTGGATTACTAACCGGAAAATTCGATTCTAACACTCATTTTGACAAAGAAGATCACCGGAATTTCAACAGAAACGGAGAAGCTTTCGACAAAGGTGAGACTTTCGCCGGAGTAGATTTTGAGCAGGGATTAAAAGCGGTGGACGAACTAAAAGCGCTTTTTCCAGATGCAAAAAACCTTGCGCCCATAGCTTTACAATGGATTCTTCAGTTTCAGGAAATAAGCTGTATTATCCCCGGTGCGTCTAAAGAAGATCATTTGTTATCAAATACTTCAGTTTATGACCTTCCGCCGTTATCTGCGGAAAAAATTGAAAAAATGAATGCTATTTATAACAAATACATTAAGCCACAAGTACACCAACGCTGGTAGTATTTATAGCCGTAATAAATAGTCTGTAAGAGGCCGTCCCAAAATGCCAGTTTTCGTCAACTAAAGTTGTATCAGAATTGACAGGCTTATTTTCGGGCGGCTTTTTCTTTTCCTGAAAAAGTTCAGTTAAAATCATTTCTTAAACTCTTTCACTAGAAGTGGGTATTGTATCAGCAAAGCTTTCCCTTTAAATTTACCGGAAAGCTCTAGCTCATATTTTTCTGAATTTCTTATTCCCCTGAACACAAAAATTTGCTAAAGCTTCTAACTTTAGATTTCAGAATTAACTGAAAATAATTTGAGTTATTAAGCTGATAAAATATTCTGGAGAAGAACTATCTTTCCTATTACTTTCAGCTTTAATGCTAAAGATATAATTGATTTGAATTTTAATTATTGTCCGTTTGAATACTAACTCAGTTTTGTCCCTTTAGCGGAATAGGAAGGTCAAAAAAAGGCGTCCCGACAGCGCTCGACGTGACAATGTTACTACAATTGTATTTGTTAGTGCTTTACAGAACGAGTGTATAAAATTTTAAGCTTTACCTATGTAATACGCTGTTGCAATGACATCTCAAGAAAATACTTCTACTAAAGATCTTCATATTTTAATAATTGAAGATGAAATTCTGGTTGCAGAAAATATCGCCAAAATCCTGAGTAAACAGGGAGATTTTATATTTTCTATTGCGGCTAATGAGAAAGATGCGCTAAAAATTTTTAAAAACAATCCCGTGAAACTCATTGTAAGCGATATCCATCTAAACAATAGCGCAGACGGGACCTGTATTGTGAAAAAGATACAGAGTGAACACTGGGTGCCGGTAATTTATATTTCTGCTTACACAGATAAAAGCTTCCTGGATTCTGCATTAGAAACCGAACCTGTGGTCTACCTCGTAAAGCCTTTTTTAGAACGACAATTACTGGTAGCCTTTTCTATTGCACTAAATAAAATTGAAAAGTTTGAAATGGATAATGCGGTTGCTAAACCCAGTGGCAGAGAACTTCAAATCATAGCCTTACTCACCCGTGGATTCAATAGCCGCGATATTGGAAATATTCTTTTTCTAAGCGAGCATACCATCAAAACCCAACGCAAAAATCTTCTGAAAAAATTTGACGTGGCGTCCACTTACGAATTAATTGCCCTGGCAGCCAGGCTTAAGTGGGTCAAAAATGAATAGGAAAAGACTGCAGTTTTCCCACTTCTTTAGAACATTAAGTGGGACACCGGGGCTGGAAATTGAACAGAAGATTTTTAATGTGTCCTCTTTTTCCATCTCTGTTTTTGCATTAGTGGGAACTTTTATAAATTACATTATAGGCCTTAATATGGCGGTTGTTGGCCTGAGTTTTATTGGTAGTATTATCGCATTTTATCTGTTTTATTTATCAAGGTACGGGAATAAATATTCCAACCAGCTTATAAGCTATTACCTTTTAGCGATAATTACAGTCCTGGGCGTCATGTACTTTTATAACAATGGACTTGGCGGCACAGTGGCCTATCTCATTATTGTCCTTCTGAATGTTTTTATTCTGGTAGCACCGGCAAGATTTCAGTACAGAATTGCCGGGATTCTGTTCCTGTTTTTTACAGCTCTGCTCCTACTTGAACTCAACTTCCCAGGTTGGATTACGCCCTATTCTTCCCGTGGTGAAGCTGTAATTGACCATATGACGACGATGCTCTATTCTATGGGTTTAACGACTTATGTGATTATCAACTTCAGGAATAAGATGCTGCAGGACAGAAAGGAAATCCTGAAAAAGAATTCAGAAATCCAGATTCAGAAGATGGAGATTGAAAGCAGGCAGCTGGAACTTCAGAAAACTATAAACGAACTACAGGAAAGAAACGCCTTCATAGAAACCCTGCTGCGGGAGTTAAGCCACCGGGTAAAGAACAATTTGCAGCTGGTAATAAGTATTCTGGATATGCAGATTATGGAAGAAGAAAAATCACCTGAAAAATCCCAGGTACAGGAAACAAAAAACCGGCTCACCGCACTTATTCTGGTGCATCAACGGCTGTACGGACAGGAAACGGGTGTTGCTATTTTTATGCCAGATTATATTAAAGAACTTTGTGAGTCTATAGAATTCTTTAATAAACCACTGACTACTGAGGGAGAAGTAATTGCATATAACGTCGAGCCCATCGATTTAAACGTTGAAAAGGTAATTTCTTTGGGACTTGTTATCAATGAAATCATAACCAACTCCTTTAAACATGCTTTTCATAATGCTGAACATCCGCATATTACAGTAACTTTTAAGTTTACAGGTTCCCATTATCATCTTGAAATAGAAGATAACGGTTCAGGTTTTATCTACAACAAAGATAATAACAGGACAGGAATGTCTTTAATCCATTCCCTTACAAAGCAATTAGGCGGAAAATTAACTATAGATACGAAGCCAGGAAATGGAACAATTTATTTTCTGAATTTTTAAACCACAAGCTGATTTCTGCTGTAATAAACCGCAAAAAAGAACTCATAAAAGTGGAGATAATTTTCATTTCCACCGCTTCTTATTTGAATTTTAGACATTTTAAATGTTAAAGTTTGATAAAATTACTAATTTTGAATCACTACGGCTTGACCTGCTAAAAACTTAATTATCAGAAAATTAACACTTTAATAAATTACCTAAATAAGGTAAGATTCGACGGACAGCATTTTGTAGTGTGGAATTATTAACTATATTGTTAAAAATTTAACATGTAGGTAGTATGAAAACTGAAGCCCACAAAATTTCAGAATTGTGGAGAAGAGAATATTCTTCTGAAATTATGGAGTATTCGCGATATCAGATTACTGAACAATTCGAAAGAATGGCTGCTCTTTTTGCTCCTGGAGAGTCTTATTTCTACATACTAAACATGCACAACCTGGAGCTGGATTATATCTCCCCCAGCGTAGAAAATTTTATGGGTATTGCTTCTAAAGACATCAGTATGGAGCAATTGCTTAAGACTGCCTTACCAGAAGAAGTCGAAAAACTGGAAAAAAAAGAACTGGTAATAAAAGATTTTTTTTGTCACTATCTCAAATCATCTGAGATTACAAAATACAAAATAATCTATTCCTATAAAATGGTAGATCATAAAAAGAGAACCCGTATCATGCTTATGCAGGCCACTCCTATTTCTGTTGCAGAAAATAATACGCCAATGCACGTGTTTACAATTCACAGCGATATTTCACATATTGCAGCCAATAGTACCCGCAGTGTCTCATTTGTAAATATTCACGGGGGAAAGTCCTTTTATAACGTTCCGGTAGATAAAGGTGTTTTTAAGCCTACTATGGGAAATGCAGAACCTAATATTTCTGCTGCACTTACCAAAAGGGAAAGAGAGGTTGTAGATCTGCTTGCCCGGGGCTATGGTGCCAAACAGATTGCAGATAATTTGCACCTTTCTATTCACACCATCCACACCCATAGAAAAAATGTCCTTGCTAAAAGCGGATGTAAAAATACTGCTGAACTTATTGCAGAGAGTCTGATGGCTGGAATAATATAAGAAGAAAAACCATAGGATCTTGAGATCTTGATACTCTCATTCTCCTATGGCAGGCTAATTCTCCTATTTTATACGGGCCTGGAATTCTGAAATAACATTGTTGTAACTCCTCAATACCCGGTCCCATTCCTTGTACAGGTGGTCACTTTTTACACTCGTCATAGAATCTCCCGATTCTTCGCTTACCAGTTTTACTTTAAACCTAAGCGGATTTGTTGATGATTCTTTTACAATCATCCTGGTGCGGATCGTATTTTGCTCAAAAGTTTGTAATGACCATGCTGTTCTTAAATAACCTGTTTCTTTATCGGTCATTTCAATAACATCTATATAGTTTAAAACGATTTGGTTGATTAATTTCCACGCCTGGTTTTTATCCATTGCATTCACTTTAATCTCTATGTCGACATTGGCAATATCTGTTTGGACAGAAGCATCAAAAGCATCGTCGTTTCTCATCTTTACATAATGAGTTCTTGGAGGCTTAGTCATTCCTTTCTGGTTACAAAATTCTATAGTTTCGTTAAGAAAGCCTGTCTTTTTTGTCACTACTGTAACACACGAATTTTTTGGCACCAGCACTTCTGTAGATCCTTTTCCTAATAGTTTACCGTTCACATAAATTTCTGCATCTGTTTCTGAAACTCCAACCTTAACTTTTTTCTTTCCGTAATAATCTGCTTCAGTGTGAGCATGAGCACTGGTTGTAGGCAAAAGGGAAAATGTAAGCGCAAATAAAATCAAAAATGTAATTTTCTTCATAACTGAATTTTTAAATAATTAATAACTGATAAGTATTGTTGTACTCCTGAAGAATTAGAAACCATAATTGACCTGTTGTTAAAAAGCAAACCCAAGGCCGATATTTGCTATTAAGCCTTTATACAGAAGATTTTGAGGAGACGATTCGGTATCAAAAGTATAGCTTTGTGTTTCGGTATAACCATCGTCAAATACCACTTCCATGTCATAACTTTCCGGCAACGCTGAAAAGCGATATCCCACCTCGGGTCTAAAGTAAAATAGGCCTCCAAGTTTTGCTCCTAACTTCAAATTAAAGGAACCATTAGCAAAATCGATGTCCCCTGTCCCTGGTTCTGTTCTGTCAGACTCAGTAGAGTAGCGAACCATTTGCCCCTCAATTTTAATATTCCCATAACTGGCACCTACATAAAGTCCGCTTCCGGGTCTAAAAAGATAATAGTTAAGTCCACCCTCTATGTATGAAAAATCAAGTTTATCTCCGGAACTTTCATAACCTTCCTCCTCTTCAGGTACAATCCAGTCAGTTGAAATCGTGGAATAATCGGCACTTACAGCAAGTTTGTCTCCTAATAAAGGCGTCACATACTCCACGTTTCCTCCTATCAGGTTTGGAAAACCCAATTTCCCTCCAATCCTAAAGGGCCTTACTTTTGGCTCATTTTCCGAATAGAATTGATCTTCATCCATACTCTGAGCTGAAACAACAGATGAGCAAATCGCGAACAAGGTGATAAAAGAAAATTGAATAGCTTTTTTCATAATATTCTGAATTAATTTTTAATATATAGAAGTAGAGGTATTATGTTACTCTTCATTACTGTAGTAAAAATAGAGGAGCGTACAACTCCACACAATACCCATTTATAGTGATATTTTGTTTGAGTGAAACGTGAAGGGCAATTAGTAAATTGATCTGAGGATCATTTTTTAATATTCGTGGTCGACATGAAAGGAAAGGAGGAAAAGAGTAAAAAGTAAAGAATCAGGATAAAAAGTTTGGATTAATTCAGCTTACCACAAAATGTAGGTCGAGAATTGCCATTTTTGAAGCACTCTTTAAAAGATTTTAAAAATGTGAAGAAGTAAAGGAGTGAAAGAGTGAAGGAGTGAAGGAGTGAAGGAGTGAAGGAGTGAAAAGTAAAGAATCAGGATAAAAAGTTCAGATTAATTCAGCTTATCACAAACTGTAGGTCGAGAATTGCCATTTTTGAAGCACTCTTTAAAAGATTTTGAAAATGTGAAGAAGTAAAGAAGTAAAGGAGTGAAGGAGGAAAAGAGGAAAAGTAAAGAATCAGGATAAAAAGTTCGGATTAATTCAGCTTATCACAAACTGAAGGTCGAGAATTGCCATTTTAGAAACATCAGCAAAATCTGGATTTAAGGATTTTTTTCGGGCGTCTCCAACCAATATTTTCAGGACAATGGGAAATAGGGTATATTGTGTCACCTAAAAATTAACAATTATGTTGCGCATCAAAAGAAGCTTACTCCTTTTCCTTGTTGTTACTATTTGCAATAACGTTCTATTTGCTCAAAAAGAAGGCACTTACACTTTAGAATCTCCGAATTCTGAAATAGTAGTAGATGTGAATATTGGCGAAGACATTAGCTGGACGGTTACAAACCGCTCTCAGAAAATTATCGCCCCGTCGCGAATTGCGATGACACTGGAAAATGGTGAAGAACTTGGCGACAGTCCCGAAGTTCGCGATTCTGAAAAAAAAGAAGTAAATACAACTATAGATGCGATCAACTACAAAAAGGATGTAATTGAAAATTATTATAACCAACTGACGTTAAAGTTTAATCAGGATTACGGCTTGATTTTCAGGGCTTATAATTCCGGAGTTGCTTACCGTTTCACCACCAACAAAAATAAAGAGATCACCATTGTTTCTGAAGAGGCGAATTTTAATTTTCCTGAGGATCATATGATCTATATTCCCTACGCTAATGATCCTGCCAATGATGTTTACCAGATTTCTTTTGAAAACCTCTACCAGCATATTCCTTTATCTGAAATTAACAAAGATACTGTCGCTTTCGCCCCTGTTTTGGTGGAACTGCCAAGCGGGATGAAAGCGGCAATTACAGAAGCAGATCTGGAAAGTTACCCGGGAATGTTCCTGAAAGCAGGTGAGAAAGATTTTTCTTTAAAAGGAGAATTTACCGGCTATCCTCTTGAAGAGGAACAGGGCGGGCACAATGGTCTGCAATCTTTTGTCACTAAACGAGCCGATTACATTGCAAAAACTTCCGGCACACGTCATTTCCCCTGGCGCGTTGTTATTATCAGCAATGAAGACAGAGAACTTCTTAATAACGATATGGTTTATATATTGGCTTCTGCCCCGCGTCTGGATGACACTTCCTGGATCGAACCGGGGAAAGTTGCCTGGGACTGGTGGAACGACTGGAACATTTCCGGAGTGGATTTCCCGGCTGGCATTAACACTGAAACTTATAAATATTACACCGACTTTGCCGCAGAAAATAATATTGAAAATATTTTGCTGGATGAAGGCTGGGCTCCGCGTGGAGAAATTCTTAATACAATCCCCGAAATAGATTTGGACGAAATTATTAGTTATGCCGAAGGTAAGAATGTGGGAGTATGGTTATGGTCTGGTTACCTGCCGTTAGCCCAAAATATGGATAAAGCATTAGCCACTTATTCTGAAATGGGCGTAAAAGGTCTAAAAGTGGATTTTATGAACAGGGACGATCAAAAAATGGTTGATTTTTATTACAATTTATCTGAAAAAGCTGCGGAACATAAGCTTATGCTGGATTTCCATGGCGCATACAAACCTACGGGCCTGCAGCGGACTTTCCCGAATGTTGTTAATTTTGAAGGCGTACGCGGACTGGAAAATACGAAATGGTCTAATACTGATTTCCCGTTGTATGACACACAAATTCCGTTTATAAGAATGCTTGCAGGCCCAATGGATTACACGCCGGGCGCAATGAAAAACGCCAGTAAAGCAAACTTCCGGGCAATCAATTCTGCGCCTATGAGCCAGGGAACGCGGGTACATCAGCTGGCCTTATACGTACTTTATGAAGCTCCGTTTAATATGCTCGCAGATAATCCAACCAATTACAAAAAAGAACCGGAAAGCACCGAATTTATAGCTTCTGTACCCACTACTTTTGATGAAACCATCGCCCTGGACGGTAAAGTGGGAGAATATGCTGCCATAGCACGAAGAAAAGGTGATATCTGGTACGTAGGTGCGATTACTAACTGGAATGCGCGTGATCTTGAAATGGACCTTTCATTTTTACCGGAAGGAGAGTATGAGGCTGTAATTTTTAAAGACGGAATAAATGCCGACAGGGAAGCAACAGATTACAAGCGAGAGGTGATTAACGTAAAATCAGGAGATCAACTGGATGTTCATTTGGCGAATGGAGGTGGCTGGGCAGCCCGAATTTATCCTGCACAATAGCAAGTAGAATTGAAAAGTAACGGTGTTCATTTCAGAATTAAGCTTCAGCCCAAAGTCTAGGTAAACCTTCGTTTTTTCCAAGTAAAGGATCGGCCTCCGGCAATGGCACCGCAGCAATGTTTTTATCGGCCTTAGGACGTTCCGGTTCTTTTCCGTAGTTCATATCATGCTCCATTCCGTTGGGATAGGCGCCTACAATATGAAAATCTTCACTTCCAAGGTTTTTATGGCCTACTCCAGCCGGAATAACAATAATATCCCCGGCGGTTACCTCCAGCTTCTCACCCTTTTCTCCGCCTAACTGAAGTAAAGCGCTTCCACTATAAACCCCGAGAACTTCATGAGTGTTACTATGATAATGATGATAACTAAAGACGCCATTCCTCCAGGAATTTCTCCAGTTATTTTCTGAAAAACGGTTCTCAAGCCATTCCGCACCGGAATCTCCCCTTTCGGAAAAAGCCTTTTTATATAACAGTAAGGGAAGCTTATTATTTGGAATGCTCCCGTCGTCCTTAAAAAAGTATTTTTCTGGTTTCATAAAGCTGATTTTTGAAGATTTGATTTTTTAGACAGTTATCGTACTGTCTTGATAAGATAAGCATTTCATCCCGAATTGAATTGAACCTTAAACAGAAATTTGGTAATATTTCCACAGCGAATTAGGAGAAAGATTTTCTTCGGAAATTTTACCTCAGGTTCAAAAATTGCCAATTTTCGACCTTCAATTCTCCTGGCGGTGAGTAGACAAAATTTTAGTTAAAACTTCTTCAGAGATTCTTATTTTTTCGCTTCTTCAGAAGAATAGCTTTCCAAATATGGCAGTTTCAGGCAGGAGTGGATGCTAGAAAGGTCATTTTAAAGTCTTTTCAGCTATAGTCACCATCTTTTAAACCAAAAAAAAGATAATTATTGTCTTTTCTGAAATGTTTTCTGTTGAAATTTCTTCAGTAAAGAACAATTTCTGAAGAAAATAAAGAGGCAGTCCAAAAAGGACAATTATCGGCCTGCAGTTTTTCACTGGGATAAGTACTTTTCCAGACGGTCTCAAAAAAAAAGGCTGATCCTTATGAATCAGCCCTTCTTATTAACACACAAATTTAATTAAACGTATCAACTCAAACTAAGCACTTGTAATTTTTCCTACTCTTTTACCCATCACATAAATTGCTGGAAACCTTTACCCTTAATCACATTATTTATTAGGATCTTCGGGCAGGCCAAGGCTTCTAAAAAACTCCTCAGGAGAAGGACGATTAGCAACAGTTTCGTCAATTTCCCTGCCTAATTTTTCATAGAGTTCTCTTCGCCCTTCTATATCTGCAATCAATTCCTGATAAGCAATTTGTCCTACTCTTGCCGCTACTCTTCTAGGTACAACAACTACCCCGTCCGTATCTGCTACAACAACATCACCGGGATATACCAGAACTCCACCAACAACTACTGGTGCCTGAACATCCAATAATTCGTTCCTTCCAATTCGTTCACCCCTCCCCCTTTCTTCATAGTTCATGTAGACAGGGTTTCTCTGTAAAATAATTTCATCTAGATCTCTTACCCCACCTACAGCAACCAATCCAACCATTCCACGTTCCTGCCAATCTAAAATATTTTTTGATCCTGTTGAACCAGCATCATTATCGTCCTGATTATCAATAACAACAACACTTCCCTCTTTTATATGTTCATTAAAAGATTCTCCTGCTAAAGTTGAATACCACATCCCTCTCCAATTCCTGTAATCCTCATAATTCTCTGGCTTGGTAAGATCAGATCCTGCATTTCTTGGTCTATTTGTGGGGGCATACCTGGCAGTTACAGCAATTCCTGATATTCTGTGTTCCATTGTTTGAACATCCCGCCATAAAGGTGCAATTTTTGGATCCATAACCCCTACATCCATATATCCCACAGTCACTAGCCCATCTACAACATCATTTACTCTTGCGCCACGATACAATTCCAGCAGCACTTCATCTGAAACATCAGAGCCATCGGAATCATTAGGACTATTTTGAGCAATGGTATTTGGGCTATTAAAACTTATTAGTGCAACAAGCAATAATAAAACACTTTTCATTTTCTTCATCTTATTTTTAATTTAATTATTATTTATTGAGTTACACACTTAGTGTCTGTTTTATTTGTGACTGATAAAGCGGTTTTTTGGCCATCATCCTTTCCATTGTTTTGTGAAATATAGTTTGCTTTGCCTGGGACCGGTTCAACCTGAAGCAGAACTCACCGCGCCATTTATCAGTTACCACTTTAGCACCGGCACCAATGTGCTCTTCAAAAATAGGGGTCAATGATTTCGAGGAATAATCTTCAATAGACTTGACATAAGCCCTTTTAATTTGGTGTTTGTTGTTGAGCTCCACTGCTATGACCGCCTTTTTCTTCTTGGAATCATAGCTACGGTCTTGTTTCCCCTCTTCCTTTCCTCCAACGGTGAATTTATCAACGTGCACAATTTCCGACAGTGAGTATTGCCGGCTGCTTTCCATAGAAGTCCTTACCTTCTGCATAAAATACCAAGCCGTTCCCTGGCGGATATCAAAACGTTTTCCCATTTGGATGCTCGATATGCTTTTACTGCTGGTGGACATTTCGAAAACAATACAAAAGGCCTTTTGTAGGCCAAATTTGACCTTGTGGAACAAGGTATTGGCCGTTGAACTTTCAACATGTTGGCAATTATAGCATTGGTACTTGTAACCTACTTTTTCACATCCCTTGGTATGGCCACACTTCGAACAAATAAAACCATCTTGCCACTTCATCTTGGCCAAATAAGCCTTACAAGCATCATCATCGGGTAATTCTTTTATAAAGTTTAGTATATTTTGACCTTCAAATACCTTCATAATCCCAATTTTATTGACGACAAGATACAGAACTTAAATGACTAACTCAATTTATTTATAAAGCTTCACCACATTGTTGATGGCATTTCATCCCCCAGCGGAAATCATTATGCAACAAATCTATCATTTCACTGCCAACACGAATATAAATATTCGTACCCAAATTTAAACTAGTTCTGTTACAAATTCAGAATCGGCATCAAGGTACAACGTTTCGCGCCAGACCATTTCAAAATGTAAAAACAGGGATTTTGTCGAAAATGTTTCCTGTAGACCCCTTACCATTGGATATGCTTTGACCCATCTGGAAAAAAGCCCTTGCCATAAGCTTGAGTAGCTCCCCGTGGTTGTTCATAGAAGAACTCTGGGAAGCTTTGTTGGGGGCAACCCAACCATGTCAAGAAGTTTTGTTTACCGTTGTTTTATCAAAGAAAACATCAATAAAGTCCCTCAAAAAAAAAATATTGCCAAAAAATTTAAAGCATACAAACCAGGATACCTACATATAGATGTAACCTAGCTGCCAAAATTTGAAGGGCGGTCATATTATTTATTTGTGGCAATAGATAGGGCCACCAGGATGATGTTCTATAAGGTCTATGAAAATAAAAAGGCTGAAAGCACAGAAGATTTCATGGACAAATGCCTGGACTTTTTTCCTGTCTATATCGCTCATATCCTAACCGATAATGTACTTGAATTCACCACAGGCTCATTATGTCCAAAAAAGGAAAACTTTGTGACCAGCCTTTTAAAATGTATGGAGAACAATATTGACCATAGGCTGACAAAACCTGCAACACCATAGACCAACGGGATTTACTTAAAATTTTTTATACAGGTTATAAATGCTGTTCAAAAGGGAGTGTAACCTCACTTTCGAGCTACAGTTCTCCCCCAGATGCCAGAACCACTTAATTTTCAGAAAAAGTTTTTAAGGTTTTTCAAATCTTTCGAAGCATTTTCCCCCGCCTCCAGAAAGGAATGTGGCTATACCCATTTTTCTAGTGTCGATGGTCAATATTTCCCAATCCAAATCCGTAACAACCTTTTCCCTAGATATGAAGTTCTACGGGAATATCATTTTCCTTTAGTGCGCTATAGCCACCATCTTTTAAACCGAAAAAAGATAATTATTGTCTTTTCTGAAATGTTTTCTGTTGAAATTTCTTCAGTAAAGAACAATTTCTGAAGAAAATAAAGAGGCCGTCCAAAAATGGCAATTATCGGTCTTCAATTTTCTTAGGTTTGCATAAGGGCTTTGGGGAAATTCAATTTATACAGTAACTTAAACCCTTCTAAGGATATAGAATATGCTACAGGAACTTACAGATGCTTACGGATTTATTTTTGAAGAGAAATTACTTCAGGAAATTTCCGAAACGGGCGTTTTAAAATCTGCCAGGGAAGGTGAAATTATTATGGATATAGGTAATTATATCACTTCTATGCCTTTACTTCTGGAGGGAGCGATTAAAATTTTACGTGAAGATAAAGAAGGAAACGAATTATTGCTTTATTTCCTGGAACGTGGTGACACCTGTGCACTTACCCTTTCATGCTGCCTTGGCCAGACCAAGAGCGAGATAAGAGCAGTAGCCGAAAAGGATACACAATACATCATGGTGCCCATTGCAAAGATTGAGGAATGGACCACCAGGTTTAAGAGCTGGAGAAATTTTGTTTTTGAAAGTTACCAGTCCCGGCTATCAGAAATGCTTGAAACTATAGACACTTTAGCATTTATGAATATGGACCAGCGCCTGCTACGTTACATTCAGGACAAGGCCAAAATAAATCAATCGCAGGAATTGCAGGTCACACATCAGCAAATAGCTTATGATTTAAACACTTCGCGAGTGGTTATTTCAAGATTATTAAAAAAACTTGAACTGGAGGGGAAAATTCTTCTGCAACGCAATCATCTGGTTGTTTATGATCTCTGACCTCAAGTCTGTAACTTTTGTTACTGCCAGGTGAGCGATTGAAAATTACTTTTGCACTGAATAAAAGAAAAATATGGAATTAATGGATTTCCTGGGATATTTAGGTGCGTTAGTAATTGGGATTGTACTTGGACTTATTGGAGGTGGGGGCTCAATTCTTACCGTACCCGTCCTGGTTTACCTGTTAGCGGTAAATCCCATTACAGCAACAGCATATTCTCTTTTTGTCGTGGGAACATCATCACTTGTAGGAGCGGTCAATTTTATGAAGAAGAAACTGGTGGATTTCCGTACCGCAATTGTGTTTTCCATTCCAGCTTTTATAGCTGTTTACAGTACAAGAAAGTTTCTTGTTCCCGCGATACCAGAACATATTTTCACGCTATGGGATTTTGAAGTAACCAGGAGCATCGGGATCATGTTGTTTTTCGCAATTATTATGGTCGTGGCTTCTATTTCGATGATTAGAGATAATGGTAAGAATAAAAAGCAGGGATCTAAAGTAGAATATAACTATCCGTTAATTGTCATTGAAGGGATAGTAGTGGGAATGCTTACAGGAATTGTAGGTGCCGGTGGTGGATTTTTAATCATTCCTGCCCTTGTGCTGCTGGCCAAATTACCAATGAAAAAAGCTGTTGCAACTTCCCTCCTTATTATAGCGATAAAATCTCTAATTGGCTTTATTGGGGATGTGCAGAACCTGGATATAGACTGGAATTTTCTTTTGATTTTTTCAGGTCTTTCCATCCTTGGGATATTTATTGGAGGATATTTAAATAAGTTTATTGATGGTGAAAAACTAAAAAAAAGCTTTGGATGGTTTGTCCTTGTGATGGGAATTTATATTATCTGGAAAGAGTTGTCTTAAGCGTTCTTCTGAAGCTTAAAATTGAATCAACAGAAGCGCTGCAAAGGCTTAATTTTAAGTGGCTGAAATAATGTTCGTACTGAATTGTGTAACAAATGTTACTGCGTAATGCTCATTTTGAAGGTATTTTTGCATTAGTAAATTATTAGAGGAAATGGCTGAGTTCATTTCTGAAGTAGAATAACTTGAATTGAAAGAGATGAAAATAGAACAATTTAAAGACGAACCATTAGCACATTATTCATATGCTATAGTAAGCGAAGGCGAAATGGCTTTAGTTGATCCCAGCAGAAATCCGCGGCAATACTACAAGTTTGCGGAAGAGCATAACGCCAGGATCGTGGCAGTATTTGAGACCCACCCCCACGCCGATTTTGTGAGCGGACATTTACAAATACATAATGAAACAGGTGCCACTATATATATAAGTGAGAAGGTAGGAGTAAGTTATCCGCACGAAACTTTTGATGAAGGACAGAGCACGAAAATTGGCAAAATTACTATCCGACCCTTACATATGCCGGGGCACTCGCCGGACAGTTTAACTTTTGTGGCCGAAGAAGGTGGTGAAACAGCTTTATTCACTGGCGACACACTCTTTGTTGGAAATGTGGGCCGGCCTGATCTTAGAGAAAAAGCAGGAAATATGAAGGCAAAGCGTGTGGAGCTTGCAAAAGCAATGTATCACACTATGCAGACCAAATTTAATGATCTGCCAGATAATGCATTGGTGTATCCTGCGCATGGGGCAGGATCTTTATGTGGTAAAAATATGAGTGCTTCCCCATCCAGCACTTTAGGAGACGAACGTATGGGGAACTGGGCCTTTAAAGATCAGACTGAAGAAGATTTTGTAGAAGAAATACTTAAAGATCAGCCATTTATTCCTTCATATTTCGGATTTAACGTAGACCTTAACCGCGATGGTGCCGGAAATGTACAGCAGGAAAAATACCGTATACCTTTAAAAATAGCTTCAGATAAAGTTGAAGAAGGAATTAAAGTGGTAGATGTAAGGGATGAAGCTGCTTACAAAAATGGACATTTGCCGGACAGCATTAACATTATGTCACGTACAGAAAGTGACAAATACGAAACCTGGCTGGGAGCAATTATTGAACCTAACGAGCCGTTCTATCTTGCCGTGAGCTCTGTAGAAGATATTGATGAACTGCTTGAAAAGACAGCCAAAATTGGCTATGAGAAACAAATGAAAGGAGTAATTACGCTAAGCGAGAAGGTCTCAGGGAAATCAGATGAATTTGATCTTGAAAACTTTAAAAACAACAAAGAAGATTACACGATTGTAGATATCAGAAATGAAAGTGAACTCGCAGAAGGTAAAATTTTTGATAACGCTATAGGAATTCCGTTAAACGAGTTGAGAGACCGTGCAAACGAGTTGCCAGACAACAAGCCGTTTGTGGTGCATTGTGCGGGTGGATATCGTTCGGCTGCCGGGAGCAGTATACTGGAAAACAGGTTCAAAAATCAAAAGGTTTTTGATCTGAGCGAAGCAATTCAGGAATTTAAATAGGTATTGTGTTGAAGAGCATTTGTTACCGTAAATCAGGTTTAATCATGTTTTCTTTGCAGCCTGAAAAAATTTTAAAATATGGAATGGATATTTGAACCCTGGCCGTGGTATGTTTCGGGGCCGCTTATTGCCGGAATAATGTTTTTGTTACTGTTTGGAGGTAAAACCTTCGGAATGTCGTCCAACCTGCGCACCATGTGTAGTATAGGAGGAGCCGGTAAAAAAGTAGAGTTTTTTAATTTCGACTGGAAGAGTCAACGATGGAATTTAGTAGTGGTAGCCGGTGCCATAATTGGCGGATTTATAGCAGCTAACTTTTTAAGCAGTGATACCTCTGTAGCTATAAATCCTGATACTGTTTCTACTCTTGAAAACCTGGGATTTGAAAGTGCAGGAGAGGCTTATCTTCCAAATGAACTTTTTGCAACAGATGCTTTATCAGATCCTAAATCGCTAATCATTCTGCTTACAGGCGGACTGTTAATTGGATTTGGCGCGAGATATGCCGGTGGATGTACTTCAGGACACGCTATTTCCGGTCTCAGCAACCTGCAGTTACCGTCACTTACTGCTGTAATTGGATTTTTTATTGGTGGTCTTGTTATGATACATTTACTGTTTCCTTTAATATTTTAAAAGATATGAAGTATTTAAAATTTTTATTGATTGGGATTATCTTCGGGATTGTAATGTTTAAAAGTGAAGCTGCATCCTGGTTCAGGATTTATGAAATGTTTCAGTTTCAGTCCTTTCACATGTATGGTATTATAGGTTCTGCGCTGGCACTGGGTGTGCTGGGCACTTATCTTATTAAGAAGTACAAGTTAAAGTCAATAGACGGGAGACCTATTCAATTTATTCCGAAGGAAAAAAGCTTTAGCCGGTATATGTATGGCGGGATCATTTTTGGCCTCGGCTGGGCACTTGCCGGTTCCTGCCCCGGCCCTATTTATACATTAATCGGGGCTGGATATGTCTCTATTCTGGTGGTGCTTTTGGGCGCTTTAATGGGAACTTTTATTTATGGACTTCTACGGGATAAATTGCCGCATTAGAATTAAACCAACCTCTATAAATGGCAAATATCGGGCATCATAATATAATCTTATCCAATAGAAGTCAATGACTTAAATGAATTTCAGTTATATACGAACTTTTTAAGATAATTACTCCACCCTAATAATTGCACGCCTAAGAGCATAGAGGTTGGGTTTCCCGTCATCATGAATTTGTAGTATAATATGAATATTCTTACCATCAGCATCTTCCGGAATTTCAACAGTGGCAGAGATTGATGAGCTATTTTGAATTTTTACGGGTCCATCATAGGAACTTGGTTCGTCATAAAAGGACCAGGAATATTGTAAGCTGTCTCTATCTGGATCGTTGGAACCCGCTGCGCTAAGTTCAACAGTTGAACCCGGTGCGGCTTTTATTTCCAATATTTGCTTTGTTTCATCTCCATTTAAAATAGCTACAGGGTGATGGTTGGCATCTTCGTAATTTTCTGAAATACTCCAGTCCATACGGGCCTGCAGATTGTTGTGGATATGCTGTTTCCAACGATTAATCGCTTCCATACCTTCAGACGTATTCGTAAACATATAGTAGGGATCATAACGTTTTTCGTCCAGACCCGGGGTTTTGGCAGCTATATCCATTACCCTTATGCCATCCTCCTTTTTGGTTTTAAAGCGTCCGCCCCAACCACCCTGATCGATTTCATCAGGATCATTTAAACCATTGGACCATAAATGTAAAAAAGCTGGAGAATCACCTTCTGTAGCCCATCTCCTGTTGGGATAGACTTCACCCATCGGTCCGTGGCTTTGGACGTTATTGCTTATCCAATCATCAGAGGGAGCCCAACCATATATAGATTTGGTGCGTATATAAACTAGATCAGGAAAAGTTTTCGCCATCCAGGCTCCAGCATCATCCTGTCCAAGTATGTCAAATATTCTAATCTTGTTGATGAATTGAGAGACCTCCTCTTTAGAACGGGTTTGCTTTACTGTCCATAGCGCCTGTGCAATAGTATTTGCACCTCCCCAGGAATTCAACCAAACCGGACGAGGATCATCAGCCTTATCAACTACTTTAATTATTAATTCTGAACCCCGGGAAGCTTTATCACCTCCCACACCTGACATGTTTGGTAAGGTTTGTCCCACGGCTACAATGGAACGTAAATAATCCGGATTAGGATATTCATTAGCATGTATTTTCAAGTTTGGATACACTTTTTCGTAGGCATCAATTATCGCTCGCAGTGGTTCAACTCCCGGTTGGTTTTGATCAGCTTTTAGCCAGGCTAATCCCATGATCAATCCTTCCAGATCAAATTCGTTAGCGCCCAGCAACAGATGAACCATCGATTGTTCATCGTCAGGATCTGCGCCCCCAAGATCGGAAGTTACAATTAGTCTGTGCTTTGCTGCATTGAGTTTAATTTCCAGATTTGATGTATCTAAACCTTGCAGTTTTACCTGCTGAGGCCAGTACCGATTATCTGAAACAATTAGTGAATCAATGGAATTAGAGGTTGAAAGAGAAGCAATCTCTATTTCAAATTTTCCCTCTTTATCAGTCTTAACATTGACGTCTGATTTTAGCAATTTAACTTCAGCTCCTTTAACCGGAAGTAATGTGGACTTATCTTTAACAATTCCCATTATTGTCGCAGATTGCGAATACGAAACTGACAGGAATAAGAAATAAATAATAGATAGACTAAAGAATTTCATTGCTTCTCTTAAATTAAAGTTTTTACTTACCAACAAACATAACCGATTTGTATATACTGGGATAGTTAATTGACGCTAATTATCACACGCCGATAGGCATATAAATTTGGTTCCCCGTCATCATGAACTTCCAGTATAACATGAATGGTTTTATTTCCAGCATCCTCAGGAATTTCAACAGTAGCAGAGACGGATGAACTATTTTGAATTTTAACGGGTTCATCATAAGAGCTAGGTTCGTCATAAAAGGACCAGGAGTAGCTAATAGTATTACCATCAGGATCACTGGAACCTGCTGCGCTAAGTGCAACAGTTGAACCGGGAGCAGCTTTAATTTTCATAATCTGCCGGGTTTCATCCCCGTTTAACACAGCTACAGGATGATGGTTGGCATCTGAATAATCACCGGTAATGCTCCAGTCCATCCGGGCCGCAAAATCATTGTTATAAGCTTCACTCCATCGCTTTATCGCTTCTGATCCTTCTGAAGTATTCCCGTACATATAATAGGGATCGTATTTGGTTTCGTTCTCTTTTTCCACGCACGACATACTTCGAATACCCTCTTTTTTGGTGAAGCTAAAGCGGCCACCCCAGCCTCCCTGATCAATTTGCTCCGGGTCATTAAGACCAGTAGGGTAAACATGCATAAATGCAGGAGTGTCCCCTTCAGTAGCATATTTACGGTCGGGATAGGCAGCACCCAAGGGACCATGGCTTTGAATATGTTTATCTATATATTCATCAGAGGGAGCCCAGCCGTAAACTTCAGTGGCACGTATATAAAAAACTTCCGGAAAGTTTTTTGCGATCCAGGCACCCGAATCACCCTGGCCCAGGATATCGAACAGGCGCAATTTGGAAAGGAAAGTTTCCAGTTCAGCCGGAGAACGGGTTTCCTGAATTTTCCAGATTGCCTGCGCTACGGTGTTCATACCACCCCACCCCATCACCCAAACAGGGCGTGGATCATCTTTATCTACGGCTTTAATAATTAGTTCAGACCCGGGACTATCTTTACCTGAACCTACATCCCCCATTCCATATTCATCCTGTCCCATTACAGAGATAGATTTTAAATATTCTGGTGAAGGATATCCGTCAGCATGAGTTTTCAGATTGGGGTATGCCTGAGAATAAGCTTCGACAAGCTTGTCCAGCATATCCGTATTGTTCTGCGACTTTTTCCAGCAACCGGTAGCTACAATTAAACCTTCAATATCAAATTCATTTGCACTAACCAATTGACGTACCATAGACTGCTCATCATCTGGATCGGCGCCTAAATCGGTGGTGTTAATTACCCTCGGTTTATAATTATGAGTTCTGTTTTCTTCGTGTTGAGCGCAAAGTGGCTGTATGAAAAGCAATAACGAAAAAGAAGAAAATAAGATTTTTAAAGAAACTGACTTCATAGAAAACTTATTTATTAAGAAAAATTAAATGCTAATATATGTGAATGGTTGCTGGGTTTTTCAACCAAAAATAAAATTACTTTATTTTTTGTAAATACGCAATCGATTGCGTTATATTTACGAAGAAATATAATCATTACTCATGAAATACTTCTTCATAATCTTCCTGCTAATACCTCCATTTTTATATTCTCAAATAAATATTAGCACTTCCGGAAATGAGATAAAAAATTTTCCAATTGTTTCCAATTCTGGAGAAGCCTCCATTTTTTATGATTCCTCTGAAAATATCCTCATAAAGAAATCTGCTGAATTCTTAGCGGAAGATATTGAGAGAGTCACTGGTAGGAAACCCGGTGTATCCGAAGCTCAGAAAACAACAGATAGCAATATGATTATTTTAGCTACTGTAGGAAATAATAGATTAGTTAAAGAGTTGATCGATCAGGGAAGGATAAATGTCGATCCTTTAAAAGACCAATGGGAACGTTTTATTATACAAACTATTAAAGATCCTTTTCCTGGTGTGAAGAATGCGCTGGTTATTATAGGAAGTGACAGAAGAGGAGTTGCTTTTGGAGTCTTCAGCCTATCCGAAAAAATGGGAGTCTCTCCCTGGTACTATTGGGCAGATGTACCCCCTGAAAAGAGTGAATTTCTAAGTCTGAAACCTCTTGAATATGTTTCTGATGCGCCCTCTGTCAAGTATAGAGGAATATTTTTAAATGATGAATCCCCCGCATTAAGAAATTGGGCAAAAGAAAAGTTTGGAGGATTTAACCATAAATTTTATGAGAAGGTGTACGAATTACTGCTTCGGAAGAAGGCCAATTTTCTTTGGCCTGCAATGTGGCTACCTACAGTTTTTGCTGAAGATGACCCCTCAAATCCTAAAGTTGCCGATGAGTATGGAATTGTAATTTCTACCAGTCATCACGAGCCTATGATGCGTGCACATGACGAATGGGGACGCTACGGAGGTGGTGCGTGGAACTATGAAACCAACAAAGAAAAACTTCAGGAGTTCTGGAAAGGTGGCGTTAAGCGTATAAAAGATTATGAGAGCGTGGTTACAGTTGGAATGCGCGGAGATGGTGACGAAGCAATGAGTGAGGGTGCCGCTGTAGATCTACTTCAGGAAATAATTTCCGATCAAAGGGAAATAATAGCTGATGTCATGGGAAAACCTGCTGAAGAAACTCCACAGGTTTGGGCTATTTATAAAGAAGTTCAGGAGTATTATGATAAAGGGATGCGGGTAGATGATGATATTATTATTCTGTTTAGCGACGACAACTGGGGCAATGTTAGAATACTACCCAAAAAGGAAGACAGTACCTACGAAGGTGGTTTCGGAATGTATTATCATTTTGATTATGTGGGAGCACCTGTATCCTACAGATGGCAAAATGTTACGCAAATTGAAAGGGTTTGGGAACAGATGCAGCTTACCTACGAATGGGGCGTGGACGAATTGTGGATTGCTAATGTCGGTGATATCAAGCCAATGGAACTGCCTATCAGCCTTTTTCTTGATATGGCGTGGGATGTAGACAGTACAAATGCAGATAATCTTCCGGAGTATTATGTGGATTGGGCAGCACAACAATTTGGAAGTAAACACGCAGCTGACATTGCTGAAATTCTTTCATTGTATACTAAATATAATGCAAGGAGAACTCCGGAAATGCTAACTCCGGAAACGTATAGTATTAAAAACTACCGGGAAGCAGACAAAATTTTAAGCGAATTCAGAAAGCTAACTGCAAAAAGTGAAGCATTATTAACTGAACTTCCTGAAAACTATAAAGCAGCCTATCAGCAGCTTGTTCATGCCCCATTAGAAATGTCCGCGAATGTTAATGAAATGTACATAGCTGCAGCTAAAAATAAATTTTATGCTGAACTGGGCGCAACGGTTGCAAACCGATATGCTGATACAGTAAAAAAATTATTTGAAAAAGATGCAGATTTAACCAGGCAATTCCATGAAGAGATAGCTGATGGAAAATGGAATCACATGATGTCTCAAACCCACCTGGGATACACAAATTGGAACCACCCACCAGCTAATAAAATGCCCTCAATTTCCTATATTCAGGAGCGTGATACTGCTACGCCTGGATATAATTTGGAATACGGAACTGAGCCTTCCTGGCATGGCTTCAGCGTAGAAGGGGATGGATTGTATAGTGAATCTTTTTCGGCCTTTGATCCTGTTAATGATCAAAAATACTATATAGAAATCTTCAACAGAGGTAACAAAGAACTACCCTACGAGATAAACACCAAAGATGAATGGATAAATCTTTCCTCAAATAAAGGATTAATTCAATATTACGAGAAAGTGTATGTTAGCATAGATTGGGAAAATGTTCCCAAAGGAACTTCCAGGGGTGAAATAGAAATTTTAAGTAAAGGGCAAAGTTATACAGTAGAAGTACCGATTACTACGGACTTGCCGAAAGTTTCCGGATTCGTAGAGAACAACGGAGTAATTGCGATTGAAGCTGAAAATTTCTCCCATAACAGAGAAGGTGAAAATGTTTCCTGGAAAGTGATTCCTAATTTAGGTCGTACCGGTTCTTCAATTCTTGTTAATCCTATGGACGCGGAAAGGCAGGAGCCAAATGGGAAAACCGCCATGGTTGAATATAAATTTACCACGTTTGAAGATGCAAACCTAAACATTGAGACTTATGTTTCTCCCACTCAAAATTACCAGAAAAATGAAGGCCTAAAATTTGCAATCGCCATCGATGACGAGGAACCACAAATAATTAATATTAACGAAAACGAAATTAAACCCGATTGGGAATATGCAGACTGGTGGACTCAATCTGTGGCTGATCACATCAAGAAAAGCATTTCAGAACATAAAGACATAAAAGCTGGTATTCATACTCTAAAAGTATGGGCGATGGACCCGGGGATAGTTATTCAGAAATTTGTTATAGACGCGGGAGGCTTAAAGCCAAGTTACCTCGGTCCTCCAGAAAGTAGTTATGTTGATTAAAGAATCCAGCAAGACCATTGTAAAGCTGTTGAAGTTTGTTGGATCAAGTCTAAATTTTGTCTAACCCACAACATTTAGTCTTGATCCATCCTTGATTCATTTTGAAATTTCATCAAAATAGCACCTAAAACAAAAAAGCCGACTCGTAAAAGTCGGCTTTCCTTTGGTGCGGGCGAGAGGACTCGAACCTCCACACATTGCTGCACTAGATCCTAAGTCTAGCGTGTCTACCAATTCCACCACGCCCGCTTGTTTGGACAAATCTGCTATCCGTTATTTGGTTAGCGGATGCAAATATACATAATAGTTTCAATTTTCAAATAGTCAGAGAAAAAAAATTCAAATTATTACCTTTGATGTAATTTAAAACCACAAAATGAAAGACATCAAAGGATATATAGAAGAAAATAAAGACCGTTTTGTTCAGGAGTTAATTGACCTGCTGAAAATTCCGTCCATTAGCGCAGATTCAAATTATAAAATGGATATGCTGAAAACTGCCGAAGCGGTGAAAAAAAAACTGCAGGATGCCGGTTGTGAGCAGGTCAAAATATGTGAGACTCCGGGACATCCTGTGGTGTACGGAGAAAAAATCATCAGCAAAGATCTACCAACGGTTCTGGTTTATGGTCATTACGATGTTCAGCCGCCAGACCCTGTAGACCTTTGGGAGAATCCGCCGTTTGATCCGGTGATCAAAAATACGAAAATTCATCCTGAAGGGGCGATCTTCGCCCGTGGAGCATGTGATGATAAAGGTCAGATGTATATGCACGTAAAGGCTCTGGAATATATGACCAGGAATAATGAGCTACCCTGCAATGTGAAATTTATGATTGAAGGCGAAGAAGAAGTAGGAAGTGAGAATTTGGGTTGGTTTATAGAGCAAAACAAGGAAAAACTTGCCAACGACGTTATCCTTATCTCTGATACCGGAATGATTTCCAAAGATACTCCATCTATTACCACCGGACTGCGCGGACTCTCCTATATCGAAGTTGAAGTTACCGGACCTAACCGCGACCTTCATTCCGGTTTATATGGTGGTGCTGTGGGAAATCCAATAAATATCCTCAGCAAAATGATCGCTTCTCTTACAGATGAAAACAATCATATTACTATTCCGGGCTTTTATGATAAAGTTGAAGAGTTAAGTGAGGAAGAACGAAAAAAAATGGCTGAAGCTCCTTATAATGAAGAAGAATATAAAGACAAACTGAAAATAAACGACGTCTACGGCGAAGCTGGTTATTCTACTCTCGAAAGAGCTTCTATTTGCCCAACTTTGGATGTAAACGGAATCTGGGGCGGCTATATTGGCGAAGGCGCGAAGACCGTTCTTCCCGCAAAAGCCTTTGCTAAGATATCGATGCGGCTGGTGCCAGATCAGGATTGGAAAGAAATAACCCAACTTTTTAAAAAGCATTTTGAAGCAATAGCTCCCAAAGCGGTTACCGTAGAAGTAAAACCTCATCATGGTGGGTATGCCTATGTAACGCCTATCGATAATGTTGGTTTTAAGGCAGCGAGTAAAGCCTATGAACAAACATTTGGCAAGACTCCAATTCCGCAAAGGAGTGGCGGTAGTATTCCGATAGTTTCTTTATTTGAAAAAGAGCTGAAAAGCAAAATTATCCTGATGGGCTTCGGACTCGACACCGACGCCATCCACTCTCCAAATGAACATTTTGGAATCTGGAATTACCTGAAAGGAATTGAAACCATTCCATGGTTCTACAAGTATTTTACAGCACTAAAAAAAGAGGAATAGATCTTGGACTTTAGACGGTAGGCCTTAGAGTGAATGGTGAAGAGTGAATGGTGAGGAGTGAATAGTGTACGTTCAGTTCACACTTCACCTCTCAATACTAATTTTCATACTTCAAAAAATTCTCCCGCAGATTTTGCAGATATGCGCAGAAGCTATGTTGTCTATTCTCTCTCTTCTTTACTTCTTTACTTCTTGACTTTTTCACTTTTTCACTTAAAAGCTCAATTCCCTAAAACCCGTTTTCCCAGATCTGACAGTAATTTTTTAGCATCGCCCCTGCCCTTTTCTACTTCTTTGGCTCTTATCGTTCCATTCTCCGGAATAAGCTCATAACTAAACACGAAATTTTCATCTTTGGAAGCAGGATTTAATGTTCCGAAGCGGAGATCGTTAAAAAACAAATTCCCGTCTTTTTCTGAAATAGTGTACCAGCCATTGCTGATGTCGATAAGCCGTTGCACATTTTTATCGTCCTTTAGATCGCCCAATAAATGATGATTTTTGGGATATTCGTAATACTGAACAGGCTGCGAATCAAAAAGAGAATAATCCCCAATCAGAAATTTATCTTCCAGCTCAACATTGGCCGTCCAGAGGATAGTATTTAAAGGAGCCGGTTTTGTTTCGATATCTTCATAGGAAATTCCCTGGTTGTCCAAAGAATCTGTAAATTTTCCGAAGGTATAAGCCTTCAGCATTAAAGTAACCACCAGTAAGTAAAAGCTGCTTATACGAAGCCCCCAATAATTAAGTTTACGCCTTTCAGGAGAAGCTCTTTTTTTTCGCATTGCAAGAATAAGAAACACGAGAAAAGGAAGCGTATAAAGCGGATCGATCACAAATATATTCTTATATGCCAGCCGTAAATCCAGCGGCCAGAAGAGCTGAGTTCCCCACGTGGTATGTGCATCGAGCAACGGATGAGTAACCAAACCCCAAAACATCAATTTGGACCAGTCCTTCCAATTGGCCTCCGATTTTCTTTCAATCTTTGAAATCAGCCAGCCGAAAATGGGTGCAAAGAGAATAGAAAATACAATGGAATGACTAAAGCCGCGGTGGATTTCAATAGCGGTAATTGTATCGGTAAAATAGCCCACAAAGGTATCCAGGTCTGGAATTGTTCCTGCAATGGCGCCGTAAAGCATTGCTTTGTTTCCGACTTTCTTGCCCAGTACCACTTCTCCTACAGAAGCTCCTAATACGATTTGTGTTAATGAATCCAATGTTCTTGTTCGTTGTTTATCGTTTAATGTCTTTTGTCCTTATCGGGACTGTGTTTTAGGCCAGAGTCAGGCTGAGCCTGTCGAAGCCACTCCTACTTCACACTTCGTCGAGGAACCACAAATGTCACTTCGAGCGAAGTCGAGATGCTAGTAACTCAAGTTTCCGATCCATAAACTTTCCACTAAGTAACCCACCCTTCGACTCCGCTCAGGGGGACAGTCACTTCAATCTAGCCTGGAGTTGTCATTTAAAACTCACAACAGACAACAGACACTTCGTCAAGCTCAGTGTGACCACAAAGTATCACATAACGCGGAGTCGAGATGCTAGTGTCCCCGAACTACGAACCCCAAACTCCAAACAACTAATCATCCACAATTTCCATCTTTCTAAGCAAAAATGAGGCGTTCATATTTTGGCAAATTCCGTCTTTAAACTGGTAGTCGAAATTGAGTTCGTCGTTAATAATTTCAGCATCAAAATAGTGGTTTTTTACCTCCGGTAATTCCGAAGAAATTTCACATAAACTCAGGTCGTGCGTAGCAATAATTCCGGTGGAATGGGATTTTACAAGTTTCCGAACGAATTTTTTACTTCCTGTAGCTTTATCGGTACTGTTTGTACCCTTCAGGATTTCGTCTAGAATGATAAAATAGCGGTCGGTTTTTACTTTATCCACGATAAACTTCAGTCGTTTTAATTCAGAAAAGAAATAAGACTCATCATCATTTAGCGAATCGCTGGTGCGCATGCTGGTAATCAATTTAATCGGTGAATACGTACATGCTTCAGCACAAACCGGAAGTCCGATATTGCTCATCACAATTTGCAGGGAAACGGTACGCAAAAAAGTACTTTTTCCTGCCATATTTGCTCCGGTGATTATAAAAAATTCTTCATTATTGATATTAAAATCATTTGCAACCCTCTTTTCCGGATTAAGAAGCGGATGCGCCAGATTTTTAGCTGAAATCCCTGTATTTTCACTGCTAATCTTCGGAAAAACATACTGCGGATGATTAAAGGCAAAGTTACCAAGCGAATTATAGGCATCGGTAAATTCAATAATTTCGAACCAGTTTTCCACATTTTGCCGATAATTGCCAATCCAGCGCTCCAACTTATAAGACTGCTGCAAATCCCAAAGCAAAAATCCATTGGCAAAAAAGCCAAATAGCATATTATTCCGCTGATCGAAAGCATCAATAGCCTTGGAAAACTTCCTGAAGATCGCTGAAGCCTTTTCTTTTTCAGAACGGATCATGTTTTGGTTCTTTTTAAGGATTTCAGAAGTAAATTCTTCATCTTCAATAAGCCCCAGCAGCCTGTGGTACTGGTGAAAAGTATCCTGAACCTTGCTCACACTGCCGGAAAGCAAATTTATCCTCTTCAGAAAATATCCCGTAACGAGAATCCCCACCAAAAACCACAACAGCAGGTGAATTCCTTTGATGAAATCCAGCGCATAGGCTAAAATGGCAATTATCGATATGATGCTGAAGACCAGAGGTAGCCATTTCATTATTGCAGGTACGAAAAACCGGTAATTCCTGAACCAGTCCAGGACCGTCGCAGATGTGGTCTCGGTTTTTACCAATCTTGCCAATGCAGTAAATTCCTGCCGCCAAACCGCTTTTTCACTGAGTTCTTTTACAGCTTTCTGCTTCTTTTCTATACCGTTAATCAAATTTTCTTTCAATATTGCCGCAAGTTTTTTGGTTCCCTCGTGCAAAGCAGTGCGGTTGAGATACTGAAAAAAACTGCCTCTCCCAAAAAGGTCGATATCCTGACTATAAGGATGTTCAGGATAGTCGTATTCACTTCCTGAAGGCAGATCCTGGAAGTTTCGCGTCTTTAGAATATCAATTTCGGTTTCGTTAATCCTGATGAGTTCCTTCTGTTTATTGCTCTTTTCTTTAATATCGCTATGCCTGGAAACAAGAAATAGGAAGATCACAATCCCGCCGATAATTACCGGAACCAAGGCGTTAATATTTCCGAAGAAGTAATAAATTCCGTAGCAAATCGCCAGGAAAACCAGCAGCCTGATAAGGCTGGAAAACAATAGCTTTTTGGAAAGTACAGCTAACTGCTGCTCGTGATTACTTTTTTGATGAGTATAAAATTCTAGGGTATTTTTCATTCTAAATTTTCCAGTTCTTTTCTTTGTTTTCCGGTTAGTCCCGTCACAACGAGATCATAGGAATGAGTGGTTAAATCAAAGATCATTTCAGGCCTTAGCCTACCGTCTAAAATTAACGTATTCCAATGCTTCTTACTCATGTGATAGCCCGGTAAGATATTTTCTTCATGTTGTTCCCGCAATTCCAGCGCTCTTTCAGGGTCACATTTTAGGTTTATTCTTAACGGAATTTCATCCAGAGAAGCCAATGCAAACATCTTGCCCATAACCTTAAAAACAAGATTATCGGGTCCAAAAGGAAGTTCTTCGGTCACCGCTTTTTTGGTGAGGCAGTAATTCCTGAAATTTTCGATGTTCATTTTTCTCTAATTTGATCAAAAAATCAAAGCGACCGATGACTTAGGTGCTTATTTCTTCTGCGTTCTATAATATAAATTCCAGGTGCCTGAGTTAGCTTCAACTATATCAGGAAGTCCGTCGTTATTTAAATCTCCAATTTCTATGTGGTAAGTATCATCCCTAACGTCTTCTCTCAGCCCTATTTCTTCAAATTCCCCATTGTCTTTGCCAAGAAAAACAAAATTTCTTTCCTCGGAATTTCCCTCAACAATGTCTAAAAATCCATCTTTATTTAAGTCAGCAACTTTAATAGAAGCTGTCATTCGTTTTTCTTCAAATTTAAAATGCCTGGTAAACGCCATTTCTTTATTCCCAAAGTAGATCACATTTTCTGAACCTAAATTCCCTGTGATAATATCCTGGAACCCATCATTATCAAAATCTGCTACATCGATGGACCGGGTTTCATCTTCCTCGCTACCAAACGCAATTTCTGAAAAATTTAGTTTTCCATCATTCAGATAGATTCTGTTTCTTGATTTTCTTTCTGCCGTAATTAAATCTAGAAACCCGTCCTTATTAATATCAACTAATTTTGTTTGGATGGTTTGATCTGACTGATTTCCGTAGGTAATCTTGTTTTCAAAATTACCCTGACCATCATTTAAAGAAATTTCATTTTTTGCTTTTCTGTTGGACAAAATTATATCCAGGTCTCCATCATTATCGATATCTGCAATTTCGAGGTTTCTGGAAGGAGATATGGAACCAAAAGAAGCTTCCTCTGTAAAACTATTATTTGCCGAACCAAAGTAGAGTTTATTCTCCACATTGTCATTAGCAACTGCAATGTCCATAAAGCCATCACCATTAAAATCTGCAGATTTAATGGCGTAGGAAGCATCCAGAAACCTTCCTATGGGTTGTGCTACTTTAAAGCCACCCTTTCCATCATTATAATACAGGTAATTTTGTTCGGCCCAGTGCCTGCCGTTGGCGACCAGGACATCTAAATCCCCATCTTTGTCCACGTCAAATAAAGCTATGGATGCGGTTCGGTTGGATTGAGTGCCAATCGAGAAAAATCCATCGGCATTAAAAAACTTGGTTTCCTGAGAAATACCGTTTAAGGAAAATCCTAAAAGGATTATTAGCAATATATAGCGCATACTTTTATAATTTTACCGGCATCTCTTTATTTAAAACTATGATTTCAGTTTCTTATTTTCTTCAGCTTCCTTTAAAGTAAGCGCCGTATAATCCAGTTTCCAGCCAATAGTTTCCACGATTTTTTCCATAAGCAGGATTGTGCCCAAAGCTTCTTTTTTAGCCTGCTCAAAAAGTCCGCTTTCCGGGATTTTATCTACAATATGTCTTTTTGCATCGCGGTTAATATCGGTTAAATCTGAAGTGGTAAAAGGATTCGCCCAGCCTTCACGCTTGTCGTAATACTTAAAATCCGTTTCTACGGTAAGTAATTCCGGCTGCGGAAAATTAGTGAGAATGATCTTTTTCGATTCAGTATCGCTCTCCATACTTATTTTGCTTAGATCGAAACCAATATGCGCTTTGGCATTAATAAGGATAATAGCTTTTTTCTTTCCAAGGAAAAGGCTTACATACCTTTCCTTTAGATTCTCGTAATGGTAAATCTCAGCGAAATCGCCTTCTACCGTAATAAACTTGCAAACGCTACGGATTTTATCCATTAACACTACCGACTGTTCGCTGGTTTTTTCCTTTGAACGGTTACTGTTGAATTTTGCAAAAATAAAATACGCAACCACCGCACCCACGGCCAGCCCGATAAATAAAAGCTCCATAATTAATTTCCAATTTCTCCCAGATGTGTGAATTTAAAGCCTTTTTGGTACTTGAGGCCATAGCCTAAAATACGATCAAAAGCCGAATGTGAAAACAAAATTAATCCTATTAATTGTAAAATCACGCTTTGGAGAGCGAAACCCACGATCCACAGCAAAATTGCCAGCCCTTTATGATGAAAAATGTTGTAAAAGAAAGCTCCGGATTTATTTCCTCCCACATACCCCAGCATTCCAAAATCTGGCGCAAAAAAGAGTCCGACAAACCACCACCAGGAAAGTCCAAGAAAGCTGAAGGCATAAATGCCCAGCGCGAGCATCGCCATTTCTTCGAATTGTAAGGTAATTTTCATTAGTGCTGAATTTTATATAAAACCGGTTTTGCCGGGGACGCGTCATTTTCAAAAGAGGCAATTTGCAGGTTTAGCAGGTATTCCCCGTCTGTAATATTGTTGGAAACATAAATAAATTCGGTGATCGTAGCGTCTGTTCGGGTATTTTTCGGGTAATTCCAGAAGGCTTTATGTGCCAGCAATTTGCCGCCGTCACGTTCTTTATCTACAGAAGGCAAATCGATAAGCAAATGTTGCACTCCGCATTCCCTAATATACCGCGCTGCAGCTTCTTCCAGGTACGGCCAGTTGGTATTGGAATATTTTCTACTCCGCTTTTCTATGTAATTGGGAAGTGTTCTAACGACCAAAGCTTCGGCTTCATTTTTGGTAATTTTCGACCTTAATTGCTCTTCAGTAATTATTGAATCCTCTCCTCTTTTTTCGGGTTCTAAGGAAATTAATTTAGCTGTAAAAAAGAATTTTTTCAGGGTTTGATTAATGCTGAAGAATTCCCGGGAGATATGCCCCACACATTCGGTATGCGTACCGTGAGCATGCGGATTAAACCTGATATTGTTGAAATTAACCGAAGCTCCTTCGCTTACCTTTCCAATAAAATCTCCGTCTTTTACCGGATTTATTTCCGGCGCCGAAAGATACCAGGCAAGCGGATTTTTACTGTCTCCGCGTAATCCGATAGAAATATCCAGCGGCTTCGACAGGTCGATAGTGTAGGTTTTAGCACCATGATCAATTTTTGCCTTCATATGGCTAAATTAGGGAAGCTTTTTCACTATTTTGAATGCTGAATTTTAAATTTTGAATTAAGGCTGGAATTCGGTTGTGAGTTGTCGGTTTTCAGTCTTAGTCAAATTTGAAAGTATGGAATTCAATGTCCCCCTGAGCTTGACGAAGGCGGGTTTGAAAAGAGACGAAAGTGGAAAGTGGAAAGTTTCTTTTCCTTTTCACTCTTCACTCTTCACTTTTCACTCTCCACTTTAATCTAAATAAAACAAATCTGAAGCAATTCCGTCACTTAGAAATTTTCCTTTGGGAGACACATGCAGCACCTGGTTTCGACTTTCAAGCAATTCTTTTTTTAACAGCACCACTGCATTTTTAAGAAGGTGAGTTTTATATTTTGCACCAAAGAATTCTTCCACTTCAGTAATATCCACTCCAAACTGCGTTCGCAGCCGCGTCATCACATATTCGTTGTACTTATCTGTAGTAGAAAGCTCTTCCGTTTCCATTGGGAGCTTATCTTTTTTCAATGCTTTTATATAAAGCGAATTGTTGCTAACATTCCATTTTCTGAAATTTCCGTCATACGAATGTGCCGAGGGGCCGATTCCCAGGTAAGATTTCCCAAGCCAATATGCGGTATTATTCTGTGAGAAATAACCATCTTTACCGAAGTTCGAAAATTCATAATGCCGAAAACTGGAATTTTTAAGCATGCTCACCATAATCTCAAAATGAGCCTTTGCAGCCTCGTCGTCTACTGGTTTTATTTTTCCTTTTTCAATAAATTTATGCAGCGCGGTATTCGGTTCTACCGTAAGCGCGTAGCTGGAAATATGCGGCACACCAAGATCCAGGGCGATTTGCAGGTTCTGTAGCCATCTTGCGGCGCTCATATTCGGAATTCCGTAAATTAAATCGATAGAAATATTATCAAAATACTTTGTCGCCAGCTGAATACTTTCCAGCGCTTCTTTAGCATTATGTGCGCGGTTCATCAGCTCTAAATCTTCTTCAAAAAATGACTGCACGCCAATACTAAGTCGGTTAATTTTTGAAGCTTTCAGCATTTTCAACTTTTCTTCGGAAAGATCGTCTGGATTGGCTTCCAGCGTGATTTCAGGATTTTCAGCAACCTGATAATTGGCAAAAATTGCAGTAAAAATTTGCTGAAGTTCTTCCGGAGTCAATAAACTCGGAGTCCCGCCGCCAAAATATATTGTCCTGATTTCCTTCTCCGGAAGTTCATTTTTCCGCAGTTCCAGTTCTTTGCACAACATTTCCACCAGCTGATCTTTCTTTTTCATAGAAGTCGAAAAATGAAAATCGCAGTAGTGACAGGCCTGCTTGCAAAAAGGGATATGGATGTAGACCCCAAAGCCCCTCCCGGCCTCCCCAGAGGGGAGGAGATTATCTTCTATATTTTTATATTTGGCAGCCGTTTTCATAGATATTCTTTCTATTCCAGGAGCTTTTCCCCCTTCGGGGGTTAGGGGGATTATTTCACCTTCCCCGGATTTTGTTTTACAAACGCAGCCCAGCCGGTGTAGCTTTTCCCACCCACAACTTTCCCGGAATTATAAAAATGGCAAACCGCAGCTGCCAGTCCGTCGGTTGAGTCGAGATTTTTTGGTAAAGTTTTCAGGTTAAGCAAACTTTGAAGCATTTTGGCAACCTGCTCTTTGCTGGCATTTCCGTTTCCGGTAATAGCCATTTTAATTTTCTTCGGAAGATATTCTGTAATTGGGATTTGCCTGGAAAGCCCTGCTGCCATCGCAACTCCCTGTGCGCGGCCAAGCTTCAGCATAGACTGCACGTTTTTTCCGAAAAACGGCGCTTCAATCGCAATTTCATCAGGATGAAAGGTGTCGATAAGATCTATTGTACGCTCAAAAATCAATTTCAGCTTCACGTAAGGATCGTCGTATTTTTGAAGCTGAAGCTCATTCAGTTGCAAAAACTGCATTTTTTTATCTTCCACTTTTATGAGTCCGAAACCCATAATTGTCGTTCCCGGATCTATACCTAAAATTATTCTTTCGCTCTTCAAAATTGCTCTTTTCGGGGTGAGGCTGTGGGAAATTGTGTATTTTCGAACAGCTTCACAAAGCTAAGGAATTCTGTTTTGTTACTCCTATTTTTAGACTCGCATTAAAAATTGCCAAATGCTGCTAAGTATCTTCATTTTTATCGCAGTTTGTTACCTGGTTTTGATAATCACCCTTATTTACGGCTGGAACCAGATTCCTGAATTTAAAACTGAACATTTTGAGTTGAAAACTGGCTTTTCCATCATAGTTCCCTTCAGAAATGAAGCTGAAAACCTTCCGGATTTATTGAATTCGTTCTCAAAACTGAAATATCCGGCTTCTAACTTCGAAATTTTGCTGATTAATGATGCTTCTAAAGATGATTCGGTTAAAATTTGTTCAGAATTTAAGTCACAATACCCAAATCTGAAGGTTAGCGTTCTGGACAACGCATTATTGTTCGGATCACCAAAAAAGGACGCCTTAAAGCGGGGCATCGAAAATGGCAATTATCGATATATTGTGACCACAGACGCCGATTGTATTGTGCCGGAATTCTGGCTACAGACGTTTAACGATTTTATCCTGAAAACTGATGCTGATATGGTTTGCGCACCTGTTTGTTTTAGGACTTCCGAAGAAAAAAAGCTGTTTCAGAAGTTTGAAGAACTGGATTTTATGAGCCTGCAGGCTACCACCGTTGGCGCATTTGGGATGGAGCAGCCTTTTATGTGCAACGGCGCGAATTTGTGCTATAAAAAAGAGGCTTTTTTGGCTGCGGAAGGTTTTTCCGGAAACGATAAAATCGCCAGCGGTGACGATGTTTTTTTGCTTCAGAAATTTCAGAAAAAAGGGTTAAAAGTTAAATTTTTAAAGTCCGAAAAAGCCATTGTAGAAACCAAACCTCAGCAGACTTTGCCTCAGCTCATTTCGCAGCGGGTGCGCTGGGCCGCCAAAGCTCCTGCCTATAAATCTACATTTTCGAAATTTGCCGGAATCAGTGTCCTGCTAATGAATGTCTCACTGGTAATCGCCGCATTTCTGGTGCTTTTTGAACATCTTCCGGAACAGCCAGTTCTGGTAATTTTTCTGCTAAAATTTAACGCCGACTTTATCCTGATCTTCCTGGCTGCGAAATTCTTTAAAAAAGAACTCCTGATGCGAAACTACTTTTGGTGCAGTATTGTTTATCCCTTCTTTTCCGGATTTGTAGCCGTAAAATCACTGTTTTCAGGATTTGACTGGAAAGGGAGAAGGTTTAGGAGTTAAATGTAAAGAAGCTAATGAGGAAAAGAGTTAAAGAGCAAAATACTCTAAAACGCCTCTCCTCTTTCTTCCGTTTTTCCATTCTTCACTCTTTTACTCTTTCACTTTTTTCAGAGAGAAACAGACAGTAAATCTTCCCCAAGCTCGTGAATTGCTTTTTCAATTTGTTTGGCGCGTTCTTCAGAAGCATTAGCTTTTCCAGTAGCATATTGTCTCATTAAAGAAGCGTTAATTCCTGCTTTTTCGGCAATAGCAGAAATTTTTATGGGTAAAAGTTTGAAAAAGGAAGGAATATCCAAGTTATATTCAAAACCGTCCATTGCTTTCACCTCCGCAAGCCAATCCTCTTCCAGGTCTTCAGACACCTCCAAATAATCTGTAAAGGCTTTTTTTAAATTCAGTTTTAAATCTTCCAGAGATTGTCCATAGGCAGAAACTCCGCCGGGGATATTTTGTGTACTCCCCCAATACGTTCCATCCTCCGCTTTTTCCACATAAACCTTTACTATCCTTTTCATCATCAACATATTAATTGGTTACTCTACTTAAGCCCTGCTTGCTTTAAAATTGAATTACACGTTCCTTTCGGAATGTCTTTTTTAGGATGTGGTATTGTCACAACTCCTTTTTTGACCGGATGCTTAAAATGGTGATGGTTGCCTTTTGTTCTAACTAAGTACCATCCGTTTTTCCTTATAACTTTTATTAAAGCATCCGACTTCATATACAAAATTATAACAAAAGTGTTATATGCCAAAATTTATTATAAAAAGAGACAGTTTTTAAGAAGGTGGGGTTCCAATTTTTGAATTTCCTTAGCTTTAAACTATAGTTGTTCTACAGCTCTTCCCAAAAGATCTCCCGCAGAGAGCGCAGATTCCCGCAGACACTACATCCTTAAACAATTACTTTTCACTCCTTTACTCTTTTACTAGTGAAATTTCTTAAATCACCAATTCGCGAATAGAATCTCTCACAAAAAAATCTCTCGCAGAGAATGCAGATTCCCGCAGACACCGCGTCCTTAAACAATTACTTTTCACTTCTTAACTCCTTCACTCTTTTACCAATATTCCGTAGATTGTCAAAAAAAAGCTATGAATTATTACGTCTTAAAATATCAGCTTCAGGAAAATTATCTTAAAGATCGCGGGAAATACCGTACTGAACATTTAAATTTGGCAAAGGAAACTGCTCAAACTGGGACGCTTGTTTTAGCCGGAGCCATGGACGATCCTGCAGATGAAGCGTTGCTGATTTTTAAAGCCGCCGATGATGCTGCGGCAAAAACATTCGCTGAAAAAGATCCTTACGTGAAAAACGGACTAGTAAAAGAATGGAGTGTAAGAAAATGGAACGTCGCAGTGGGAGATACGCACTAGCTAATTTCCACCCCGTCCTACGGATTCCCCTCCGACGGAGGGGAATAATTGTCAATTGTCAATTCTTTATTCTGCTTTAATTAAAACCGGCATTCTAAAAACTGTGGAAACCGGAATTCCACGTTTGCTGGCGGGATAAATTTTTGGAAGGGAATCAATGCTCTGGTAAAGCCAGTCCTTAATTCTTGGTAACTGATTGGTTAAAGTGGTGTCTATAGATACAATCGAATCGATTTTTGGACGACCCTGTTTGTTTATCTCGAGGTATAAATACAAGGTATCGTCAATACTTTCAGTCACTACCGGCTGTTGTTTGGCGAGGTAAGCGTAAATATTTTCAGCGACTTTCCTTTCGAAACAGTTTTTCGCCTGTGCTAATTCGGTTTCCTGCTGGCAGTCTTCAAATGCCGGGTATTCGTCGACTTCTTTCCAGTTCAGCATTTTGGATTCCTGGTCCAGAACCTCTTCCGAAGAAATTTTTTTGGTTTCGAAATTACAGGAAGTTAAAATTAGAAAACCTGAGATTAGCAGTAAAGTTCTTTTCATACCCAATTGGCGATTAACTTTGAGCAAAAGTAATGAAAATGAGCAGAATCTGAAGGGAAGAAAATTGGCTTCTTTCCCGGAAGCTTATAAGTTCCTTCCAGCAAAATTTTAAAAAATTTGAATAAATAGAGTTTCCCAAAACAGCCGGAGCCGAAGTTTGAAACTCCGGCTCCGCAGGCTGCAAAAAAAATAAAGAAAAAATTATTCGCTTATCTGGAAAACGATGGGAAGGGAATACATTACACCTACCGCTTCTCCTTTCTGTCTTCCCGGAGTCATCGCAGGAAGTTTGTTAATTACACGTTCGGCTTCATCCTCCAGTTCGGGAGCAGCGGCACGGGATTTTACGTTTGTGATATTCCCGTTTTCGTCTATTTTAAACTGAACAATCACCCGGTTTGTTCCTGTTAGGCCGAGTTTTTTACCCAGGCTGGAATCAAAATTCTTACCCACAAATTCAGTAATTTTTTGAGAAGTACATTTCTTTCTTTCTTCGTTTGAAGAAATATCTTCACATCCTGGAAAGGCCGGAACTTCTTCTATTACAGCGAAAGGAATTTCTGAATTATCCCGCTGCTCTTCTACTACTTCAATTATCCCGCTTCCGTTGGCTTTTCTTTGTTTTAATAATAACTCTTCCCTTTTCTTTAATAATTTCAGGAATTGCTCTTTTTCTTCTTCAGTTAAACTATCCTTTGTTTCAAGATAGGCATCAAGTTCTGCAATTTTTTCTGAAACAGAAGCTGTTCCCTGTTCTTCACTTCCTACTGCTTTCTCTTCTGAACATGCCACATAAGTGAGCATTAGCGTCATTAGCGGAATAATGAATAAAAATTTGAATTTTGAAACTGTTGTTGATTTTGATTTTTGTAACATAACGATTCGTTTTTTGATTAATGAATGATTAAAAAATTGATTGATAAATGAGATATTCTTCGTGTTAAACGCGGTGTTGAGCAACTGCTCGTAGTAATTCTTTTTTCCGGCGGTTTTCACCACTTCCTCATCGGCTATAAATTCGTGCAGCCCTACAATCCTGGATTGGTAGATGTAAATAAGCGGATTAAACCAGAAGACAATTTTCAGTAGTTCGAAAAATATAAGATCCAGGCTATGCTTCTGCTTTACATGCACCAGCTCGTGAGAAAGGATCTGCTGTTTTTCTTCTTCGGAAAGCTTATCACCTAGAAAAATTGTATTGAAAAATGTGCAGGCCATATTCGAATCTGGAATCTCGATTATTCGGAAACCTTTCTCTTCTGAAGTTTTTCTAAACCTGAACAACCTGTTTAGATGATAAAACTTCTTGAGAAATAATGCAAAGCTCGCTGCTAAGCCCAGGCAATAAATTAGCAGCGACCAGTCAATATTCATTCCCTCTTCCGTATTAAGATTTGCTACCGGCAAGGTTTCCGTAGTTGTTTCTCCTCCGATTAGTACCGCCGGAAGCATTACTCTTGCATTTTGTGGCACTGCTTCTGCCAAAAACTCAAGTTTCAGCAAAGGCAGCAACAAAGCGATCACTGGCGTAATTAACAAATACCACCTGTTGTAATTAAAGAAAGTTTCCTTCTTCAGCAACAGTTCATACGCCAGCAAAAAGCAAAGCTGAAAAAATAATGTTTGTAGAATATAGTGTAGCATTACTCCTCTTTTTTATTGATTTCTTTTAGAATAGCCTCAAGGTCTTTGGTGTCCATCTCGTTTTTCTTCATAAAAAAGGAAACCATGCTTTTAAAAGAGCCATTAAAATAATTATTGATCAGCTTATTCATGCTTTGATTGCTGTAAGTCTCTTTTTCAATAACCGGAAAATAGATATAACCCTTTCCCTTCTTCCGGTGATCTACAAACTCCTTGTTTTCCAAAATTCTTACAATTGTAGAAACAGTATTATAAGCCGGTTTCGGTTCAGGAAGTTCTTCAATTATTGCAGCCACATTGGCTTCCTCTAAATCCCAGAGAACGTGCATAATCTCTTCTTCGGCCTTGGTCAATTGCTTCATAGTGGTTTTTATATCTTGTCTGTAAAATGTTTTCTTCAGATTTAAGCTATTGCTAATATAACTAAATATTTAGTTTAAACTAATAGATTAGTTGAAAAAATTTTCCGTAGAAAACCTTTCTAAGCTCCGTCACCTGTTAAATAATTACAAATATTAAGCAGAATAGGATTTTCCGTAGAAGAAAAATTTAAATTAGGAGAACATCGGGAAATTAAATTTTCCAGGACTTACAAATTATCCAGATATGAACAAAATACTCACGCTAACCGTTAATCCAGCACTAGATATTTACACCACCGTTGAAAAGGTAGAACCTGAAGTCAAGATGCGTTCTGAATCTCCCAAGAAGGATCCCGGAGGAGGAGGCATCAATATCTCCAGGGTGCTGCAGCGTATGGGTACAGAAACTAAAGCGCTTTACGCATCCGGTGGGTTCACAGGCAACTTTTTTTCTCAACTTCTTGATGAAGAGCATATAGATCACGAGCCTTTTAAAGTAAAAAATGACATGCGCCAGAATTTTGGGGTTTTTGAAAATTCCACCGGTGAACTCTATCGTTTTGGATTTCCCGGAGCTGAAATGGAAGAATCTGAAGCTAATACCCTACTCGAGAAACTGGAGAAAAACCTCGGGGATTCAGAATTTCTCGTTGCCAGCGGAAGCCTTCCCCCGGGAGTGGGAACCGATTTCTATGCAAAAGTGGCAAAAATAGCTCAGGAAAGGAACGTAAAATTTATATTGGATACATCAGGCAAAGCTTTAGCTGAAGGTTTAAAGCAGGGTGCATACCTGGTAAAGCCAAATCTCGACGAACTTCAGGATCTTACCGGTCAAAAAGCTGAAACACACGAACAACGGAAACAAATGCTGAAAAAGATACTGGAAGATTATCCTGTAGAAGTGGTCGTCCATTCCCTTGGTCCCGACGGCGCTTTTCTGGCAAAAAAAAACGAAATAAAGCATTTTCCCGCACCAAAAGTTAAAATCAATAGCTCTATTGGCGCAGGAGACAGCATGGTTGCCGGAATTGTATATAGCCTTGCTAATAACAAGTCACTGGAGGAAGCGGTGCTCTTCGGACTTGCATGTGGCAGTGCGACTTTGATCTCTCCGGGAACAGAACTTCTGAAAAAAGAAGACGCGGAAAGACTGTACGATGAATTACTGTCGAATTATAAGAACGTGTAATAAAAGGAGAGTCCGAAAATGGCAATTTTCGACCTTTGCTTTAAAACGGAAGAAAACTTGAATTACTAATGTTATCTTTAAAAAAGAATTGATAAACTAAAAAACCTTAAAATGGCAAATCACCTGCCTTCTGCCCTTAAAAACGCAGAGGAACTTAAAAAGGAATTCAGAGATAAAAAGGCCTTACTATTCCTCGATTTTGATGGAACGCTTGCTCCTATAGTAGAAAACCATGAAGACGCAGCAATTTCTGAAGAAATGCGCGACCTGGTTCAGCAATTATCGAAAGTTTATCCTACGGCCGTCGTGAGTGGTCGCGGCATGAAGGATGTTAACCAGCGTGTGAACTTACCTGAACTTTATTACGCCGGAAGTCATGGTTTTGAGATTTCCGGACCTGGAAATTTTCTCAAAGAAAATGATGAAGCACAAAAGGTACTGCCGATATTTGACAAAATTCAACCTATACTTAAGCAAAAGCTAAAAGACATTAACGGAGTCGACTTTGAACGAAAAAAGTTTACGCTCGCCATCCATTACCGTAAAGTAGACGAAAACTTTACTTCTGAAGTCCACACCCGCGTTTCTGAAGTTCTAAAGGATTATCCGGAATTACTGAAAGCCGACGGAAAAAAAGTGATTGAAGTACGCCCGGCAATAGACTGGCACAAAGGAAAAGCCGTGGAGTTTCTAAAAGAGCAATTGGGTGAAAAGGATCAGAAATTTTCAGTATATATAGGAGATGATGTTACCGATGAAGATGCTTTTAAATATGTTGATAACGGACTCGGAATCCTCGTAGGTGACCATGGAAATAAAACATACGCAGATTATTCCTTAGAGAATATTGATGAAGTAAAAGAATTTTTTCAGCTCCTGCTTAAGCAATAAGTATAGCTGAAAAGTCTTTTTAAAATTTGCTATGGATATTATTCTTATAGGTATTGCTGCTTTTTTGATCATTTTGGGAATCATTGGAAGCATTCTGCCCGTATTACCGGGTGTTCCGATAAGTTGGCTCGGACTTCTGGTTTTTCACCTGGCACCTTCTGTTCCTATAAATTACTGGTTCCTTGGCATAAGCCTGATTGTAGCTGTTGTTATTTATGCGCTGGATTTAATTGTTCCTGCCTTGGGAACAAAACGCTTTGGCGGCAGTAAAGCAGGAATGATTGGTACTACTATAGGTCTAATTGCAGGCTTAATTGCTCCAATTCCCTTTGGAATTTTAATTGGTCCGTTTGTGGGGGCTTTTATTGGGGAACTTATAAATAAAAGCGACTCGAAAACCGCTTTAAGAGCAGCTTTTGGATCTTTTATTGGCTTCCTGGCCTCTACGTTCATGGAATTTATGGTCGCTTTTATTTTTCTTATCCTTTTTCTTCTGAAATTGTGGGACTATCGAAACCTGATTTTTTCCTGAACTTTGCTGAACAATCCTTCGAAAGAATCTGAAATTTATGGTTAGACCTGAAAATGACAATTTTTAGTAACAAAACCGCCGAAGGATTCCGGCGGCTTTGGGGCAGCAAGTTATATTCTCATTTAAACCAAACAATTTTAACTGCCAGCCCAAGAGAATGCCAGGCATTCAATATGTCTTTGTGTTTTCTAAGACCAGTATCCAGTTTCCTTATCGCCTCCTTCGCTGCTAACTTAAAATCTGTATTCTTCGCAGAAGCATATATTCCGGATCCTGGGATATTCAATTCAATTTCACAGATCTTGCTTTTTCCTTCAGCTTCATCTAGATCTTTAAAGAGTACTTTAGAATCTTTAAGCCAATTATACCGGGCTTCCAGTTTTAAAAGTTGTTTTATGACATATTCATAAAGATTTCCGTTACAGGAGGCTTCTGCACAATTTATATCTACGGTCATGACAAGAAGTATTTTTATTAACACACCAAATATAAACAGGAACCTTCGTTAAAATTATGATTTTAGTCATATAAACCCAACAATATCAGTTGATTAAAAACCAACCTTAGCAATTTATCCATAGATGAAATCTGATCCATCAGACTTTTTTCGCAATAGACTCTATTCTGAAAAAAAATTATAACTCTATAATTAACAATTGTTTAGTAGAGGTTTAATCTCACTCCTCTTCAATTTTTTATAATTTTAGCAGAGAACTGAATTAAAACAACTAAAAAAAACAATATGGCAGAAATACGAGTAGAAAAGAAAAAGCCGGTTTGGCCGTGGATATTAGTAGCTATTTTAATAATCCTGGCACTCCTGTATTTCTTTGTATGGGCAGACGGAAATGAATCTGATGATGATTTACAGGACGACGATCAAATCGAGCAACTGGAGCAATATGAAACTGAGGAGTTTTCTGCAAACGATTATCCTGAAAATGCGATAGGACAATATCTCAGTTACGTAGACAGAGGGAGTGATGATAACGCTCTTGGTACTAATCCCAGATCACAGCAAAGGGCAATGATGTTGCTTTTAGAGGCTGTAGAAGAAAAAACAATTGAGCTTAACCATACTCCGGGAGAGGAGATGGAGAGCATCAGCCAATGGGAGCCTCAGCGCCAGGTGGATAGCATTAGGCAAACGGGTAAAGTGATTGTCGATAATCTTCAGGAAATTCAAAGAGATCAATATCCGGAACTGGAAGACGAAGTACAGGGACTAAGAACGCATCTTGATGAGCTGGCTGTAGATAGCAGCCCGGAAGATCGGAATCTATTCCTCGGAGAATTTTTTACTCAGTCGGCCGATATACTAAGACAAATGGATGCTGAAATTAACAGCGCCCCTATCTCCCCTTCAAGTATAGATACTTCACGTTATAGTACAGATATAGACACTATAACTACAGAAGAATAGTATACTGGCTAAAAGGTTTTATGACTATTAGGCCATCTTCACGGGAATTGAAGATGGCCTTCTTTTTGTATCACCATTAAAAGAATTGTTACACATAAAAGATTCTCTTAAATTCCTGCAGATGCTGCACTTCCTTTAAACCTCATCCCATTTTCGCAACCCAGGCTCCAACAAATACTTCTTTTTAATTCCTTATCTTTTCCATGAGCCTGGAAGCAGGACCATTTTTAAGAAAAATGATACAAATGTTAGCCTTTTGCAAAAAATTTTAAAGACAGGTTAATATCTTCTATTTTCACACCTATCAGTTGCTATGAAAGACCACTACCTTATTCTTGCAGGACTTGGATTTGCTACACTAATTATGGCCTGGCTGCCTTCTTTTGCCAAAAAGATAAAAGTTAGTTCCCCAATAATTTTATTGCTCATAGGTTTTGGGATATACACTGCAGCTATACCTCTTGGATGGCCTAGTCCTATCTGGAATGACGAATGGCTCATGTATTTTTCTGAGACCATAGTCATTATTTCCCTTATGGGTGCCGGGCTTAAAATTGGATCCCACTATACGCTTAAAAGCTGGCGAAAACCGTTGTTACTGGTTTTTATAACTATGCCTATATGTATGGTTTCCGCATATTTTCTGGGTTCCTATTTTCTTTTACTTAGTCTGCCATCTTCACTCTTATTGGCTGCAATACTGGCCCCAACAGATCCTGTTCTTGCAGCCGAAGTTCAGCTGGATGATCCTCTTGCAGAAAAAAGTCCGGAAGATAATGTACGGTTTACCCTGACTGCAGAAGCGGGTTTGAACGATGGTATAGCTTTTCCCTTCTCTTACATGGCTGTTCTCGTTGCCCAGGCAGGAAGTTGGGCCGCTTTTGATTTAACCGGCTGGATCCTGGACGAATTTCTTTTAAAAATTACACTTGGGATAATTATTGGGCTTGTCATAGGAAGGCTTATAGGTTTCCTTTTTGACAGGCTCCACCACGTATCTGGCGTAAAAACTTTTGTAGGTTTTCTTTCGCTCTCATTAACTATCATGACTTATGGACTTAGTGAACTCCTGCATGGCTACGGATTCTTAGCTGTTTTCTTTGCGGGCTTTAGTCTGCGCTATTATGAAAAAGTAAGTGGTGACTACAAAAAGAAACTCCATGATTTTATAACCGAAGTGGAACATTTACTGCTCGTAGTCTGGATAATCCTTTTTGGTGGCTCTATTATGAGTGGTATGTTGGCATTAACCGACTGGAAAGGGGTTACTTTTGCTTTAATATTTGTACTACTTATACGCCCACTGGCAGGTATGATCCCGCTAATTTTTGTTAAAAAAGAAAAGATGAAGGAAAAGCTGGCAATCAGTTTTTTAGGAATACGCGGGATAGGTTCTGTTTTCTATTTATCCTGGGCCTTTTTAAAATTTGACAACTTTAGCCATAAAAATGAGCTCTATGCAATTACTGCCTACATCATTTTATTCTCTATTGTACTCCATGGCCTTACCGCTCCTTCTATAATAAACTACTTTCGTGGGAAAGCAGAGCGAAGTTCAGACCTGGAAGAAAACTAACTGTCTGCACAGAATAGTGAAATCTTCAATGGATGGCTATTCGTAAAAATCATTCAAATCTGCGGCATGCAGGTCCTTTAAAAAATCTGAAATCATGGAGGTAGTTGCACTAAAAAAAGCAGCACCTTTTTCAGCAGTTGCTGCCTTTGGGTTTCCTACTCCGGTATCTTTAGTAATTTCTGTCCATTTTCGTTGGGCTGTAACCCAACCCTCTTTAAGTCCTTTTATTTTATAAGTTTTAGCAGCACCATCTCCGGCTTCGTTTAATGGAAGTACTAAATCTGGAGCTAAATGCATAACAGTGGCAGTTTCCAACTCCCCTGCATGATCTCCAGGTTCCTGAAAATAAGGATGGGCATCTACAGATTGCCACCAGTTCACAGAACAGATAAAAACATCCGGAAATTCCACGCTCAATTCCCTAATCATTGGCTTAAAATTATTTCCGCCGTGAGCATTTAAAATAACAAGTTTACGAAGTTTATGCTCGTTAAGCAACTGTACTACATCTTTTAAAACAGCATATTGCGTACTGGGATTCATGTTTATACAGAATTTTACATCCATCTGGCCTGTATTTACACCAAAAGGAATGGTTGGCAGCACCAAAGTTTTCGCTTCCTGCTCCCATGCTCTTCGGGCAGATTCTACAGCCACACCTTCAGCCAGGATGCTATCTGTTGCATAAGGCAAGTGAAAATTATGGGCCTCGGTCGCTCCCCAGGGCAGGACTGCCACAGTAAAATCTTCAGCTTTTACATTTTTCCAGTTTGTTTCCGCGAGAACATAAGGCCTGATCTTCTGTTTCATAATAATTGCCATTTTAAGGATGCGATCTAAATTTACTGAAGTTTAAAAGATTTAGCAGTACTTGAGAATAATCTTATTTTTGAAGAAACTAACAGAATGCTGGATTTTATAGTTGTTGGAGCCGCACAGGCCGGTTTGTCCATGGCTTACTACTTAAAAAAACTGAATAAAAATTTTCTTCTGGTAGATAAAGAAAGTGCCATAGGTTCTTCCTGGCGCAATCGCTGGGATTCGCTCACCCTTTTTACACCTTCTGAATTTAATAATCTTCCGGGCCTCGGTTTTCCCGGCCCCAGAGGTCATTATCCTTCAAAGGATGAGGTAGCCAAATACTTTGAAGCTTACGTGAAAGAATACAATTTTCCGGTTCAATTCGACACATTCATAGAAAAGATTACCCGTAAAGAAGATCATTTCCTTCTGAAAAGTCCGCAGGGGAACTTAAGGTCGAAAAATGTAATTATTGGCACCGGACCTTTTCATATACCCTACATTCCACCATTTTCTGAAAAAATTAATCCCGAAATTTTTCAGGTTCATAGTAATTACTATAAAAACCCGGGTCAACTTCAGAAGGGAAAAACGATGGTGGTTGGTGCGGGAGATTCGGGTTTTCAGATTCTAGACGAAATATCTCAGCGAAGAAATAGTGTATATTTTTCCGGAACAAGCAACGTGAGACTCCTTCCGCAGGAAATTCTGGGAAAAACATTATTCTGGTGGCTCAAAAAAACCGGAATCCTTGGCTTCAGTAAAGATTCATGGATAGGAAAAAAATTAAGCACATCCAGGCAGCCAATTATTGGAACCGACATAAAGGAAATCCTGCGCCGGGAAAATGTAAACCTAGTAGGCAAGGTTAAAGATGCTGAAGGAAAAACTATATATACTGAAAATAAAGAAATAACCGACTTAAAAAATATCGTCTGGGCAACGGGTTATCGTCCCAACTTCGAGTGGATTGAAGGACTGGAACTTAGAGAAAATGGTTATCCTAAACATTATCGCGGAGTAAGTAATATTAACGGACTCTATTTTATCGGGCTGCCCTGGCTCTACACCCGCGGCTCTGCCACCCTTGGCGGAATAAAAAAGGATGCCAAATATCTCGCAAACTATATTTCCAAAGCATAATTTTTTGGGGCTAATCTCAGCACAAAGACTTGGGGAAATAGTTTCAACTAAAGTTAAAGTACCTTTAAAGGCTTTTGATAACCAACCTCTTTCCTGTAATTTGACTTAAAATAGGAAAAAAGTAGACATGTCTGAGCACGTTAGAGAAATTAAAGGAGTAAAATCACCAACAAAAATAAAAGGCTCGGGATGGAAAGATATCGTTCTTAATGTAAAAGATCAAATTGCCGAAGACAATGTTTCGATCGTATCTGCCGGTGTTGCTTTTTATGCATTTCTTGCCGTTTTTCCTGCAATCCTGTCGCTCATCTCCATTTACGGACTCGCGGTTAGCCCGGAGCAAATACAAAATCAATTGTCGCAATTATCAGGAATGATGCCCCAGGAAGCCTTCGGTATACTGGAAAGCCAAATAGAGAATTTCATGTCCACATCGGGAAAAACCCTTGGCTGGGGAACAGCACTGGGTATTCTGTTTAGTTTATGGAGTGCCAATAAAGGCACAAAATCTTTGTTTATAGGGGTAGATATCGCTTACGGGACAGATGAACCCCGCGGTTTTATTAAGGAGAACGCACTTGCACTGCTGTTCACTTTAGGAGCCGTTATCCTCGTGATAATAAGTATGGCGCTTATTGTTGCTTATCCTGCCATTGTACACATGCTGGGGCTTCCTTCAGGAATCGAGACTTTAATTGGCTGGGGACGCTGGTTACTACTTGCAGCCATCGTGGTTTTCTTTCTCTCCCTGGTTTACAAATACGCACCTCCCCGAACAACTCCTGCTTTTAAATGGGTTTTGCCGGGAGCACTTTTAGCCACAATTTTATGGCTGGTCGCCTCCTGGGGCTTCTCGTATTACGTTAGTAACTTTGGGAGTTATGGCGAAGTTTACGGCTCAATTTCTGCGGTAGTTGTGCTCCTTATGTGGCTTTTTCTTACCAGCTTTATCATCCTTCTTGGAGCTGAATTAAATTCGGAAACAGAAAAACATGTCCGGAAAAAAGGTTTTGGTGCTATCAAGAAATAATTTTTTTCCGAATTTACAGATCGAAAATTGCGATTTTTAGGGTGTCTCTTTATTGTTATTTTTATTCTGAAGTTATTCAGAATCTACGGAAGAATTGCTCCTTCAATATAAATTTAGCCGAAGCAAAACCAGAGAGCGAAAATGTTATTTATCCTGAAGTAATTCAGGATCTACGGAAGTTTTTCCTTTCAGGATGAATTAACGGAAATAAATCTACAGGTCAACAATTGCCATTTTTGGACGTCTTCTTAAAATGCCAATTTTCAACAAAAAACCCCGAAAGTAAACTTCCGGGGATCATGTTTTACAACTACAAGAAATTCTGAATATTAAAGATTTTTCGCTACTTTTTCTACTGCGGCAATAGTTTTGTCCAGATCCTCATACGACAATGCTTCGCTTATAAACCAGGTTTCAAACGCACTTGGCGCTATGTAAATCCCGTTTTCCAGCAATCCGTGAAAGAATTTATTAAATTTCCCATTCGATGCGGCCGCAGTTGCAGAAGCAAAATCGACTACAGGCTCTTCAGAAAAATGAACCGAAATCATCGAACCAATCCTGTTAATCGTATGCGGAACATTATTTTCTTCTAAAGCTTTTTCTATTCCTTTATGTAAATACTCCGTTTTTTCGTCTATGCTTTTATAGATTTCAGGATTATCCTGTAACTCCTGAAGCATTGCCAAACCGGCTGCCATTGCAAGAGGATTCCCACTTAAGGTTCCTGCCTGATACACCGGTCCAACCGGTGCAAGATAATCCATGATTTCGTTACGCGCGGCAAATGCTCCAACCGGGAGTCCACCGCCAATCACCTTCCCAAAACACACAATATCGGCTTTTACATTCAGTCTTTCCTGGACTCCACCCTGTGCAAGCCTGAATCCGGACATTACCTCATCAAAAATCAGCAGAATATCATTGGCATCACAAAGCTCTCTAAGTCCTTCCAAAAACCCTTCTTTAGGCGGAATGCAGCCCATATTTCCCGGGACAGGTTCGATGATCAAACAGGCAATTTCATCTTTATTGGCGTCAATTAATTGTTGTACGCTTTCCAGATTGTTATAAGTGGCAAGCAAAGTGTCTTTTGCAGTCCCTTCAGTAACGCCGGGACTATTTGGTGTTCCAAAAGTAATTGCACCGCTTCCCGCCTGTATCAAAAAGCTATCGCTGTGGCCGTGATAACAACCCGAAAATTTGATGATTTTCTCCTTTCCGGAGAAACCACGGGCAAGACGTACGGCACTCATACAGGCTTCGGTTCCGGAATTTACCATTCTTATTTTATCAATATTCGGAACCATTTTTACTGCCAGTTCCGCTATTTTGGTTTCGAGTTCGGTTGGAGTTCCAAAAGAAGTTCCTTTTTTCGCTCTTTCAATTAGTGCATCAATAACCGGTTTGTGGGCATGTCCTAAAATAAGCGGCCCCCAGGAATTAATATAATCGATAAGCTCATTGCCATCTTCATCATAAATATAGGCTCCCTTTGCTTCTTTTATAAAAATAGGATCTCCGCCCACCGCTTTAAAGGCGCGAACAGGAGAATTTACTCCTCCGGGAATTACTTTTTGAGCTGAAGCGAATAATTCGCTGCTTCTTTTATAAATCATAAATACGGCATTCTGTGATTAATTAATGTACAATAACTGACCTATGGAAATAGTGGTGCCATCGAGATCGTTAGATCGCTGCAATTCTGCGACCGTAGTGCTATAGCGCTTTGCTATAGAATATAGGGTATCACCTTTTTTAACAATATGCGTGGTATTTGCCCTTTCATCAGAAACATCTGCGTAAGTTCCGGACGGTTTTCCCAGTACTTCTTCATCAAAGCGGTAAAGCTGATATCTTTCAATCAAGTCAATAAGCTTATTTGGATATTTACGATCTGTGGCATAACCAGCTCTTTTTAGACCTCTTGCCCAGCCTTTGTAATCATCGATATCAAGTTCAAATAATTCGGCATAACGTCGTCTTTCCGCCAGGAAAAGCGAATGGTCACGATACGAATATTTTGGGTGGTTATATTTTCTGAAGCATTCCTGGCGCGCATCATCGTCGTGATAAATCTTGTTGCCGTTCCAGCCATGACATTTAATACCAAAATGATTATTTGCCGTTCTGGACAATCTGCCTTTTCCCGCTCCCGATTCCAGAATGCCCTGCGCAAGGGTAATACTCGCCGGAATTTTATAAAGTTGCATTTCTTCCTGAGCGATTGGTCCAAACATAGCAATATACTGTTCTACACTTTCCGCATGTCCCATTGGAGCCGAAGTTCCTTCCGGAATATGACGTTTCGCATCTCCCTGCACCACTACTTCTCTTTCGGAACCGCTTTTTCCCGCCACTTTTTTCCTGCTTCCGCAGGAATAGATAAAAATACTCAGTACAAATAGTAAGAGAATCCGGTTTATCTTCATATCAATCTTCAATTAAAGGTAAATTCTTTTTCGCCAGCCGCCTGTTCATCCCACCAATTCCCTGGAGTCCGCCGGTATGTATAGCTAAAATTTTAGCGTTATCAGGAAAATAGCCATTTTTGATCATTGCAAAAATACCAAAAAGTAATTTGCTTGTATAAACGGGATCAAGCTGAATGTGATATGTTTTTTTAAAATTATTGATAAAGCTTATAAGTTCCCGGTTCACCTTTGCATATCCCCCAAAATGGAAGTGGGTCAAAATTTGCCAATTTTCGGCCTTCGTGAGCTTTTTTACTTCGGAAGTAAGAAAATCTCCCTTTAATGCTGAAAATCCGAGCACTTTTTGATCTTCAGAAGATGAATTTATTATTCCGGAAACAGTGCCTCCCGTTCCCACTGAAGTACAAATGTAATTGAAAGCTTTATCTTCGGGCTGAAGGATCTCTTCGCATCCTTTTATGGCCAATTCATTGGTTCCACCTTCCGGAACGAGATAAAAATCGCCTAATTCCTGCCTTAAAGCTTCCAGAAAGTCAGGGTTTTCCTTATTCCGGTACGCTTCACGAGTAATGAATCTCAATTCCATTCCGCAGGAACTGGCAAACCGAAGCGTAGAGTTAAATTTTAATGTTTTCGATAAATCTGCAGCAAGTTCCTCTCCCCTAATCACTCCCACAGTGCCGATATTTGCCAATTTTCCGGCTGCAGCTGTGGCGGCGATATGGTTGGAAAATGCACCTCCAAAAGTGACAATTTTCGGCTTTCGCTGCGCAATTGCTTCCTGAATATTATACTTCAGTTTTCTGAATTTATTTCCGGAAACTTCAGGATGTAAAAGGTCCTCTCTTTTTAAATAAACTGCAATATTTTTAGCCGAAAATTTTCCGATAAACTGGTTCGGAACAGCAGCTTCTTCTGTATTCAAAAATTCGGTCATTGCACAAAGATCAAAAAGCATAGGATGTAAAACAATGAATGTTACAGATAATTTAAAAAGGCCCAGAATCTTCTTCGGTTTAAATACTGCGAGTCACTTTCCATTTTATAAGCCTCCCGCTCAAAACTTATATTCCTGTAGGCTTTATAGGTGCTTTTGTACTTCAGTAAACGAATAAAAAATTCCGCAAAATACCAGATATAGAAGAAAATCAGGAGCAGCTCCAGTTGTTGCCGCAAATGAATGCGCTCGTGATTTATAAAAAGTCGGTCGTCTTTGAGCCATGCATACTTTACAATCACAAATGGCCAGATGCTAACGCCTTTAAAGCCTTTGCCAAGCAAATATTTGTTAACGACCAGAATCATACTTTCAAGATAAGAATTGTATTTTTGTGCTATGAGTTTTTTTAAGAAAAAAATTCCGTTAGAAGAGGGTGATTATTATCTCACGCCCGAAGGATACAGGTGTTTTACCGAGCAATACCACCTAAAAAGAGGCTATTGCTGTGAGAGTGGATGCCGGCACTGCCCGTATGGTTACAACAAAAAAACCAACCGACAGGACTAGAATTCCTGTCTGGGATTGCCTGCAGCAGCAAAATCTTCTGAGTCGGCATGATTTTTGAGCCTTTTTTCCTGAGTGAAAAGCTTTTCTGTGCTGCTTTACCTGGTTGTGAAATAGATTTGTAACGCAACGATTTTTAACCACGCCAGAGAAAACAGGAGATACTCAAAATTCTTTTTATACAGATTTTTTGCTCCAAATGAGAGTTAGAAACATATTATCAAAATTATACACCTATGAAAATCCTTAAATTTACACCGTTCCTGTTGCTTTTTACAGTTTTGCTTACTTCCTGCAGCACCGTAAGAGTAGCTTCAGATTACGATCGCGAAGCAAATTTTAATTCTTATAACAGCTTTGCCTTTTTTAAGCCGGGAATCGATCGCGCAGAGATTTCTGACCTGGACAAGAAAAGAATACTAAGGGCAATTGAACAGGAAATGATTTCAAAAGGATTTACAAAATCTGACAATCCTGATCTTTTAGTGAGTATCTTCACGAAAACCAATGAGAACATTAATGTTTATCAAAATAACATGATGCCCGGCTGGGGTTATGGTTGGGGATGGAGCCCGTGGTACTGGGGAAGCGGTTACAATACGGTAAACCGAACCAGCGAAGGAACTTTATATCTCGATCTAATTGATGCTGAATCTAAAGAACTTGTATGGCAGGGAATGGGAACCGCCGCTCTTGCTGAGAAGGTTGAAAGAAAGCAGGAGAGAATAAATGAAATTGTTTCAAAGATCCTGGAGAAATATCCTCCCGGAGCAGAAAAGTAGTCATTGCTCAAAATATTTAAAAGCCTCTTTTTTAGAGGCTTTTTTTATATCAGTAATCTCCCCTCTATATAATTTTTACTTTCTGATTTTGTATCTTTAATCGTACACATTCGACTAATTATGTTGGAAAAAATTCAATCTAACGAAATACTGGACCGCCTACCCGCGCATCTCCGGCAGTATATAAAACCACAGAATTATGAGGATTACACTTCTATAAACCAGGCGGTGTGGCGCTATGTGATGCGTAAAAATGTGAGTTATCTCAGCAAAGTAGCGCACTCCTCATACCTCGAAGGCCTGGAGAAGACTGGTATTTCAATAGAACATATCCCGAATATGTACGGAATGAACCGTATTCTACAGGAAATAGGCTGGGCGGCCGTTGCTGTAGATGGTTTTATTCCGCCGGCTGCATTTATGGAATTTCAGGCGTATAATGTGTTGGTGATCGCCAGTGATATACGACAACTGGAAAACATAGAGTACACTCCCGCTCCCGACATTATTCACGAAGGTGCGGGGCACGCTCCCATCATTGCCAATCCTGAATATGCCGAGTATCTCAGAAGGTTTGGAGAAATTGGCTGTAAAGCCATTTCCAGCTCAAAAGATTATGAGATGTACGAAGCTATACGGCATCTTTCCATTTTAAAAGAGGCTGAAGGAATTGCTGAAAAAGATATTAAGGCTGCCCAGGAAAAAGTGGATTACCTGCAGAATAATATGGGAGAGGCCAGTGAAATGGCAAAGATCAGAAATCTACACTGGTGGACGGTGGAGTACGGACTTATTGGAACTTTGGAAAACCCGAAAATTTACGGCGCCGGACTTTTATCTTCGATTGGGGAAAGTACCTGGTGTATGACCGATAATGTGAAAAAACTGCCATATACCATAGCTGCTGTAGAACAGGAATTTGATATCACCAAACCTCAGCCGCAATTGTACGTTACCCCGGATTTTGCACATTTAAGTCAGGTTTTGGAGGAGTTCGCCAAAAAAATGGCACTGCGAACGGGAGGCTTGAAAGGCATTCAGAAATTAATAGATTCAAAGAACCTCGGCACCATTGAACTTAGCACGGGTATTCAAATTTCCGGAGATTTTTCTGAGATTATTTCCGAAGAAGGAAAACCGGTCTACGTAAGTACTTCCGGAAAAACAGCTCTTTCTTATAGAGAAAAAGAACTGGTAGGCCATGGCACCGGAAATCATCCTGACGGATTTGGTTCGCCCATAGGAAAGCTTAAGGGAATAAATCTTGCCATTGAAGATATGAGCCCCCGGGATTTAAAAGCTTATAATATTTATGAGGGGGAAGATGTGAATCTTGAATTTGAAGGAGGGATTGTTGTAAATGGTGAAATAATCACCGGCACCAGAAATCTTCAGGGTAAAACTATACTTATTAGCTTCAGAAATTGCACAGTACGCTACGGCGATCGCATCCTCTTCAAACGCGAATGGGAAAAATATGATATGGCGGTAGGCAAAGAAGTGGTTTCCGCTTTTGCAGGACCTGCAGATGTCAATTCTTTTGACCTGATAACCCACAAAACCTCTTCAACTACAATAAAAAGTGCAAAAAATCCGGAAAAAGAAGAACTGGAAAATCTCTATGAATCTGTAAGGAACATCAGGGAAGGAAAAAATACAATGTTCTCACTTTCTGCAGCATTTGATATTGTTAAGAAGCATCATCCCAAAGACTGGCTACTTTCTGTAGAAATTTATGAGCTGGCCATTGATCAGGACCAAAAACTGGCAAAAATAGCATTAGACCATTTGACTGCCTTGAAAAGCAAACGACCTAAAATCTCTCATTTAATAGAAAATGGAATTGAACTTGTGGATGCATCCCTTGTAAAATAGGAGCTACATTTTTATTTCTCCAAATTCTTCTGAATCCTCAATTGGAACTTCGTTATATATCAATGTCCATCCCATAGAATTTGTAAGGATATAAATCTTCTGCAACTCACTCACGAGCCTGTTTTTGGCGTTCAATTTTAAATTGGAATTGTCAACTTTCTTTTGCAGGGATTTATTAATCCTTTCCCTGATTTTATTATAATCTGAAGCATCAAACTGGTTAAGATAATCCTGGGTCACGTCATAATATTTGATGTCTGGATTGATAGTTATTTCCTCTTCCGGAATATTTAAAATATTCACAGTTTTATTCTTTTCATTGACCTTTATTTCGAGCTTGCTCAAATCATAAGCCACAGATACTTCTGCATTTACCACTATGAGCGCTTTCTTTCTTGCAGAAAGTACATCAAGATAGAATTTCCTGGAATCTTTGTAAGAATATACCTGCGAAAAGGAACCTTCAGTTACCACTAATTTTCCTACATTTCTTATCTGCTCCTGAATAAGTAAAGTACTCTCTTCCAGATTTTCCCGCTCAGTTCTCTGATTTTCAAAATAATGATAACCAAAAAAAGCAAGGATCACCAAGAGTGCTCCAAGCAATATTTTCTTCATAGTATAACCTTTGTACCAAGTTACAAAAATTCAGGATTTGAAGAGTAGGATTAACAGAATGCACTATATCTAAAGGCTTCCTGAGGAAGTGGCCGTTAATAAAAATGCCAATGGACGGCCCCACCCGTCCATTAGCTTTTAAAATTCTAAAATCTACCCCAACAAATTTTAGATTACAAATTTCAATTGTACTTCCCAAAAGAGGACTCACATCCTCGCTTTAAACAAGTTGACAATTAAAATGTGCAAAATAAATGTACAAATTATTAAGAGAACTGAATTTAATTGGCAATTAATTTATCGTTACTAAAGTTAATTTTCCTGCTTATTTATATCGGGCAAACCTGATATGAGGAAATTTAGATTCCAGTTTATTTATCCTCTCCTTAAGCTGATCCTTAAACTTTTGATGCTCTTTGGATTTGCTATTGAAGGGGCGGTGATTAAGAGCTCTCTGGACTTTTTCAACTTCCTTTTTCGTTGCATTGGTGTCCGGTTCTATCCACACCTCATCAAATTTACTCCAGATGTAATCTACAGCTGTGCTATTTGGATGGATCATATCCTCTGCGTAGAACCTGTAATCCCTTAATTCATCCATCACAATTTCATACGACGGGAAGTAAGAAAGCGTCTTCTTCCATTCCTCATTTTGTCTGAATTCTCCCAGGCATTGCTGAAGGGCCGCCACAAGATTGGATTTGCTCCATTGATTTTCGGTAAAACCATCTTTAAGATGTCGTACCGGAGAAATGTTAAAAATAACGGAAACCTTTGGATTGATCATGTGAACATAAGACAGGATCTTCAGCAAACTCTGCCGAATATCATCCACCATCATCAGTTCTTTCTGAAATTCTTTCTGCGGAACTTTATGGCAGTTCGCCACAGTTCTATCCTGCTGGTCGTGACGGTAACCCCATGCCGTCCCAAGGGTAATCACCACATGTGTGGCAGATTTTAAAAATTTCCCAGATTTTCTTATTGCGGAATTAAGATCCCTTAGCAGATTCTTCTTGTTGGAATTGCTTAATTCGCTGTGGGCCTCAAAGCTATGCCACCTCCCCTGATGGAAAAACACATCCTCATCTTTGTATTTATATCCCGAAACCACTCGCTCCAGAAAATTTTCTATGGCTAAAGGATGAAATAAAATCCCGAAAGGATTCCGGTAATTCTGAAATTTATAATATTCCAGCTTCTCCCCAATATTTTCCACAAAGCAGGAGCCCAGCATAAAAATCTTAGAATTGTAATCTATCTTAGGTTCCTGATCGGCAATCGGTATTTTCGTCCTAAACTCCATCTCTTTCCTCTCCATTGCATTATTTAACCTTCAGATTTTTTACAACCTCTTCTAAAAAACCAGTACAAGAAAACTGGTTTTATTCATCATAGTGAAATCTACATTGGATTATAGTACATCTTTGGTCAACTCCTTTTTTCCCGGACACTTTATAAACTAACCTATGCTCACTTGTTATCCTCCTCGACCAAAAGCCTTTTAGACCATGTTTTAAAGGTTCAGGCTTACCTAAGCCTTTGAAAGGGTTCAGCTTAATAGATTTTAGCAGTTCCTTTATTTTAATAATTGCATCCTTATCAGTTTCTATCCAATAACAGAAATCTTCCCAGCCGTGAGCTGTAAAATCTATGTTCATTACTGAGTAAGTTCTATTTCATCCTCATTATATCGAATCAATTCTCCCTTTTCCAATTGTTCAATTGATTGGGCTAATCGATTCCTATTCGCTTTTGTAGATAGTAAGTGCTCCGTTTCTTTTAATGAATTATATTCTTTTATTGACATTATGACGACCGCATCATCTTCTTTATTTCTTGGAATGATTATCACTTCCATAGACTTGGAGACATAGTCCAGATGCTTTTTTATACTTTTTCTTAAAGTGGAAATTGTTATTGCTTTCATCATTCTTCATTTGTTCTGTACAATATTTTGTACACTTAAACGTACAACTTTCATTCCTATAATCCTAATAAAATTTTAGCTTAGCATCAACTCATAGTTCATCTCACCGATAAGTAAAACTTATTTTACGTACTCCTTCGCTTTCTGCAAAGCATCGTTTAATCCGGCAGAGTTTTTACCTCCTGCAGTGGCGAAAAACGGCTGACCGCCTCCGCCGCCCTGGATATACTTACCAAGTTCACGAACAATAGTTCCTGCGTTCAGATCTTTTTCGGAAACCAGGTTTTTTGAAATATAGCAGGAAAGTAAGGCTTTCCCGTTCTGTTCTGTTCCAAACACAAGAAACAGGTTTTCCATTTCATTATCCAGCTGAAAAGCCAGATCTTTAATTCCGCCTGCATCAAGGTCTACCAGTTTTGCCAGGAAATTAATTCCGTTAACCGATGTAATTTCATTCTTAAGGTCAGATTTTAAAGATTTCGCCTTATCCTTCAGCAGACTTTCTACCTGCTTCTTTAATTCCGAATTTTCTTCCTGAAGGCTACTAATGGATTTTACAGGATCTTTTGCATTCTTCAGAAGGGATTTAACCTCGCCCAATGTTTTATCCTGTTCAGCAAAATAATCTTTTACAGCGTCGCCGGTAATTGCTTCAATCCTTCGTATTCCCGAAGCTACCGCACCTTCACTAACTATTTTAAAATACCAGATATCTGAAGTATTCTTTACGTGGATTCCACCACAAAGCTCCATGGATTCCCCAAAACGAATGGCCCTCACAGAATCTCCGTATTTTTCTCCAAAAAGCGCGATCGCTCCCTGATCCAGCGCATCCTGGTAAGCGATATTCCGTTGCTCGTTAAGCTCATGGTTTTCCCTGATACGCGCATTTACAAAAGCTTCAATTTCCTCCAGCTGTTCTTTGGAAACTTTACTGAAATGAGAAAAATCAAACCTTAAATAACCACTGTGTACCATAGAACCTTTTTGCTCCACATGTTCCCCAAGAATTTTTCGCAAGGACTGATGCAATAAATGAGTGGCCGTATGATTTGCTGCTGTTCTTGCCCTCTGATTTGCATCTACAACTGAATTGAAAGTTGCTTCAGGATCTTTGGGAAGGGATTTTGAAAAATGGATAATCTGATTATTTTCCTTTTTTGTATCGATGATATAAGCCACATTTCCATTTTCTGCTTCCAGATAGCCTTTATCACCAACCTGTCCTCCACCTTCGGGATAAAAAGGCGTTTTATTAAGTACAATCTGAAATAATTCCCCCTGCTTCTTATTTTCTACCTTTCGATATTTGGCAATTTTCACCTCTGACTCCAAATGATCATAACCAATAAAAGCCTCCTTTTCTACAAAATTTAATTCTGTCCAATCTCCGGCGGTGACCTGTGTCGCGGCACGGGAACGGTCTTTTTGCTTTTTTAATTCAGCTTCAAATTCTTTTTCATCTAAATCGTAACCGCGCTCTCTAAGGATAAGTGCGGTTAAGTCTATAGGAAATCCATAAGTGTCGTAAAGCTCAAAAGCTTTCTTTCCTGAAATTTTCTTTCCTCCAGCTTCCTCTATAATATTTTCCAGCAGTACCAATCCCTGATCCAGGGTTCTAAGAAACGAGATTTCTTCTTCCCTGATAACATTTTCACAAAGCTGCTTTTGAGATTTTAGCTCTGGAAAAGTCTCTCCCATTTGTCGGCTTAAGGTCGCAACTAATTTATAGATAAAAGGTTCTTTGGTGTCTAAAAACGTGAATCCGTAGCGGATTGCCCTTCTTAAAATCCTTCTTATCACATAGCCGGCACCGGTATTACTCGGCAACTGCCCGTCTGCAATAGAGAAAGTTACTGCTCTTACATGATCTGCAATTACTCTAAAGGCGATATTTGCCTTTTCTGAGATGCCGTATTTTTTATTGGTAACCGTTTCTATTTCCCGGATTAGCGGAGTAAAGACATCAGTTTCATAATTGGATTGTTTCCCCTGCAACACCATACACAAACGTTCAAAACCCATCCCGGTATCGATATGTTTTGCAGGCAATTCTTCCAGCGAACCATCAGCTTTGCGGTTGTACTGCATAAAAACCAGATTCCAGATTTCCACAACCTGGGGATGGTCGGCATTCACGAGTTCCCTTCCGGATACTTTCGCTTTTTCTTCATCAGAACGAATGTCGATATGAATTTCAGAACATGGGCCGCAGGGCCCCTGGTCGCCCATTTCCCAAAAATTGTCTTTTTTATTTCCGTAGATAATCCGCTCTTCAGGCACAATGGCTTTCCATAGTTCTAAAGCTTCAGAATCCAGCTCCAGTTTGTCATTATCTTTACTTCCTTCAAAAACAGAAACGTAAAGATTTTCGGGATTAATTCTATAGACTTCAGTAAGTAATTCCCAGGCCCAGTGAATCGCTTCTTTTTTAAAGTAATCTCCAAAACTCCAGTTTCCGAGCATCTCAAACATCGTATGATGGTATGTATCATGCCCTACCTCTTCCAGATCATTATGTTTACCACTAACCCTCAAACATTTTTGAGTATCGGTAACCCGGGAATTTTTAGGTTCAGAATTTCCTAAAAAGAATTCCTTAAACTGATTCATCCCTGCATTGGTGAACATCAGCGTAGGATCATCCTTTATTACCATGGGCGCCGAAGAAACAATGGAATGGGATTTGCCTTTAAAAAATTCGAGGAATTGGTTTCGGATATCTTGCGATTTCATGAAGCTCTTCTATTCTAAATTTTACAAAATTATGACGGCGATGAAACAATTCTTATATTTGTTCGTTTACCGTTTAATTATGCACAATAATGCGCAGTACTGAATGGCAAAAATAGCACAAATTTAGCTCATGTCGAAGGTTAAATACTATTACGATAGCGAGACACTTTCCTATAAAAAAATCGAGCGCCGCAAGGGACGCCGTATAGGAATTGTAATGCTGAGTGTACTCGGCTCTTTCCTGGCAGGCTTTATCCTGCTGGTGATCTACCTCAATATTCCGCAGATTGAAACTCCCAAAGAAAAAGCATTAAAGCGCGAATTGCACAACATGGAACTGCAGTACGGTCTTCTGAATAAGAAAATGAACCAGGTTCAGGATGTTTTAGCAAATATTGAAGACAGGGATAACAACATCTACAGATTGTATTTTGAAGCTAATCCAATTCCTGAAGAACAGCGAAAAGCAGGTTTTGGCGGAATTAACAGGTACAGGGAACTTGAAGGTTTCGATAATTCCAAATTGATTATCGAAACTACAAAGAGAATGGACATTCTTACAAAACAAATCGTGGTACAGTCTAAATCCTTAGATGAACTTGCAGAGCTTGCCAAAGAAAAAGGAGATTTATTAGCTTCGGTTCCAGCAATACAACCTGTGAAAAACGAAGACCTAAAGAGGATAGCTTCCGGTTATGGCTGGAGGACAGATCCCTTTACCAAGGTGAAAAAATTCCATTATGGGATGGATTTCACAGCACCCCGCGGCACTCCTGTTTATGCTACCGGCGATGGCAGGGTGACCCGTGCCGATAATCGCTCCACAGGTTATGGAAACCATATTAGAATAGACCACGGCTACGGTTACACCAGTCTTTACGGCCACCTTTACAAATATAATGTGCGACGTGGACAAACTGTAAAACGAGGAGACGTTATTGGTTTTGTAGGAAGCACCGGAAGATCTGAAGCTCCCCACCTCCATTATGAGATTTTTAAAGATGAAGACAGGATAAATCCCATCAACTTTTACTACGGAAATCTTTCTCCGGAAGAATTTGACGAAATTCTGGAAAAAGCACAACAAGAAAACCAATCCCTCGACTAATGCATATAGACCTTCCGGAAAAACGCTACTACAGCATTGGTGAAGTTGCCGAAGCATTTAAAGTAAATACTTCGCTTATCCGGTTCTGGGAGAAGGAATTTGATGTGATTAAACCTAAGAAAAATGCCAAGGGTAACAGGAAGTTCACTCAGGAAGACATTAAAAACCTGGAACTTATCTTTCACCTTGTAAAAGAGCGCGGATTTACGCTGGAAGGTGCCAAGACCCATCTTAAAGAAGAAAAGCACCAAACCCTTACCAATTTTGAAATTATTCGTAAGTTAGAGGGCATAAAAGCTACTCTAGTAAATATTAAAAATCAGTTATAATTATGAAAAAATGGCTCATCCCGACAATTGTAATCGTTGTTCTGGGAATAATAATTTACAGCCTTACAGCAGGCGTAAATAACACCGCGGTAGAACTGGAAGAAAACGTGACCCGAACCTGGGCAGATGTAGAAACTTCTTATCAAAGAAGAAGTGATCTTATTCCAAACCTGGTGAGTACCGTAAGGGGAGCAGCCGATTTTGAGCGTGGAACTTTAACCGATGTTATTGAAGCCCGATCCCGCGCCACCTCTATAAACGTAGATGCCAATAATCTGGATCCGCAGCAAATACAGCAGTTCCAGGAAGCGCAGGGCGAAGTATCTTCAGCATTATCACGGTTATTAGTCACTGTAGAACGTTACCCTGAATTGAGAGCAAATCAGAATTTCCTGCAGTTACAATCGCAGCTGGAAGGCACAGAAAATCGTATAAGTGTTGCCAGAACCCGGTATAACGAATCGGTACAAGAATATAACACCTACATTAGAAAATTTCCGAACAACATTTTTGCAGGAATGTTTGGATTTGAAAGAAAGCCGCCTTTCGAAGCAGAGGCCGGAGCAGAGAACGCACCCGATGTAGAATTTGATTTTTAGAATATGAGCAAGACTGAAGAATTTTTGACGAAAGCTGAAGAAGAGGAAATCGTAGAAGCAATAAGAACTTCCGAAAAAAATACTTCAGGCGAAATACGTGTTCACCTGGAAAAGTCTATTGGAGAAATGGATATTTTCGATCGCGCAATGGAAGTTTTCCACATGCTGAAGATGGATAATACCAAGCAGGACAATGGTGTGTTAATTTATGTTGCTGTAGAAGACCGTAACTTTGTAATCTATGGTGACAAGGGAGTTAACGATGTAGTTCCCAACGATTTTTGGGAAAGCACAAAAGATGCTATCGTAGCCCAATTTAAACAAGGAAAATTCAAACAGGGACTGATAGACGGAGTTTTAAAGGCCGGTGATGAACTTCAGCAACATTTCCCGTATAAAGAAAGTGATGTAAATGAACTTTCCGACAAAATTTCAAAAGGATAAATGCTCATATCTACAAAAAAGCTAAGCCTAACCCTATTACTGTTACTTGCTTTTACCGGCATAAGTCTTGCACAGCGGGATATACCACCAAGACCTTCTGAAGAAACGAGCGTTTATGATGAAGCCGATCTCTTTTCTTCTTCTGAAGAAAACCAGCTGGAGCAGAAACTTTTAAACTACGCCGATACCACATCTACTCAAATTGTTGTGGTCACCATCAATTCTCTTGAAGGAGAATATGCAGGAACTTATGCGACCCATTGGGCCCATGAGTGGGGAATCGGGCAGAGTGATAAGGATAACGGACTTCTAATTCTTGTAGCTGAAGAGGACCGAAAAGTTTGGATCACCACAGGTTATGGCCTTGAAGAATATCTTACCGATGCTAATACCAAAGCTATTATTGAGAATGTAATTTTACCCGAATTTCGCAACAGCGATTATTATTCCGGACTGGATAAAGGCACCACAGCTGTTTTCCAGGTCCTGAATGGCAATTTTGAAGGAGTTCCGCAGAATCGTGGAGCTTCTGAAGGAACTCCGATTCGCACGATTATCTTTTTTATCATTTTCATTATCATCCTTATCTCCATAAGCCGGAAAAACAGAGGAGGCAGAAACGGTGGCCGCAGAAGTGGCGGCAGCACACTTTTTGACGCTGTCATTCTAAGCTCTCTTGGTCGCGGCACCTTTGGAGGCGGCGGAGGAGGCGGTGGCTTTGGCGGCGGCGGCGGCTTTGGTGGTGGTTTTGGAGGCGGTGGCTTTGGCGGCGGCGGTGCCGGTGGAAGCTGGTAGTTTCTTCAGTTGTTTGTTGTTTGTTGTTTGTTGTTTAAAATATTGAAAAGTGGAAAGCAAACATTCTATTTTGAATTTTAAATTCTGAAATTTGAATTTCTTCTGTTCCAGGCCTTGTGCTCAAAATTGCAATTATTGATAATAAAAACGTGGAAAGTGGAGAGTGGAAGTTCACTCATTCTAAATTTTAAATTCTGAAATTTGAATTCCTTCTGCTCCAGGTCTTGTGCTCAAAATGGTAATTTTCGATAACAAACGTGGAAAGTGGTGAGTGGAAAGCTCCATTTAGTATTCTAAATTTTGATTTCTTAAATTTGAATTCCTTCTGTTTCAGGCCTTGTGCTCAAAATTGCAATTATTGATAACAAAAACGTGGAAAGTGGATAATCGGAAGCTCCATTTAGTATTCTAAATTTTAAATTCTAAAATTTGAATTCCTTCTGTTTCAGATCTTGTCCTCAAAACGGCAATTTTCGATAACAAACGTGGAAAGTGGTGAGTGGAAAGCTCCATTTAGTATTCTACATTTTGAGCTCTGAAATTTGAATTCTTTCCGTTTCAGGTCTTGCCCTCAAAATGACAATTATCGAACGTCTCTTGTCTCTTAAATGGAAAATCAGAATTTAAAATCTTCTTCCTCCCCTGTCAGGAGGGCCACTTCCGCCGAAATTGCTCAGCTTATACGTGAAACTTAGCATTGCGTATCGGGTAAGGATTAAACTGCTGGTATCCTGGATATAATCGTCTCCAATCACACGACGCGTATCGATGTTCTGATCCAACAAATCGTAAACCTTCACCTTCAGGGTAGCTTTGTCCTTCAGAAATTCGTATCCCAGGCTCATGTTCCAAAGCAGCGAGGTATTATCAAAACCCGGGGAAACATTTCCGAAGTAGTTAAAAGAAATATCATTACCGAAAACAACATTTTCAGGCCAGTAAGTGGTAGTCTGTAACCCAATGCTGTGATTTATAAAATCCTCGTTTCTGTCGGGATTAATATCATACATTGTGTTGTTATATGTTAATTCGTAATTTGGTTCTATACTTAATAACTCTTCAATTTCGTAAGTTAGGCGCAAACGCGGACTAATAGAATAACGTTCGGCTTCATACCTCACGGCATTTGTAAATCCTATATTTTTATTATAATTAGAGTTTAAACCAGCCTGGTAACTAAAAATCCTTGCCTCCTTTTTATATTGTTTATTGTAAAAAAGACCTACGTTTCCATTTATAGCACCATCAACATTGGTATAAGTGGTTCTCCTCACAAGGTCCTCGTCTACCGTTGTTACGGGAACCACGTTATTATCTGAAAAACCAATATTTGCATAACTAAAGATTCCGCTACGGGTGGCAAAGTCAAAATTGCGGTAATTAAGTCTAATATCCTGCCGGTAGGTGGGCTTCAATTCGGGGTTCCCCACGATAATATTTAAAGGGTTTGTTCGATCTACCACAGGTTGCAGCTGCCGGATGGAGGGGATATCCACATTGGTCGAATAGTCAATAGAGAGACTCTTTGACCTTTCAATTTCGTATCGTACCCCGGCATCCAGGAACAGGTTGTTATAGGTGTTCTCAAAAGATGTTTCTTCCAGGAAATTAGTGTTATCCAGGCTGGTATGTAAAAGCCCCACTTCTGTATTTATTCTCCAGACATCCCCTTCATAATTAAGCCCTACATTAGGAGTATGCCTCCTGCTGTTCACTTCAAAGTCACTGCTTAGAAGATCATTGAGGGTGTTATAATCTCCGTCGCCATTCTCTGCTTCATAAACATACCTTTTATTTGTAGATTTTAAATAATCGAAATCATAAGAGATGTCTAGAAAAAAATCGTCGAACAGAACACTGCGCTTACTCACTTCAAATGAATATTCATTTTCGGTTTCATCTTCGTCTATATATTGATCCTGAATTTCCACAACTTCTTCTCCATCTTCAATAAAAAAACTTTCGGAAAAGTAGAAGTTATCGTTTTTCTGCCTGCTATGATCGTTTTCAAACTCCATTTGCAAATAGGAACCGCGACTGCCAAAACGCTTTATAAAGTCTATATCATTACTGAAATCAGCACTCTCCAGTTCTTCATTATTTGAAGAGGTCGTACTGTTGATTAAGTTAAGATCCTCATCCAGTGATTCTGCTATTCGATCACGATAGGAATTTCCAAAATTAGCGTTGAACCTTGGATTAATATTAAGCCTTGTAAGGGTATCGAACTCTACCTCAAAACGAACATTTGCACGATGGCTATCATTAAGAAGGTTACTGCTTTCTTCAGAATTTGTAAAAAAACGGGAATCTGGTAAAATATTTTCTCGCGCCACAATGGTTCTTCTTTCGGTATCATTTCTTCCGAAGAAATAATCTGCGCTTAATTCTATTTCTTTTTCTTCTTCCCATTTGTTCACGAAATTAAATCCAGCTGTTTCAGCTTTAGTAATTCCGCCGCCACCGCCGCCAAAGACATTTCTACCGGCAGTTCGACCCATCATTCCAAAAACTTCATCATAACTAAACCCGGAGGTGTTGATATTATTGGAACTGGCGAGGACACTCAATCTCAGATCGTCTTTAAAATAATTCCCGATTCCGCTAAGCTCATAACGATCGTCTGTTCCTCCTCCGGCAGTGGCCCGTGCAAAATAGCCTTTGTTCTTATCTTCCTTGATGGTAATGTTTACAGTCTTATTCTCCGGATCACCTGGTTTTCCAGTAAATTCTTCAGATCGTGTTTTGGTATCGGTCACCTGAATTTTATCAATAATCTCCTTAGGAAGGTTCTTTGTGGCAATTTTGGGATCATCCCCAAAAAATTCTTCGCCGTTTACGAGAATCCGCGAAACCGGCCTGCCGTTTACGGTGATATTTCCCTGGTTATCTACCTCGACCCCCGGTAGTTTTTTCATTAATTCTTCCAGGTTGGCATCCTGCCGGGTACTAAAAGAACCGGCATTAAATTCTAAAGTATCTTTCTTAATAGTAATAGGTGCCCTTGTAGCGGTAACCATCACCTCTTCAAGCTCGTTGTCCTGAATATTTAAAGCAATGGTGGGAAGTTCTATTTGCTCTTTGATTTCCAGCGTTTCCCTGTGGGATTGATATCCGGCAAAGGAAATATACAAGTTGGCTTTGGGAGCTGTGGTGGTTCCTGTTAAACGGAAATTTCCGTTTTTTTCTGAAATGGTATAGGTAACAAGACTGCTGTCTGCTGCTTTTTCCAGGTAAATAGTTGCGGACTCCAATGGAACACCGATCTCATCCACCACTTTTCCGGTTATTTCAAAATCCTGAGAAAATGCTTTCCCAGTGATGAAAAGGAAAGCAAGAATGTAAAAAACTTTCATTAAGAGGAATTAAATAGATGAAAACGGAAATTCGACACCTCCGTCTGCTCTTAGACTAACGTTATTCCTTTTAGTTTAATCGATATTACTTTTTCCTGAATGATGGTACTAAAGCAAAACCTGATGGTTTGATATGAAAATCAGCTTATAAAAAAAGCCCGCAATTGCGGGCTTTCTTAATCTTAAATTATAAGCTGATTATGCTTAGTTGTTGTATAAATACACTGAAGCAGCGCTCGGCACGTCATTGCTAACGGCCGGAGCAATGTCTCCACTAGTGTTTAGTACATCTGTAAATCCAAGGATTTTACCACCACCATTTGCAATTTCTGCGATGAAAACCGTTTGGGTGTCATTATCATAAGCTACATCAATAGGATTTCCTAGCTCTGTAGATGCTCCGGCAATCCTGGTCTGGTCTGCCATACTAATCATTCCTCCATCCATTGTAGCTTCAAGTTTTGTATTAAAGTCTTCAATAACATGGAAACCACCATCAGAATCACTTGCGGCATCACCAATATCTGTCATAATTAAAACATCATCGGCTTCGCTATAATCGATCCCGTGAGTTCTCACCAGACCTTCAAAACTGATTCGTTTGTCAGGTAATTGCATACCTCCCATATTGGATAGGAAATCGTTAAAAATTGCAAGATCGTTGGTTGTATCTACAACAGCGAGTAAGTCTCCACCTTTAAAGGTAATTCCCCATACCGGAAAATCTACATCTACTGTATTTTCAAGTACAAAAGATGAACCATCAAAGGAATATATAAAGAACGTATCAGAACCATTATCAGATACTACAACATGATCTCCCAAAACTGCGATTTCCCTGGGACTTGGCAATTCATCAGGTCCCATAGCATCTGGAGAGATAGTTGCTCCATCAGCAGCTCCTGCGAAGTTTTCATAAAATTCTATTCTCATGTCACTTCTGGAAGCCTGAATAAGATTTCCCGAACCTGAATAGTAAACCCCTTCAGTAGAAGTTGAACTTGTCATTACAGTTTTTAGCAGGGATCCGCTTTCATTGTAAACATTTACGTTTCCATTTGCTGTACTGGTTGTGTACAATCTCGTCATCATCCCGGTAGTGCTCATTCCTGTATTTCCATCAGTTTCATCACTTGAGAAATATAGAGATGAAGCAGCAGCCAGGTCTTCTTCAAACGATGGCGTTAGGTTTCCACCTGAACCAATTGAAGTAAAACCTAAAACTTTTCCGTTTCCTACCTCAGAAATATAAACTGCATCTGTTTCAGAATCGTAAGCAACATCAATAGGGTTACCCAACATAGTATTGGATCCTGCCACCCTTGTTTGTGCTTCCAAAGGAATTTGCTCACCATCTGACAATGCATCAAAAACAGTTGAGAAATTATTTATAACATGAAAAGCTCCGTCGTCAGTAGCATTGGCAGCATCTCCAATATCTGTCATAACCATTACATCATCTGTCCCATCATAAGTAAGACCGTGGGTCCTGACTATACCTTCAACTCCTACTCTTTTAGAGGGCATCAATGTACCATCCATAGTATTAGAATCGAAATCATAGAATACCGCTAAGTCATTGGTTGTATCGACGACAGCGTATAAGTCATCACCCTTAAAGGTAATTCCCCAAACCGGAAATGGAATACTAAAAGTGTTGGTTAAAGAAAAGTTATCTCCATTTTTGGTATAAACATAAAATTGATTTGTACCATTATCTGATACCACGTATGTAGAACCATTTACTGCCAATTCTCTTGGACTATTCAAGTCGTCTGAACTGGTGTAAGCCGGAGAAAGTGTTTCACCATCAGTGGCATTGCTAAAATTATTGTAAGCTTCCAACTGAAGGTTTGATCTTGAAGCCTGTACAACTACATCATCAGAAAAATCATAAAAAATTCCTTCAGCAGCAGAGGAAGCTGTTCCAAAGTTGGAAGATGTTCCGGCGGTAAGATTATATTGAGTAATATTACCGTTGGAATTATTAGTCACGAACAATTGCGCTCTTCTGTTAACATCATTACAAGAATCGTCACTGTTCAATTCGATCACATTTGTATCAAAAAGACTTGATTCGTAACGAAGTTGCCCATCATAGCTCTGACATGAACCATCTGTAGCATAGGTATATGTCATATTTTGAGTAAAAACCGGACCCGAGTCACCATAAAACACCAACATATCTTCTCCTTCTCCGGCAGAAGTCACATCACAGGTAAAGGTACCATCACCATTGTCAACGCAGTTGGCAAGCATACCTCCTGGACCTTCTTCTTCGCTTGAAAAAACCCTGTTTTTTAAGGTAACTTGTGTTCTTATTTCATCTCCATTGGCATCTCCACTATTATCAGTATCACCTAAAACAAGGAAATTAAAAGTTTGAGTTCCACCAGTACCTAAATCAGGGTGACTATCACAATCTACACAGGAATAAGTTCCGGTAACAGGTACCGCGTGAGCTTTAGAGGTGTTCTTAACCACCATCATGTCTCCTGCTTTACCATTGTAAGTTACATTGGAGACTTCAGGATTGGTCCCGTCATCATCAACATTAAAATCAAAGCTCAAGTCTCCACTAGAAAATGTAAGACCTTCGTCTTCCTGACTTTTAGAGCTTTCTATTGCTGCAGCCCTAATGATGTTCCCTGTGCTCAAATTCACATCTGAGGTGGGATCACCTTCAAAAGGAATAGATATAGCTACACTACCTCGAGATGAGGCGTCTTTTGTAGTAAATATTGCTGTGTAAGATCCAAAACTCGTGTTATCAAATTTTCCATCACGCAAGTTTTGTTCAAATTCTGTCAAATTTTCTTCTGGAATTGTCCCTTCTTCCTGCGTTGGTAACTGATCTTCCGCACAGGAATAAAATAAAAAGACACCGAGAAGGTAAAAGCAAATTTTCTTCATAAACTGGTTTTTTATTTGGTTAATATTTTACTTAGCCAAAAGGTAACTACATGATACTCAGATACAAAGTATTTAAGTGAAGTTTAAGACGATCTTAATGTGGAATTACATTTTGTTTAACCAGGGAAACTTTGAAAAAAGAGCATTCAAAGAAGCTATTTTAAAGAACAAAATTCTTCAATTTTAAAAAAATAAAAAGACAAAATTATGACTATCAGATTATTAAATTAATTTTTACCTGATGTTAATAATCTTAAAAAGAAGCCCTCTATCTAAAAATAAAGCAAATTGTTAAGATTCTAGCTGCTCCACAAAAATTAAAATCCAGACCTTGAAAGAAGGTCGGGAGGTCTAAGTCTGAAATTTTAAAAAAGTATCAAGCGGTATTACTTTTTCCTGAAGTAAATAGTAATTGGAACTCCGCTGAAATCGAATTCTTTCCGGATCTTGTTTTCCAAAAACCGTTTATAAGGATCTCTTAAATACTGCGGAAGATTACAGAAAAATGCAAATTGTGGCTGCGGAGTTGGCAACTGCATGCAGAATTTGATCTTTACATATTTTCCTTTGTAAGCCGGCGGTGGATTATTTTCAATTATCGGAAGCATTACATCATTAAATTCCCGCGTCTTCAATTTCTTGCTCCGGTTTTCAAAAACCTGTACAGCAGTTTCTATCGCTTTAAAAACCCGCTGCTTGGTAAGTACAGAAATAAAGATAATCGGCACATCGGTAAAAGGTTCGATCTCGCGCCTAATATTCGCTTCGTATTCTTTAAGCGTGTTTGTTTCCTTATCTATTAAATCCCACTTATTCACCAGGATCACAATTCCTTTGCGGTTACGCTGGGCCAGCCAGAAAATATTCTGAACCTGCCCGTCAAAACCGCGCTGGGCATCCAAAACCACCAGACAAACATCACAATTTTCTATGGCACGTACAGAGCGCATTACCGAATAAAATTCCAAATCTTCCTTAACTTTGGCTTTTCTGCGAATACCTGCGGTATCTACCAGATTAAATTCAAAACCAAAACGGTTGTATTTTGTATCTATGGAATCTCGTGTAGTACCGGCAACATCTGTTACTATGTATCTGTCTTCACCAATGAGAGCGTTTATAAAAGAAGATTTCCCTGCATTTGGTCTTCCCACCACAGCAAAACGTGGCAATTCTGACTCTTCTTCAGCTTCAGATTCTGGTAGGGCTTCAATAAGCGCATCCAGTAAATCTCCTGTTCCACTACCATTGGTGCTGGCAATGGGAAAATATTCACCCAAACCAAGGTTATAGAATTCCACTGCGTTCGCCAGTCGCTTATTATTATCGACTTTATTTACCGCCAGCAAAACAGGTTTATCTACTTTTCTAAGTAAAAAAGCAACGTCCTCATCCATTGGAGTAATCCCCGTTTCTACATCTACCATAAAGATAATAGCATCTGCCTCATCTATGGCAAGCTCTACCTGTTTGTCAATTTCAGCTTCAAAAATATCATCGCTGCCTATAATATATCCGCCGGTATCGATAAGGGAAAATTTTCGCCCATTCCAGTCAGATTTTCCATAATGCCGATCGCGTGTAACTCCGCTAACGGAATCCACAATGGCCTCACGACGCTGGATTAATCTGTTAAAAAAAGTGGATTTTCCAACGTTTGGTCTTCCCACGATGGCTACTATATTACCCATACCGGATTTTCTTTTATTTAAGATGCAAAATTAGTGTAAATATTTGGGTTTAAAGAGAAAAGTAGAAAGCACTATGTTTCCTTACGTTTTCATTCTTTAAAGTAAAGATCAAGCTAAAAGATCGCTTCGCTGCAAGACGCAGGAAATAAAACGCTTTTACCTGGAAAGCAGGTTTAAGGTTTAAGGTTTAAGGTTTAAGGTTTAAGGTCAAATATTAACTAAGAATTCAACTGACTCAAAAAAAGTTGTCTTTTTTTCTGAAGAAAAACGAAATCAGGAAAAGTGAACTCTATTTAAGCCAATGCCTAAAAATCAACAATATCGGCCTTTAGTTGCCCGGCTCATCAATCATTATAACCAAACCTTTTTAGCTGATTACTGTCGCTACGCCAGTTTTTATTGACTTTCACGTAAAGTTCCAGGTGAACCTGTTTTCCAAAGAATTTTTCGAGGTCCTTACGCGCTTCTACTCCTACTCTTTTTAAAGCAGATCCTTTATGGCCAATAATGATCCCTTTTTGTGTCTCACGCTCTACCATAATCACGCTGCGCATCCTGATAATTTCCTCTTCTTCAAAAAACTCCTGAGTATCTATTTCTACGGAATAAGGGATTTCCTTTTTATAATGCATCAGGATTTTCTCCCTGATGATCTCGTTTACAAAAAAACGTTCCGGCTTATCGGTAAGCGTATCTTTCGGATAGAAAGCAGGACCTTCAGGCAACAATTCTACTATTCGATTAAAAACTTCAGCTACATTAAAGCCTTGTAATGCCGAAACCGGCATAATTTCAGCATTTGGAACCTTTTCTTTCCACAACTCTACCTGTTCCTCAAGTTCTTCCTGATTGGAAGTGTCAATTTTATTCAGAAGCAGTAGAACAGGAATATCAGCATGAATAATTTTATTAAAAAAAGCCTCGTCTTTAAGCTCTTTTTCGCCAATTTCGACCATATAAACAAGTACATCGGCATCTTCAAAAGCCGATTTCACAAAATCCATCATGGATTGCTGTAATTGATAAGCGGGCTTAATAATACCGGGCGTATCACTAAGAATCGCCTGGAAATCTTCCCCGTTTACGATCCCCAGGATCCTGTGCCTGGTGGTTTGTGCTTTTGAGGTAATAATAGAAAGTTTTTCACCCACAAAAGCGTTCATGAGTGTAGATTTTCCAACGTTGGGATTCCCAATAATATTTACAAAACCGGCTTTATGTGCCATAACTGAAATTTTTCACAAAGATATTATTAATTAATTCCGCTCTCCTAACTTTTTCAATCTTTCCGGCAGGAGGACGATAATTGCCATTTTAGAAGACCTGCTTCCTTAATTCGTTTGATTATCAATATCTTAAAACAGCAGTTCAATTCCTGATAAAGCTATAAAAGTTCGAAGCTTCCTGTTCAAAAAGCTTTGTCATTAAAAAAAATTACATAATTTTGCCCGCTCTTATGAAGCACGGAAGAAAAATAATATCATCCCCTCTTACTCCGCCTTAAAACAGCTTTATCTGTAATTTTATAGCCTTGATCATCCCTGATTTTTAGCTGAAAGTATCCCTTTCAACTCCATGATTCCTTTAAAACTCCAGTTCTTATGAGACAAATTTTCAATCTCTTCGATTTTAAGCAAAAAGTAGATTATAAAACCGAAGTTCTGGCCGGCTTAACAGTGGCAATGACCATGATCCCGGAGTCATTATCCTTCGCTATTTTAGCCGGATTTCCTCCACTAATGGGATTATATGCTTCCATTATAATGTGTTTGGTAACGGCAATTTTCGGGGGAAGACCAGGAATGATCTCAGGTGGAGCCGGCGCGACAGTTATTGTTTTAATTGCTCTAATGAAATCCAACGGCCTTGAATACGTTCTGGCAGCGGTGGCTTTAGCAGGGGTAATTCAGATTATAATTGGAGTTTTTAAGCTCGGAAAATTTATACGTTTAGTACCTCATCCTGTAATGTTTGGGTTTGTTAACGGGTTAGCTATTATTATATTTATGTCTCAGTTAGACCAGTTTAAGACGGTGGTGAATGGCGATATTGTATGGCTAACCGGAACTTCTTTATATATTATGGCCGGTTTAGTAGCCTTAACCATTGCGGTTGTTGTCTTCTTACCTAAACTTACTAAAGCAGTTCCTTCTTCGCTGGTTGCCATAATAATTGTATTCCTTTTGGTATACTTTCTGGGTATAAATACTAAAACAGTTGAAGATATCGCTTCTATAAGTGGTGGTTTTCCTCCTTTTCACATACCGAATATTCCATTGACCTGGGAAACATTGGAACTTATTGCCCCTTATTCTATGATTATGGCGGCAGTTGGATTAACCGAAGGCTTGCTTACCTTAAACCTGGTAGATGAAATTACAGAAACCAAAGGTAGCGGCAACAGAGAATGTATTGCTCAGGGAGGTGCAAACATACTAAATGGATTCTTCTTCGGGATGGGTGGCTGCCCAATGATCGCTCAAACTTTAGTGAACCTCTCGGCTGGATCCAGAGCTAGATTGTCTGGTATAATTGCAGCCTTTACCATTCTTGGAATAGTGTTGTTTGGTGCACCCATAATAGAACAGGTACCAATGGCAGCTCTTGTAGGAGTAATGATCATGGTAGCCATTGGAACTTTTGAGTGGGCCAGTTTAAAAATATTTAATAAAGTACCTAAGAAAGATATTTTTCTGGTAATTACTGTTGCACTAATAACTGTTATTCTGCACAATCTGGCTTTAGCAGTTCTGGTTGGAGTTATACTTTCGGCATTGTTCTTTGCCTGGGAAAGCGCCAAGAGAATTAGAGCTAGAAAAAGTATTGATGAAAATGGTGTTAAACACTATGAAATATATGGCCCGTTATTTTTTGCTTCTACTACTAATTTTGCAGAAAAATTTGATGTTGTAAACGATCCAAAAGAGATAATAATAGATTTTAAGGATAGCCGAATTGCCGATATGTCTGCTATTGAAGCTTTAAATCAAGTCACTCAGCGTTATAGTAAAGCTGGCAAAAAAGTACATCTTAGACATTTAAGCAAGGACTGCAGAAGGTTGCTAAGCAATGCAGATGGAATCATAGAAGTTAATATTCTGGAAGATCCTGATTATAAAGTGGTGACAGATAAGCCTTAAAATTTATTATCATTTACCTCAATCCAGTAACCATCGGGGTCCTGAAGATAGATCTGCTTTATACCATCTGGACGGGAATTGGTAGTTCCTGCTTCTCCCGGCCAGTTCTCAAAAGGTATATTATTCGCTTCAAGGTGCTCCATAAACGCCTGAAGATTATCTGTATTTATCGCCATATGCACCCCCTTTTTCTTCTCAATTTCTTCTTCACTTTCTATAAGGTGCACCTGGACTTTATCTGCCAGTTCGAACCAGCGAATGTGATCGGGAAGTCCGCCGTTGGGGATTTCTTTGAGTCCAAGGATCTTGTTGTAGAAATCTGCAGAAGCCTTAAGATCTGCAACCTGCATTGCATCGTGATCTTTTCTGAAGCTAAAATTATTTTGTGCATTTAAGTCTTGTGTGCTCATAGAGAAAATGCTGATAAGGAGTAAACAAAAAATGGTTTTCATATTAAAAGTCAGAGTTAGTTACAAATGCAACATATTTCCCATCAGGTGACCAGCTTGGAACATTTATAGTTCCCTGCCCCCCATAAATATAACCTACTACTCTGGGCTCGCCCCCGTTAATTGGCATTGTTCTTAGCAGGCATCTTTTATAGAAAGGATGATCTCCTGAGTCTATTTCTTCGGGAAAGGAAATAAATATAAGTTGTTCCTGGTCTGGAGAAACGTGCGGAAACCAATCATTAAATTTATCTGTGGTAAGCTGCGTTTGCTCACTACCATCTGCATTCATCCTCCATATCTGCATAGTTCCGGTACGATTGGAATTAAAATAAATATGCCGCCCATCTCTAGAAAATTCAGATCCATCATCCAGTGTTTCTGTATTGGTGAGTTGTGTTTCCTTTCCAGATTCCACGTCTACCTTGTAAATATCATACTGCCCATTCCTGTCTCCCGTAAAAAGTATGGATTGGCCATTGGGCGACCAGCCGTGGGCATAGGAAGCTCCTACCCCGTCTTTAGTAACTTTTACAGGTTGATCGCTACCGTCAATTGGAAGGTAGTAAATAGAAGAGTTTCCATCATCTTCAGGGTTATGGTGGCTTATAGCAATCTTACTTTCATCGGCACTTAACACGTGGTCATTATTATTATCTATTGCAAAGCCGGTATTCAGCATAGAAACTTTTTCAGTATCAAGATCATAATTATAGAGCCATCCATTAGAATTGTAGATAAGTTTCCCATCGCTGGTCCAGTTTGGAGCCTGTATGCTGTGTCCCGAAGTCATTAATACTTTTCGCTCCCCCGTTTCTACATTCATAATTTCCAGCCTGCTCCCAAGGTAATCTGTGTATGGCACAAGATCTTCGGGAGCAGGATAACTGATTCTTGCATTTTTAAAAATTGCTGTTTCTACAGCTTCCGGGTTATGGGCGCTTATATAGATTCCCGCAAAAACTTCATTTCTTAGATCCATTTCCACCTCTACACTCGTAAAAGGTTCACCAAATTTAGCAGTGGACATGATGTACAAATTCCCTCTTCTTTCCAGCTGAATTACATCTGGAGCCTCGCTGGTTGAAGTTACCTCCTCTGTATCTGCGCCTTTTTGCCTTCTGTATTGAAGTGAAGTTAATCCATCCCCGTGAACAGTCGCATTTACGTGAGGTGAATCTGGAGACAGGTTGTTCCTAACAATCCAGCCAATTTTTCTATGAGGATCTTCTCCCTCCCCAACAAACTCCACCCGGGCCCTAAGGATAAAATCTCCCTGTATAGCCTTCCATGCATATTGAAATTCATCAGATCCAAACCACATATTTGTTCCCGAACCTGTAAGGGTGTATACCTGTTGTTCTTCATTATATTCTGCAGAACCTTCAGATTTCACATCACCTATATCCTGATGATTATCAAAAATGCCTATTTGCTGTGCCTGTGCCATATGAAAGCTAAAAAAGAGAAATACTGAAAAAAGAGCAGGAATTGCATGTTTTAAATTCATAATAATTTACTTATTGAAAAATTTTAGCTAAAGATATTAAAAATTTTATGGGTTTTTACCCGACTATAATAGCAAATGAAATTAAAACCTGAAAACCTTAGCAAATCCTTATGAAGATGAAGCCGGTCATAAATCCAAATATTCTTACATTTATGATAAAGTGAAAACATGGCTGTAAATTTAGAAAAGGAAAGAGAGTTCCGCGAAATGGTTTCTGTAGAGAACAAAGCGCTGCGCATAAACCTGAATGAAAATATTTACGGAACCTTTGCTGAAATTGGTGCGGGACAGGAAACTGTACGAAACTTTTTCAGAGCCCGAAATCCGTCTGGTACGATAGCCAAAACCCTTAGTGCTTACGACAAAGACTTTAGTGATGCTATTTACGGTGTTGGCGAAAACAAAAGATATGTGACAGAAGCTCGCCTAAAGAGTATGTTAGCTTACGAAACCGGTCTTATTGAAGAAAGAATTTCGAGAGCTAAACACCCTAATAAGCTCTTTTTTAGCTATGCCAATACGGTAGCTACAATAGATTTTGCCAAGAAGTACAAAGGTCACGGCTGGCTGGGAATTAGATTTCAGACTAAACCGAAGGAGGAATACAGTGAGATCATAATCCATGTTCAGTTTCATGAGAGTAACGCCGCAAAACAACAAATTAGCCTCGGAATTCTAGGAGTGAATTTAATCTATGGTGCATTTTATCACCATGATGATCCTGTGGCAATTCTAAACAGCCTTTACGATCATCTAAATTCCCATAAGATTGAAATCGATATGGTGAATTTTACCGGACCGGCATTTAAAGAGGTTGACAATCGCTTAATGAGCCTGCACCTGGTAAAAACAGGAAAGACCGATGCGATTATGTTCGCACCGGATGGAAACAACGTGCTAGCGGCAGATTTACTTTATAAAAAAAACATTCTAACATTACGCGGAAGTTTCAGACCTGTAACGAAGGTAAATCTCAGCATGTTTCAAAAGTCACTGGAATTATTTAAACAAGAAAATAAAGTAGATGAAGAACGGATCCTGGGTATTTTTGAAATTACATTATTTAACCTGAGGAATGAAGGAGAAATAGACGAAAAGGATTTTCTCGACAGGGCAGATCTTCTCTGTTCTCTTGGACAAACAGTAATGATTTCCAATTTCCAGGAGTACTATAAAGTGGTGGAGTACTTTTCGCAGTTTACAAGAGAAAGAATGGGACTTACTATGGGCGTAAATACCCTGATAGAAGTTTTCAAAGAAGATTACTATACCCATTTAAGTGGGGGAATACTGGAAGCTTTCGGAAAATTATTTTTCAAGAGCCTGAAGATATATCTCCACCCTCAAAAAGATCCTGAAACCGGCGAGATCATCACCAGTGAAAACCTGGAGGTAGAACAAAGAACGAAAGAATTGTACAGCTTTTTTAGGGACAATGGACGCGTTGTTGACATTACTGATTATGACCCTGATGTTCTGGATATCAATTCAAGAAAGGTTTATGATCTTATCGTAAATGGCAAACCTGGCTGGGAAGAAGCTCTGGCAGAGGATACCGTAAAATTAATTAAAGAAAACAACCTCTTTCAGAAAAAAACTAAAGCTTAGATCAGAACTTCAAAAAAGAAAATAAAAAAAGCCCCGGTTTTTTAATAAGCCGGGACTTTTTTCTCAACGAAGAAAATTACTCTTTGTAAACATTAGTGGGCCAGCTGTCATTAGAGAAGTTAACATCGGGCAGGATTTTTTCAGGATCCAGTTCTACACTTTCCAGCGTCTTTTCGGTTTCCAGTAAATGGCTCCAGGTATCGCCGCGTTGCCATATCTCTACAGGTAGCCGCAGGTTTTCCGTAGTACCATCTTCATACATCAGCTTCAGTTCCACCGGCATTGGAATATCCCCTTTATTGGATACTGTAATTACGTAATTACCCTGGCGCCGCTGCACACCATCCAGGCTAATATCAATATTTCCGGTGCCATAGAACCATCCTTTCCAAAACCAGGAGAGGCTTTCTCCCGCAACATTTTCCATATGGTTAAAAAAATCTTTTGGCTGTGGGTGTTTATAAGCCCAGGTTTCTATGTAGGACTTAAAAGCATTATCAAATCGCTCGTGGCCAAGTATATATTCGCGTAGCAGCAATAACCCAATTGCAGGCTTATAATATGCTGTCATCCCAAGATTCCTCAAATTAGTAACATCCGGATAAGTGTCTATACCTTCCCGTGTCGAACTGTTAAACCAACTTACAAGCCGCCTTGTCTCGTCAAAGTTAGATCCATATTCTCCATCGTTAAATTCCAGGCTGCTGTAGTGATTTATAAAAGTGTTAAAACCTTCGTCCATCCAGGCGTATCTTCTTTCATTAGTCCCCACGATCATGGGGAACCAGTTGTGTCCAAATTCGTGATCTGTAACACCCCAAAGCGACTCACCTTCTGCCTGCCATCCGCAGAAGTTTAAGCCGGGATACTCCATTCCGCCAATATCTGCAGCCACGTTTACCGCCACAGGGTAGGGATATTTAAACCACTTATCTGAATAATGCTCTACAGAATATTTCGAATATTCAGTAGAACGTCCCCATGCATCCGGCCCTGCACTTTCTTTAGGATAGGCAGATTGTGCCATGGCCTGATCGCCATCTGCGAGGTTTATTCTGGCTGCATCCCAGATAAATGCACTTGAAGATCCAAAAGCCACATCGCGGGCATTTTCCATTTTAAAATGCCAGGTTAACGTCCCTTCCTGCTTTGCACGAATTGACATATCATTTACTTCCTCAGGCTTTATAATAAAAACCGTGGTATCGCTCTTTGAAGCCATTTCCATTCTTTCACGCATGGTGGAAGAAAGCACCTGACGCGGATTTTGTAATTCTCCCGAAGCAACTACAATATGATCGTAAGGAGCGGTAATTTTATAATCATAATCTCCATAATCCAGGTAAAATTCCCCGGCACCCAGGTATGGCTCTATATTCCAACCTTCTATATCATCAAAAACCGCAGCTTTTGGAAACCATTGTGCCATCGCGTAAATTGTTCCATCTTCCACTTCCAAACGCCCCATTCTATCCATTCCTTCAACAGGAATTTTATAACTGAAATCCATAGAAACGGTTGCCTTTCCCCCATTTGCAGGAATTGGCTCATCAAAGAAAACCTGCATCCTGGTGTCGGTAATCAAATATTCTGAAGAGGTACTGCGTTTAACTTTTGCCTCTAAATTGCTAATTTCGTAACCTCCGTCTGTATCTCCATTGTACCTGTTCCCTCCTATTGGCGTGGTTAACGTCCCGCGGGAATCTTCAGTAAACCTGTTTTGTTCCAGGTGCATCCAGATAAATTCCAGATCCTGCGGACTATTATTTGTATAGGTGAGCGTAATGTTTCCTGAAATTCTGTGATCCTCATCATTAAGCGTTGCTTCAATCTGATAATCTGTTTCGTTTTGCCAATATCCAGGTCCCGGATGTCCCGATGCCGCCCGATAGCGGTTGCCGGTGCGATCCATAAACTCCCCAAAATCTGACTGGTTATTCTCAATTACCTCCTGGGCTCCGGAAAATGAGAAACTGAGAAACGTAAGGACCATAAATGATCTTGAAAATATCTTCATTCTTTAAATTTTTTCGTGAATTCAGCAAATTTAAAGATTAGCCGTGAAAAACGCTTCAATTGTTAGTAAAATTGAATCAATTACTAATCAGCAGGTCGAAAATTGCCATTTTTGGACCTTAACTTTTTCTGAAGGAGTCAAATCCTTCAGCGTAACTAAGAACAGCCTTATTTTCTTCTCCAGATATCATTTTTTTAAACTATCTGGCAGTAAAAAACTTAAAAAGGAGCAAAAGAAGAAAACAATAAACAGATTTTTCTTCAGTTATAACGACAGGCATCGAAATTGACAATTTTCAGCAGAGAATATTTAGGTGGAAAAAAGATTATTCTCCCCAAAAGGAAAATTTTGTATAATTTCAAACTTTATCTTTATCCGCAATTTATAGCAAGGAAAAGTATAGCTAATGCGATCCAAAAACAGAATCTAATATGATTACAAATACAGAATTGGAGACAAAAGGGAATTTATTTCCCGGCGAAGTTAAAGCATTTGAATTTGACGGGGATTCGATTACTTTTTCAACAGCAAACACTGTCCTGCTTCGAATTACTGTTTTAAGGGACAGCATCCTACGTTTTAGATATGCTACCGATGGCATTTTTGAGAATGATTTTTCCTATGCTATCGATAAGGACACCATGCATGGGTTTAATAAATTTGAAATTCAGGAAGCACCTTCCCTTATCACCATCATTACCAGCAAAATAAAGTGTAAAATTTCTACTACAGATCTTAAAATTGGCATTTATGACCTTCAGGATAATGTAATAGTAGAAGAGGACCTGGGTTTTCACTGGGAAGAAAGTTTTAAATATGGAGGGAACTTTGTGAAAATGAATAAAACTTCAGTAGAAGGAGAGAATTTCTTCGGACTTGGAGATAAACCTACCAATTTTAATCTAAAAGGTCGAAAACTGACCTTATGGAATAAAGACCAGTTTGCCTTTAATAAAGATCTGGACGAACTTTATAAAGCTGTACCTTTTTACACCGCGCTGCATAGCAATATTGCCTACGGAATATTTTTCGATAACAGTTTTAAGACTCATTTTGACTTTTGCCAGGACAAAAGGAACGAAGTAAAGTTTTGGGCTGAAGGTGGTGAGATGAACTACTATTTTATTTACGGACCTAAAATAGCAGAAGTGGTTACCTCTTATACCAATCTTACAGGAACTCCAGATCTACCACCACTTTGGGCTTTGGGTTATCACCAAAGCAAATGGAGTTATTTCCCGGAAGAAAGAGTAACTGAACTTGCCGCAAAATTCAGGGAACTGGATTTTCCCTGTGATGCCATCCACCTGGATATCGATTATATGGAGGATTTTAAATGTTTTACCTGGAATAACAAATATTTTCCCGATCCTAAATTAATGGTGGAGAAACTGGAGGAAGAAGGTTTTAAAACAGTAGTAATTATAGATCCCGGAATTAAAATAGATGCCGATTACAAGATTTTTAAAGAGGCCCTGGACAACAATTATTTTTGCAGAAGAGCTGATGGCCCCTTTATGCGCGGAAAAGTTTGGCCGGGAGAATGTTATTTTCCGGATTTCACAAACCCGAAAGTCAGGGAATGGTGGGCCGGATTATTTAAGGAACTTGTAGGGGAAATTGGTGTAAAAGGAGTCTGGAACGACATGAATGAACCTGCAGTAATGGAGGTACCCGGAAAAACCTTTCCTACAGACGTGAGACATAATTACGATGGTAATGACTGCAGCCACAGGAAAGCCCATAACATCTACGGAATGCAGATGGCGCGTGCAACCCACGACGGAGTACGAAAATATTCTTTCCCAAAAAGGCCTTTTACAATGACCCGCGCAAATTTCGCCGGCGGGCAGCGTTATTGTGCTACCTGGACAGGAGACAACATTGCAACCTGGGAACATTTATGGCTTGCCAATACACAGGTGCAGCGATTATGCCTTAGCGGGATGAGCTTTACTGGAAGCGATATTGGTGGTTTTGCAGAGCAACCTTCAGGTGAGTTATTCACCCGCTGGATTCAGCTTGGGATCTTTCATCCTTTTTGCCGGGTTCATTCTTCGGGAGATCATGGAAATCAGGAACCATGGTCCTTTGGAGAAGAAGTATTAAATATTACCAGGGAATACGTCAGGTTAAGATATCAGTTGCTCCCCTACTTATACACTGCATTTTATCAATATACAGAAGAGGGAATTCCAATATTAAAGCCATTAGTATATTTTGATCAGGAAGATGTGCATACCTATTACCGATCGGATGAGTTTATATTTGGAAACCAGATACTGGTGTGCCCCATCCAGGATGCGCACGTCCAGGGGCGAAGAGTTTATTTCCCGCGTGGGAAGTGGTATAACTTCTGGAATGATGAAATAGTAACGGGAGGAAAAGAACACTGGGTAGATGCGCCACTGGAAAAATCTCCTATATTTATTAAGGAAGGTGCTATTATTCCAAAATTTCCTGTTCAAAATTATGTAGATGAAATAGAAACTGAAGCACTGTTCCTGGATATTTATTATAAAAACGGAAATGAAACTTCTATTTTATATGAGGATGCCCATGACGGTTATGATTATAAAAAGGGAAGATACAGCTTAAAAACTTTCAAATTCCGCGGAAAACCTGGAGAAATAATAATCCAACAGCATAAAGACGGAAAGTTTTTAACTTCCTATAAACACCTGGAGATTCGCATTCACGGATTACCTTTTGAAATTGAAAAAGCTTATCTGGACAATGAAGAAGTAAGCCTGGAAACCCTAGATTTTGATCCTACAGTTAATACAATGAAAATTCCTAAGGTGTTCGATTTGATCCAGTTTACTTCAAAAGCTAAATCTTAGATTCGGCAGATGAACCTGTCTAATGGCACGAAAATGGCAATTTTCAGCACTGCACTGTAAGTCAGTTAAAATTCCAGATTTTCAATTTCTACATTTGCCATTCCCTCGATGTCTACTTTTACCAGAAGATGCTTTTCCTGTGGTATTATTTCCCTGACTCTTATGTTTTCCAGGTCACCAAAGACAAAAATTCCTTTCTTTGGTTCTATTTTGTCCTGCAATTTATCATTTATGTTTTCCAGCTGCTTCCGGATAAGTGGAAGCAATTCGAATCTCATCTTTTCCTTTAATTTGTTATACATAAAGATATTCGCCACGCTTTCCAGAAAATTGTTCAGGAGCCAGTTGCCTGTATTGCCATCTAGATTATAATCCCGAATAGTAACCACCTGCTCTTCTTCATTAAAATCTATAGCAAGTTTCACCAGTAACCGGCCTTCTTTATTCCTAAAAAGAGATGTTAAAGCCCGAAGCTTCAGCTCCAGCACCAGGTCGTATTCTTCTTCAAGGCTTCTTTCCATAGCAACATCCATGATTTCTGCATAGGTGGAAATTTTACCATCGTTCTCTTTTTTTATTTTTTCACCAATCAATTTCTTCCGCAGCAATTCTTCCAAGGCTGAATACTTTGCACGCACCGGTAAAGCTATTACTACTTTCCCCTGCGGAAAATTTTTAATATTCTCGTTCTTGTCCATAAGATTCTTTCCTACTAAATTACGTTTTCTTTTCTAAAAAATCCAGCAGCGTCATTTGCCAGTATTCAGAAGCATGAGCTTTTATTGAATAAAAAGAAGGTCTACGCTTATATTTCCTTCATAATTTCGGAAAAAATCCTGTAAGAATTTACCCGATCCTCGTGATGATAAATATGTGAGGCAACCATTAATTCATTCACTCCGGTTTGCTCAAGAAAATTCTGAGTTTGCTGCTTCACAGTATCCTTACTACCTACAAAAGCATATTTTAACATTCTTTGAAAGGCAGGATTTTGCGAAAGCTCCTTTAGTTCGGGTGTTAGTTCTATGGGCTCCTGAATATAATCGATATTGCCGGTCATGACTCCAATCATCATGCGGAGCATAGAAGTAGAAATCCGCTCTGCATCCTTATCTGTATCGGCTGCGATTACATTTATACAGGCAATGGTATAAGGTTCCTGTAAATGTTCTGAAGGTTCAAAGTTGTTATAGTAAATATTTAAGGCTTCAAAAAGATGTGTAGGCGCAAAATGGCTTGCAAAAGCATACGGCAAACCTTTTTTTGCCGCAAGATGGGCGCTGTCTGTACTTGAGCCCAGGATATAAATAGGAACATCCACACCTTCGGCCACTGTTGCACGCACTTTATAATCCCTGTTTTCCGGAGAGAAATATTGTTGTATTTCGCCAATTTCTTCCGGAAATTTATATACCGCATGCATCCTGTTTGCGCGAATTGCCTGCGCTGTGACCTGATCTGTTCCCGGAGCCCTCCCTAAACCCATATCGATACGATTAGGATACAGGGAACCCAAGGTCCCAAATTGTTCTGAAACAATGAGCGGGGAATGGTTTGGCAGCATGATCCCGCCAGAACCAACCCTAATCTTCTTTGTCCCGCCGGCAATGTGACCAATTAGAACCGCCGTAGCCGAACTCGCAATACTTATCATGTTGTGGTGCTCTGCAAGCCAGAATCTGTGATAACCAAAATCTTCGGCTTTTTGTGCAAGATCCAGAGCTTTCTTAAAAGTCTCCCCTGGAGTAGAGTTGTTTGCGACGCTTGCCAGCTCTAGTATAGAATAAGGAGTTGTTTTATTTTTCCTGTTCATTATAAATGTTTCTTTTTCTTTTTCTGCCGAAAAAATAGCTTTATTCCGACTTAAATTTTCTTTTTTTCGTAACGCTTCAATTTAAGGAACATTAGAGGAAAACCACAGCATTTCAGAGAATTTTAGTATTGAATTGTGGCAGAAATTAGCACCGAAATATTTTACCGGACAATCTGCTCTATTTTACAAAAAAGATTTGCGGAATCCTGCCAACAACTCTTTGAAAATTCCAGGCGCAAAAAGTTGGCAGGCAAAGGAATTCATATTTAAAAGATCCTGAAAACTTAAAATTTCTAGTTATGTTTGGTCTTACAAGGTATTGCCAGATATGTACCAATAAACTATAAGCTCCTGAGGAGTTGAAAATATGAGTAGCCTCAAAAAGATAAATTTTCTGCGAAAAAAAATCACCCGTTCCTTAACGAGAAACGTGGGAAAATCCCAACTTCAGGAGAAAATTGATCTGAATAACGTAGAAATTAAAAGAATTCTCATTTCTCGTCCTAATCATCGTTTAGGAAATCTTTTATTAATCACGCCACTAATCCAGGAACTAACAGAAACATTTCCGCAATGCCAAATCGATCTATTTATAAAAGGCAATCTGGGGCCGGTGCTATTCAAAAATTATTCAAAGGTCAATCACATCATTGCACTTCCGAGAAAGCCCCTAAAGCAATTATTTCAGTATCAACGGGCGTGGTTGTCATTGAAAACCCGGACTTATGATTTGGTAATAAACGGTGATAAAATATCATCTTCAGGAAGATTATCTGTTCAACTGGCCAGGTCCAGGTACAAACTTTTTGGAGACGAAAGTCCGGATTTGGAATTACATTCTGAAAAAAACCAGCACATGGCGAAAGCCCCTATTCTTAATTTCAGAAGTTTTGTTACTTACAAAAATTCCAAATCCACTGATGAACCTGCCCCCCGGCTTGACCTTAAATTAAGCCCGGCAGAAATTTTGAAAGGCAGGAAAAAATTAAAAGAGCTTGTACAGAATGAAGCAAAAACGATCTGTTTATTCACCTTTGCGACCGGAGAAAAATGCCTTTCCAAAGAATGGTGGCTGAATTTTTATGAAAGGCTGAGGGAGGAATTTCCGGAATATAATATCGTGGAAGTTTTACCCATGGAGAACGTTTCCCAAATATCTTTTAAAGCACCAACTTTTTACAGCAGGAATTTGCGCGAGATAGGATCTTTAATTAAAAGTACGCAGATTTTTATTGGTGCCGACAGTGGTATTATGCATTTGGCAAGCGCGGCACAAGCGCCTACAATTGGGTTGTTTTCTATTTCTAATGAAAAAAGGTATTATCCTTATGGTAATGGAAGCGTCTCCTTCAACACCCAGAAATGCAGCCAGGACGAACTCATTGCAGTAACAAAAAGAATTTTAAAGTAAAGGAGTTGATTATCTGCAACTCAAGAAGTATTAAAAACAACAGCATGATCTTCAGTAGCATTTAAAAATTTCAATTCTTGTTTATATTAAAAGAAGTAAACTCTCTAAATGTAAAAAAGCCTCTTTCCAATCTAATGGAAAAAAGCTTCTCACTGGAAAATGCTGAGGTAATCAACATTCTACCACTTCACCCCGATCTCCGGGACAAACAACACATCTTTATATTACTAAATTATTCCCACAATAAAAATTTATGATTTTAGGACCAGTCGGAATACAAGCCAATCGCTGATAATTATAGTAACCTGAATTCATAACATTCTTTAAACCTCGCTTTAGAATATATCTAATGCAATATCTTTGGAATTTAATAACTTAATGAACTTATCAAAAAGTGAAAACAAATATACAATAGCTGTTTTTATTAAACAAAATTTTAAATTGCCACGTCCCTGGGCTTAAGCATTAGTTAAAGCAAATGTTCATTTAAAAAACCTGATGTATCACTGAAATGAGCCTTATTTCTCCCGAAGCGACCTGGGCTCAAACCATGTTTTCTGCGGCGGAAGGAATAGAACCGCTCATTACCCACTTACTGATCTTTACGTTCCTCCAGGTATAAATCCTGAACCAGGACTATTACGATTACAGTGATTGGCGTGGCCAGAATTAGACCCCATCCCCCGGTAAGTGCACCCATAAAAAGCTGCGAGATAAGGATAAGTGCAGGAGGCATTTCAATCATTTTCTTTTGAACCATAGGAGTAATAAAATTGCTTTCTAAAAACTGAACAAGAACATAGATTCCTAAAATAATGAGCGCAGTTCTTGGCCCATGCAAGAGACCAATTAGAATGGCAGGAATTAAAGCAATTAAAGGTCCAAAGTTGGGAATAAAACTAAGAAGGCCGGCCAAAAGAGATAGCACCAACCATAATTCAATTCCCAGTATAGAGAGTCCTATTGCGGTGAAAGCAAAAACTACAAACATCGATATCAATTTCCCCTTAAGCCAGTTCCGCAACTGTTTTTTAAGATGATTTAGGACATTTTGAACCTTCTTACGTTTCCTTGGAGGGAAAAGCACCACAGCACCATGCGCATAAAGATCAGGAGAAACGGTAAAGAAAATTCCAATAAAAAGCACCACATAAATATCACCAAATACACCAAAAGTAGATTGAAAAAACCTTCCTCCAAATGCCTCTGCTTTTTTAATGGATTCTTCTGAAGTAAGTCTTTCCACAACCTCCTCTCCTACTCTGCTATTATTGAGTTGTTCTTTCAGATTCTGGACAGTTGATGGAATAGTCTCACTTAGCACAGAAATCTGCGCTTGAATTTTAGCACCTATGAGCCAAAAGAACAAAATTATAATTATGAAGGTCGAAATTATGGAAATAGTTTTACACAGCCATCTCTTCCATCCGGTCTTCCTTTCCAGCAGAGAACTTAGACCAGTAAAAAAAATGGCAATGAGAGATCCTGCAAAGATTAACAAAAGAGCATTTGCAGCCTCAATAATCAATAAAATCAGCAGAATCGTAAAGGTTAAAATCCCAACAACAGTCCAGACCTTTTTCCGAAAAGAAAAACCTTCTTCTTGAGTACTAGGAGAATTTCTCTGCATTTTTTATATAATTTTCTATAAATCCTGAACTACTAATTTCTTACCTTTTTCTTTATAAAACCTTATATTCTAGTTCTTTCTTAGACTAAATTTTAAGATGTATATATTTATGTACAGACATTCTGGACTTTCAACTTGTCCAATAGTTTTTTTGCGTTTGAACGTTCTACAAATTTACCTATTTTTAAACCGGCTCTTCATGTTCCTAAAAAGTAATCTAATGTTAACCTTTTATCATAATGGAATTCTGTTCTATAAATCATCTTAAATTTTTTTATGTAGCCGTGTTTCTGAGTTCATTTTTAGTCGCGTGTAATTCTAAAGAAGATGTTGAAACTGTCAGCTTTGAAGGTGCTGGTAATGAATGGGCTCACTATCAGGGTGGCCCCGGGCGCAATCAATACTCCAAATTAAAACAAATAAATCCATCTAACGTAGACCAACTGGAACTTGCGTGGCAGTTTCACACTCAGGATACAGGACAGGTACAAACAAATCCACTAATGGTAAATGGAATGGTCTACGGCATGACTGCCACCACCCAGCCCTTTGCTGTAGATGCTGAAACTGGAGAACTCATCTGGAGAAAAGAATCTGATGGCATGGATTCTTACAGTACCAGCCGCGGAATTTCCTATTGGGAGGATGGTGATGATAAAAGAATCCTGTACACCAGCGGATCCTGGCTATATGCAGTAGAGGCGGCTACAGGAAAACCAATCGAAGGCTTTGGCAAGAATGGACGTGTGAGTTTAAAAACAGGTCTGGAAGCGGTATCCCAGGATAGGATGGTGATCTCTAATACTCCAGGTACGGTTTATAAGGAAATTATTGTAATGCCAATAAGGGTTTCTGAAGGTGCAGATGCTGCGCTGGGGCTTATCCAGGCCTTTAATATTAGAACCGGGGAACTGGAGTGGGTATTTAACACAATTCCTACTTCCGGAGAATTCGGCCATGAAACCTGGCCTTCTGATGTTCGAAAAAACAAACTGATAGGAGGAGCTAATAACTGGGCGGGAATGTCGGTAGACATCGAACGTGGAATTATCTATGCTCCTACAGGTTCGGCTGCCTTTGATTTCTATGGAGGGAACCGGAAGGGCGAAAATCTTTTTGCCAACAGTCTCATAGCGCTCAATGCCGAAACCGGGGAACGCCTCTGGCACTTTCAATTTGTGCATCACGATATTCTGGACAGAGATCTTCCTGCGCCTCCAAACCTGCTTACGGTAACCCACCACGGAAAAAGAATAGACGCAGTGGCACAAACAACTAAACAAGGTCTGGTCTTCGTTTTTGATCGGGAAACAGGAGAGCCTTTATTCCCCATTGAGGAGCGACCGGTCCCTACTTCTGATATCCCCGGCGAAGTTGCCTGGCCAACACAGCCATTTCCTACCAAACCAGCGCCTTATGCAAGACAAGAATTTACTGAAAATGACATTAGTCCAATTGCCTCTAACCGGGAGGAGCTAATAGAAACCTTCAGAAATAGTCGCTCTGAAGGTCCTTTTACTCCATTAAGCGAACGCGGAACCATAATCTATCCGGGACTTGATGGGGGTGCCGAATGGGGAGGTGCCGCAGCCGACCCGGAAGGAATTCTATATGTGAACAGCAATGAAATGGCGTGGCGTATCTCCCTGAACCCTACGATTACTAAAGAGGAACTGGCAGAACAATCTTTTGGCCAACGGTTGTATACGATGAATTGTGCTATGTGCCACGGCAATGACCGTACAGGCAGTCCTTCCAGCGGATTCCCTTCCCTTGTGAATATTGAATCTCGACGGGATAAGAAACAAATCAGGAATATTATTGAACACGGCCAGGGCATGATGCCTGCTTTTAATAAATTTTCCGAACAAGAAATGAAGGCACTTCTAGCCTATGTAAACCAGGAGGAGATTGCAGAAGAAATATCTAAAGAGCCGGGAATGGGAAAATCTAAAGAAAATAATCAGATTCCTTACCAGATATCAGGCTACAACAAGTTTCTTGACGCCGATGGCTATCCAGCGGTGCGACCACCCTGGGGCACCTTAAATGCTATAGATCTAAATACCGGGGAGTATCTGTGGCAGGTAACCTATGGAGAACATAAGGAATTGCAGGAAAAGGGAATCCCCCAAACAGGAGCCGAAAGCTATGGTGGACCCGTGGTAACTGCCAGCGGACTACTTTTTATTGCAGGCACCAAAGATGAAAAGTTTAGAGCTTATAATAAAAACACCGGAGAACTGCTTTGGGAAACTAAGCTTCCATCAGCGGCTTTTTCCACACCCAGCATCTATGAAGTAAATGGAAAACAATATATTGTATTGGCTTGTGGAGGCACTAAATTAGGAGCGCCCGGTGGTGATAGTTATGTAGCCTTTGCACTGCCAGAAAATCTTATTTCCAGAAAAGGAATTTGAATGCTCCGAATAAAAATATTGATGTAAAGAGTGGCAATTGTTACAATCACTCTAAATTCATTTTAGTCTTTTCTCTTTTAAGAAAATGAAACGTTCACTTCTCAAGAGGCTGGTAGATTAAATATTGGACAGTGGATTAATTATAATTTCTCAGGGTGACGATTTGACCATAATTACGATTTTCTGAACAGCCCGGCCAGCTTGTAGATTTTTTTAGACAAAGAATAACGCATAATTAAAGAATTCAAAAAATGCCAAGTACCAGAAAAATTTTCTACTATCCCATCATCTTTTTTTCAGTCTTATTAATAATTATTAGTCTTCTTTCCCTTGTACACGATCTCTCTTTATGGTATTCTAAAGTATTAGATTTTCCAAGGCTTCAGTATTTGATCGTTGGTGTAGCACTGCTTATTCTTATTTTACTTCTGAATAAGAAATGGAATGTATTCTCTGTTTTGGTTGGCATTGGATTAGTAGCTGCCATCACTCTCCATTCCATAAAAATTTTTCCATATTTCTTTGGAGACAAAGCAGTGAAAGATGCCGCTGAGCTTAAGGAAGAATCATCAGAAATTGGAATTGTAATTGCAAATGTTCTTATTACCAATACCGCTTATGATGAGTTTTTAAAAATTATTCAGGAGAAAAATCCGGATATCATTTTAGCAATGGAAGTGAATAAGAAATGGATACAAAACCTCCAGGTTTTAAAAGAGAAATATGCATATCGCATAGAATATCCTTTGGAGAACGCTTATGGAATGGCTATGTACTCCAAGTTTCCGCTGGAAAACCAGGAGATAAAATTTCTGAATAAAGATGATGTTCCTTCTTTCCATACAAGAATTTCTTTACCAGGTGGAGCACACTTTATGTTTCATGGAGTACATCCTGTTGCTCCCGTTCCCAGTAGCAAATACCCCGATAATGAAGGAGAAAAGGAAGTGGCTTTGGTTAAAATTGGTGATAGTGTGGCAAAGGACACTCTTCCCTCTATCGTTGCCGGAGATTATAATGATGTTTCCTGGTCTCTTACTTCCCGATTATTTGAAGAAAGTGGGAATCTTAAGAATGTAAGGATTGGAAGAGGCTTATTTAATACTTTTGATTCTAATTCAATAATTATGAGATGGCCACTTGACCATTTTTTTGTTACACAAGAATTTTACTTATCCGAAATAGAGCGGCTATCAAAAATTGGTTCAGATCATTTCCCTCTATACGTAAAGTTAGTGCTACCCGAAAAATAAGGAATCAAACACTTTATTAGAAAAGGGTTTGTGACTGGAAAACTATAGAACTCTTCTATAAGTACTGGCCTTTAACCATTTTTCAGTATTAAAGTTAAGAAATCCTTTCAATGCATTCGTAGAGTTCTTCCACATCAAACGGTTTGGCTAAAAAAGAGTTAGCACCAGATCCATTTGCAATGGAGGGATTAGCATGTGCAGACATAAGCAAAACCGGGATTTCCCTGGTTTCTTTTTCTTCTCTTATACTTTTACATAAATCTACACCATTTCCATCAGGCAACATTATGTCCATGAGAATAACGTCTGGAAGTTCCTTATTAATAACTTTGGTAAAAGAACTGGCCGTAGAGAACGATTTTACTTCATATTCTTTTTCGGTTAAAAGAAAACCAATTAATTCCCGTAAAGCATGATCATCTTCAACTAAAAAAATCTTTTTCATGGCTTAAAAGTAGAACATTAGACTTTTGGGAATCTTAAATACTTTGTTAAATCAGGTGTTGAAATTGATAAATTTTTAGCTTCACCAATTCAGAAGTAAGGTTATTCAACAAATTAATTGGCAAACTATTACAGAATTCCACTTCAACTATATTACCATCTACAGCAAACTTTAGGTGCTCGATAGCACCCTCATTGAAAAACTTCCTTCCTGCCTCATCCCTGTTTTATGGGTCTGGATAACCCGGTAATACACGACATATCCCAGTCTTCACTTCTAAGACTTAAAGACTGAACTTTAAATTATTAATTAAGATATTTAAATATGAAGCTTATTGGAAAGAGTGTTTAGAGTCGCTAAATCTGCTTCATTCTTCATCACCTCCTTAGCATCTGTTAGAAGTCTTTTTGCCTCTTTTTCGAGAATATCATGATAAGAAGGTTTTAAAGCTTTTTGTTTTATGAGAGCCAGGTACATATAACCCAGCTTCTGAACGACAATTATATCTCCACAACAATATTTTCTTAAAGGCGCATTGATCTGATATAGTAATTCTTCAAAGCTTACAACTCTCATTTTTACATAATCCTGGCCAGAATCGGATGCAAAACTTTCGTCTGACTTCAACATTCTTAATCTTATCAATTCAGAGAGATAATCAATGGCATTCAACGCAGTGCCAGGATCGTTTATTCCCGGGGACATCGCCTTTACCACAACCTCAGTAATTTGTTTGAAGGCCAGGAGGTAATTTGAGGTCACCAGCTCTTTCCTGGATAAATAAAAATTCCTTAAAAGATGCTTTACAGCTTTATCGCTGAGTTTTTCCTTAGAGCGGAATACCGGCGTTCCTTTCAGCACAAAGGTTCCCTTAATGGGTATAACTTCTAAGAGTGTTTTGTTCTTTTTAGAAAACGAGAGGAGATCTCTTTCTGAAAAGTCCTGAAAATAACCGCTTTTATCACATCTATATTCCGTCCAGCTATTACTATTTGGAAAGTTCCAGTTTACTGAACTTTCTTGTTCCAGCAACAAGGAAATCCTTTTACTGGCATTCCGAAAAATTTTTTCCAGGATATTAGTAATCTGGATAGTTTCGGAGATATTGTGGATGAAATAAATAAAAGCATAGATCGAAACAACCGTAAAAAGAATTCCCAGAAGAACTGAGAACCCCGGTATTTGATATTTATCCCCTGTTGGTTGTATCGAAAAAAGAACAAAGATGGAATACAAAATACTGGAAATGTATATACCCAGTATTATTTGATGTCGCTTGTCAGAGATCAGCCCAGGGAGCAAACGAGGCGAATAAACGCTTGCAGCCTGATTTAAAAGCACCATTACCATCGAAAAACTAAAGACCATCATAGAAATAAGTCCTGCTATACAAGCACTTAGAATAGTTAAAGCTGTATCTCCACTATTAACTACCAAAAAGGGAGCATGCTGTACGAGATAATCTGAAATTCCGCGTTCTTCCAGGTACATCATTAAAAGTGCAAAAATTATCCCTGAAAGAGCGAACAGTGTGGGATAAAAAGCTATTTTACTTTTAATGGAGCGGTAAAAAGTAAGTATTCTGGTGAAGAAGGAACTCATAGCTTAGATTTGTATGTTTTTCAGTTTTTGAAGTTAAGCAAATGAAAGAAATAAAATCTAAAGAAAGTAAAGGTGCTGCCATGAAAGCTCTTTATATGCAATAAAATGACAAATGTATTTCAGCAATCTGAAGCTGTCTCTACTGTTGAAAAGCACAAAATCCTGCCTTTGTTCGGCAGGATTTTTCTAATTTCCATTATCGGAAGGGAGGCCGTTATAGAAACCTGAAAAATGCTTTGAAAATTTACAGTTTCATCTTTAAATTTATTGCTTAATAAATTCTCCGTCAACGTCAATTAGAACATCCTGACTTAGTACTGCTTCAGGAAAATTTGGTCCCAGGTTATAATCAGATCTCTTTACATTACCAGAAAATGCAAATCCAGAGATAATTTTACCGTTTTGAGGATTTTCTATAGTTCCGCGGTGCACAACTTCCAGAGTAATCGTTTTTGTTATTCCGTTGAAAGTAAGGTCACCGGTAACATGGTATTTTCCGTCACCAACTTTTGTGGATGACGTGCTTTTAAAGGTCATTTCCGGATATTTCTCAGCATCAAAGAAATCAGCACTTCTTAAGTGATTATCTCTCCTTTCAACGCCCGTGTCTATTGAAGGCACCTGAATAACGATATTGTATTGCGCATCACTAAAATCTTCTTCTGAAGCTGTTATGCTGCCCTCAAATTCATTAAATCTACCTTCAACTTCAGAAATCCCCAGGTGGGTAATACCAAATGAAAGCTGTGTATGAGACGGATCGGCCTTCCATGTGGTTTGTGCAAATGTCGTAATGCTTAAAAAAGCAATAAATAAGAAAGAAAGTAATTGTTTCATAATATTCATTTTTAGATTAATTGTTAATATTTAGCGGTAAAACTGCCGTCCAATGTTAGTTGTGTCTTTTTTGCGTCGGACTTAAGAAGAAATTCCGCAGCAATTATAGCTGCCTCTGAAACCCTGCACCTAACAATCGTTCCTGTACTTCCGTTTTAGCTTCATAATGCTTACTAAAGAGCGAAAATCTGTTGTTCTGTAAATCTAATAGCACCTTTACAACTTTGGAATGAGGCAGCAACTGTTCAAAATTTGGCTTTCTAAGTTGCTTTTCGTGTTCTGAGATCAACAGAACAATTTTCTGCGTGGCTACTTCTTTTATGGTTTCCAATAAAGAACAGGAGGCTTTTTCTAGCTGGGTGATTATAATAATATCGGCTTCCCAGCAGCCATCTCGTTTGCAACTGGTAAATTCAACCTCAGCGACAGCTTCAGTTTGCTCCAGACTTTTCTTTAGAGCTAGCTTTTTTTCTTCATTTTCAGAAACTAAGAGCAATCGAAAATCCTGCTTCATCAAAACCTGCAAAACTTCAGAAAGTAAAGCTCCTGTATTTCCTAAAATTGCGAATGTTTTCCTCATCACAAGTCACTTACAAAATAAAATTCCGCAGAAAATAAAAGCTTGCTTTCCACACAGCAATAGCCCCTTACGCCTCTTTTACAAACTGCACTTCAGCACTAAGTCTCACCTGGTCACTCACCACAACACTTCCTGCTTCTGTAACCGCGTCCCACGTTAAACCGAATTCTTTTCGGCTTATCTTACCGCTTACGGTTAATCCGGCCTTTGTTTGCCCGTAAGGATCCACCACAACGCCACCAAATTCTACATCAAAAGTGACAGATTTTGTAGTGTTTTTTATGGTTAACTCGCCTTCCAGTTTATCACTGTTCACATCAAAAGTTCCTGCACGAAAAACCAGGTCTGCATGCTCATCTGTAGCGAAAAAATCTGCTGATCTTAAATGTTCATCCCGTTGATCATTATTTGTATCAATGGATTTTACATCAGCTTTAAATTCAACATTCTTCAGGTTTTTAAAATCATCACTTTCAGACTCAGCCTTTCCTTCAAAAACTTTAAATTTTCCGGTAACGGTTGAGATCATTAAATGCTTCACCTTAAAAGCCACTTCACTGTGGGTTGGATCAATATTCCATTTAGTATTTGCCATAATAAACAGGTTTAATTATTTTTATTACTGTTACAATGCAAATCTAGAAGCATACTGAGCCATAGCCAATGACCTATGATAAGAAATGGATGTGATTTAAATCACACTTTTTCATTAAAAAGAAGTTAATCATAATGGTAAAGGGAGACGGCAAAGGATGCAGCCCTTTAATTCCCGGAGACCATTTGGCTACGAAGACGGCTTAGCGTTTCCCGCGTTACTCCTATATAAGAAGCAATCATATGCTGCGGCACCCGCTGAGAAATGTCCGGAAAATCCTTTAATAATTTATGGTAACGCTCTTCAGCAGTAGTACTCATTGTACCCATTAAGCGTCTTTGGGTAGCAATCAGGTTATTCTGAATAAGGGTCCTGAAGTAACGTTCAAAAGCAGGAACCTCGTCCAGGAGCAAATCCCAGGACGATCTGGTGATCAGTAAAAGCTCTGAGTCTTCCAGCGCCTCAATGTTGTATTCTGAAGGTTCCTCTGTAAGAAAACTGTAAAGATCGCCTACCCACCAACCCTGCAATCCAAACTGAAGAATATGTTCATTTCCCTTATCGTCTATGGTGAAACTCCTTAATAATCCTCTTTCCACAAAGGTTGTATAAAGACAAATGTCTCCGTCCTGAAGTAAAAAACGTTTCTTTCGTAACTTCTTCGGAACAAAAAGGGTTTTTGCATATTCAAATTCTTCATTGGTGATTTTGATGGTTTCGTTTACTTTTTGATGAAGAAACTCGAACATTGCTGAAGTCTTTAAAATGAAAAATTCTCTGCCTTCCCCCGGAAGATCAATTCCTCTGAATAGATTTTATAAATTTAAGGCAATTTTTTCAGAAAGCGGTGCCGGCAGAAAATCTCTAAAATGGAGAATTTATACTGGCCTCCTGTAGATCGAAAATTGCCATTTTTGAAGCCGCTCTTTAAAAGGTATTCCTTTTTTTTTAATATGCTTGTTCGTTAAAGCACCTAACAAAGAAATTTTATAGTAAAATTGTCACGTCGAGCGCAGTCGAGATGTTTTTGTTTGACCTTTCGACTCCGCTCAAGGTGACAAAAACTAAGTTTGGGTGTTCAAACGGGCAATCTTTTTTTTTAAATATAATTGATGTAAAGCCAGTCTAAAGGGAGAAAGTTGGAATTCCCGGGCCTGTCTTTAGTCCTTTTTCACAGTTTTGAGCCTCCTAACCTGAATTAACTGCAGGTCAAACCACTTCAAATCGAAAATTGCCAATTCTGAAGCTGCTCTTGCAGGTGATTTGCTGTCTTTAAAGGTTTCTTAGTCGCAATTTGCCTTTTTTGATGGCCCTATAAATAGAAAAATTGGAATTCCCGGACATAGCTTTAGCACCACCCCGCATATTGGGTATTCTTGATCTGAATTATGCGTATGTGAATCAATCCGAATCGAAAATTGCCAATTTTGAAGTCGCTCTTCAAATCTGAGTTAAACTGTAAAATATAAATCATAAGTAAAGAAAGACCAGAACAATATCTCATTTTTATAGAGAAGATAATTCAGAAGAATTATAAAGTTCACAAATTTTTCATGAGAAAAACCCAAATTTTAAGGCAGACACAGTTTATTCTGTTATTTTAGTATTTCTAAAAATTTAAATATACTATCATGAAAAAACTTATTGAAGACATTCAGAGTACTTATGAATCTTTCCAATCTGAGGCTACTGCGCAATTAGAAGATGGCAATAAAAGCGCCGGAACCAGAGCAAGAAAATCCTCATTAGAACTGGAAAAACTATTGAAGGAATTCCGTAAAGCTTCTATTGCAGAATCTAAAAAGTAAAAGAGATCCTTTTAAGACAAAATAAAAAGGGAGATTCTAACGAATCTCCCTTTTTGTTAACAGAATTAATTAGCTCTGCTTTATTTTAAGTGCTTTTATTATTATTCTACAGGCAGTTGCTCGCCAGGAGTAGCTATAGAATCTTCTGCTTCAGTTACCACATCGACAGAATCAATAACTGCTTCAGCGGAAGTTTCAAGAACTTCTACCTGAGCTGGGCTTGTAGCTTCAATAACTTCAGCTTCTGTTCTGTTTTCAGCAGAAACTTCTTTGCAAGATGTAAAACTTAAAACTAATGCGATTACAGCAAGAGTCAAAAATGATTTTTTCATTTAAATGAAAATTAATTGTTTAGGCAGCGAATATATATCATTTTCAAATTCAAAAATACTCAGCTAAATTTATTTTTAGTTAAATTTTTATTTAACTAAATGTGAACTTATTGGCTATTTCTAAATGATTACTTATTTTAAGTGTCTATCTAATAATCAATTTTCAAGCATCCCATTTTCTGGGCAAAGACCTTTTACTAAGAAATAGACTTGCTAAAAGTGAATAGCTATATTCCGGAAAAGAGACTTTATGTGTTTTCCGTTTCTAAAGATCTTTAGCTTTTTCTACTAACGTTTTTAGCTCAGCTTTAAAACCATGTTCATCGGTAAGATTAACAGTGCTCAGCCAACTCAATATTTTGTCGTATTCACTGCTCCCTTTATATTCAGAATCGCGGAGTAACATTGAAAAAGAAGCTACACTTGCCGTAAATTTCATGAAATCTGAAGATTCTGCAAAAGTCTTTCCTTCATCAAAAATCTCCAAACCTAAAAGTTCACTGGAACCGGAATTAGGCTCCTTGTACCTAAAATCTACCTCTAGAGAAGGTATGGTGGAATATTGGGGGTTCCTGGATGGTATAACTTCATATATTGCAGTAATATTCTGCCCGGCTCCTATCTCACCGGCATCTTCCTCATCGTCTTCAAAATCATCTTCCTCTAAAATACGGTTCTCATATCCGATAAGTCTGTAGGCCTCAACATTTTTAATATCAAATTTTACCTGGATTTTCACGTCTTTAGCTACGGTAAAAAACTTGTTATATTCATAAATAAATACTTTTCTCAACTGCTCAAGATTATCAATATATTCATAGGTGCCATTCCCGTTATTAGCTATTTGCTCCATGACAGCATCGTTTAAATTACCCCGACCAACACCTAATGCAGTTAGAAATATTCCACTTTCCCGTTTTTCCTCAATTAATTCTATTAATTCTTCCTGGCTCGTTACTCCTACGTTAAAATCACCATCGCTCCCCAGTATTACCCTATTATTGCCATTTTCCAAAAAATTTGCAGCAGCTATTTCATAAGCAGTTTTTATTCCTTCAGAACCTGCAGTGCTCCCTCCGGAACCTAACCTATCTATGGCGGCTATGATTTTATCTTTTTCATTTCCCGGAGTAGATTCCAGCACCACAGCAGAAGAACCTGCATAGGTAACTATAGCTATTCTATCTTGTGAAGTGAACTCATTTACAAGACTTTTAAATCCGTTTTTTAGAAGCTCCAACTTATCCTCGCTTCCCATAGAGCCGGAAACATCTATTAAGAAAACGAAATTGGATGGCGGCAAAGGCTCAGGCATTGGTTTTCCTTTAATTCCAATTCTTATAAGCTTAGTTTCATTATTCCAGGGAGTATTACTGATTTCTCCATTTAAGCTTATGGGATGATTGCTCTCTGTAAAATCATAATCCAGGTTGAAGTAATTGATCATCTCCTCAGTGCGAACCGCATTTTTTGGAGGTAACTGGTTATCACTCATCAAAAATCGCCTTACATTTCCATAAGAAGCCCCATCCGCATCTATAGAGAATGTGGAGACAGCCTGGTCTTCAACTTTTATAAAAGGGTTTTCAATAATTTCATTGTAATTATCCCCGCCGACTTCTGGGGCAATTAAACCGTCAGTACTATTCGAAAAACCTAATTGCGGAGCTACTTGTTGACCAGGCACATTATCTGTTTCACAGGAATAAAAAAGCAACAGGGCAAACGACAGGAAGATGTATGATTTGTTCATATATTAATTGATTTTATACTTATTAGATGCCTTAACCGGGAAAAGGTTGCGTCTCAAACTTCAGTATTTGGCCAATCCCACCCATTAAGATGCACTTTGTGAAAAATGTGGAAATAATTTTTGATCGATTCAGGAGGAATTAGGGCTTATTTAAATGAAGGATTAGATTTTGGACAATTTACTTCTTTATAACACTTGCAGGATTTTCTACAGCCTTAAAAAGTTAATTGGTGCTGGTAGTGTTTTTTGAAAAGATGTTTTTTTAAATTTGGCTTTAATTGCAAGTTATGACTAGAATTCTTTTTATAAGCTTATTTATACTAATCCCGGGCCTCTTATCTGCACAACTTGTGAATATTGAAGCCAAACGCATGCAGACCGATTCGGTAAGATTTACACTGAATGCAGATTTCTCCTTTAATCATACCAATAATGACGGGAGCCAGGTAAACCAGATAACTACTGCCTTCAGCACTCAACTGAAATCGAAGGACCTTCGGAAGATTTACTTCCTCCTGGGAAATTATAATCTTATTGATTCCGAAGCAGAGAACCTTCAGAATACATGGTTCCTTCATGGCAGATTTAATTATAAATTTAATCAGGTCTTAAGATTTGAAACTTTTCTTCAGGGACAATATAACCAGCTATTAGTTGTTGAACAACGTAACCTGATAGGTGCCGGGCTTCGGGCTAAATGGATGGATAGAAAACGATTTACCGGCTATGCGGGCAACAGCTATATGTATGAAATGGAAACTAGCGATAGGGCTGGAACTACATATTATAATCATCGAAACAGCACCTATCTTACTTTATCATATTCTGCAGAATCTGGAAAATTTTCAATTGCCAATACCGTTTATTATCAACCGCTTTACAGGAACTTTAGCGACTACAGGATCCTGGAACAATTCCGCATGGACATTCCTCTTTCCAGCTGGTTTAAAGTTTTCACCCTTTACAATTACTACTTCGACAGTAAAACTCCGCTTAATACACGAGAATATACCTCCAATTTAAATTTTGGAGTGGGAATCAGCATCTGATTTTTGTACAGCATTTTGCCAAAATACTCACTAAGAATGCGGAATTTTACACTAATCGTAGTTTTTGATGAGCTATTCTCTCAGACGGCTTTTAGACTTTTCCTGTTAAACCGCAGAGATCATTAAGCCGAAAATGTAAATATCTTACCGAATGTTAGAGTGACGGACTGATTTACGATATTTGTAGAATTTATGACGCAGCAAAAAAGTAACTAGTTCCTTTCTATTGATTTATATTGGTGATAAGCTAACAACTGATTTTTGCCAGGTATATCAACCTATAACCTATGAAATCTGAAGCTCCGGAAGATAAAAAAACCACTCTAATTTGGCTCAAACGGGCAGGGATTCTCCTGGCTATTCTACTGCTGGTACCCACACTGCTATTCACAATAGGCTGGCTTAACAGAGACCTGCTTATAGATGAACTACAGGAATGGTATCAGGAAAATAACAATGGCCGCCTGGAAATTGGTGAAGTAAACGCCACTTTTATATATGGATTCCCAAATGTTGGTTTTACTATTAAAGACATATATCAAACAAGTTTTGATACGATCCTGGATAAAAACTCTTCGGTTGCTATTGACAAAGCTCAGGTAAGTATTGCTGCCACAGATCTTTTAAGTGGTAATCTTCGATTCAGAAATATTAGAATCGAAAATGCTGAAATACATTCAGAAGTTATTTCAAAGAAAACCGTTTCGAATTATCGCAGGTTAAAAAAACAAATGCAATCTAATTCTTCCAGGGGATTGAAACTGCCGGGGTGGATTTCCAACCACACCAAGTTCAGTTTACGAGATGTAATATTCGTTTCTAAGGACTCGATGCTGAACAAATATTTTAATCTGGAATTACACGATGCATCAGGAGAAATTAGAACTAAAAATGAAACGATTACAGGAATTCTCGACTTTGAAGTCATGGTTCAGGATCTGGGATTTAACACTAAAAAAGGTAGTTTCTTAAGCAGTACGATGGTTAGTGGGAACCCGAAATTTGTATTGGAGCAGTTTAACAACAAACTAAGTATTCCGGAATTTATTCTTGAAGTGGGAAACCAGACATTCAATACAAAGGCAGATTTTGATTTTAATGAAGTTACGGCGTATCGTTTTTCACTCGAAAATCCCGAAACTAATTTTCAGGAGATCAAAGAGCTTTTGGCCGATAGCATTGCTGCAAAATTATCTTTCTATGAAATTCTGGAACCCCTGGACACGAAAATTAACCTTGAGGGGAAATTTGCGATTGGTGATGTTCCTCTTATAGATGCCGAATTTTCTACCACTAATAACAGGGTTAAAATTAATGATAGTATCGTATTAGATCATGTTGATTTAAATGGATATTTAACTAATACTCTTAACCAACACCAGAACATTGGTCAGCAACAACCGTCACGACGTGATATCAAAGTTTTATTGCAAAATTTCACAGCAGATTGGGACGATATTAAAATTGCCGCCAGTAATTCTTACTATCAATCTTCAGATGAATCTTTGAATTATGTAAATGCTGCTGTAGAGATGTATGGTCCTAATGAAACGCTGGCTAAGGTTTTACAAAATGAAAACTTCAAATTCATTGGTGGCAATTTCGATCTCCAAGCTAATATTAACGGCGCGGTTACCAGTACCTCCGAGGTTTTTAATGCCGCTACCGGAAGATTTACCCTTAAAAATACAAGAGTAGTTCTTCAAAAGAATAATCTCCAGCTACCCGTTGAAACTGTTGACCTGAAACTGAACGATCAGAATGCTATTCTGGAAAATCTTATTATAAATCTGCCAAATGAGGAGCAGCTAATCTTTAAAGGAACTATAAAAAATATTTCTTCCCTCATTGCAGACGTACCTGCAAATCCAGCCGTTGCAGATGTATCACTCCAATCTGATGCTTTAAACATCAATGATCTTATTACCACAGCAACGGAATTTATACCTTCTTCAGAAAAAGAAGCCAATAATCTAAAAACGCTGCATGAGACCTTTGAGGCGATTTACAGGAGATTTCAGCCAATTTTAAGATTAAATTTAAATTCCGTAGAATATGATTCGATAAGTTTTGACAATCTGGTGGCAGATATCGAGTTCATTGATGCAGAAACCGTTCGTTTAGGCCACTTAAGCTTTAACTATCAGGGTGCTATCACTAATCTACATGGAACATTACAAATTCCGGAACCTGGTAATAGCATTAAAGAGCCCATAGTTATTGACGTAGCTACAGAATCTTCAGGACCAATTAAGGTTTTCCAGGATCTTTTTAAGATTCAGCTGATGGATATTAAATCCGGCGAATTCAGCTTCTCCGGAAATGTAACAGGTAATGTCTACAGATTTGAACAGCTACTAAATAATGCAAATGGAGATCTTAAACTCATAGACGCTAAATTTTATTACCCCGAAGCAGCTATCGATATCGAGTTAGATTCTCTGAAGGTAACGGTTCATGACTCTAATATCAACCTGAATAGATTTGTTATGGAAGTGGGTGATCATCATCCTTTTGCCCTGCTAGGCCGAATAGAAGAATTTCCGGGGTTTTTACTGGATAATCTGGATACTAACGGAAAGATATATATAGCATTAGATGCAGCTTTTATGAATATAGATGATTGGATTAAAACAGTAAATTCTATGGATTTTGAGGCTGCAGATGGAACTCTTAAAAATCGTGATCTCGCCGCAGTATTTGCTGACATTTACAAATTTAATCCGGAATTTAAAGTAGCAGTAGATTCTTTAAAGTATCAGGATATTGTTACAAGGGATATGGCAGCTAAAGTCTACTTTAAAAATGATTCCATACTTAAACTTGACGAACTTAGTGTTTGGTTTAAAGATTCTAAAGCATTGATAAAAGGCGAACTTGCAGCGCAAAACACTGAAAATTCAAAAGGTAATCAAAACCCATTTAATTTTAGGTTTTCTGCTGAAGCTGAAGGAAAATCTAAAGATCTCAATGACTTGTTACAAACCGTTAATTTCAAACTACAATCCGGTGACTTCAAGTTTAATGGAAGTTATGAAGGTAAGGCGCAGGATCTTAAAATTCTAAATTCAAATGCCCGGGGAGATTTAATTTTAGGCTCAACATTGGTAGACATTGAGAACACCGATATTCAGATTCCGGTGGACAGTCTGCACTTATACATCTTAAACAACCTCGCGACGCTGGAAAAACTTGATGTTGAACTTCCCGGTAAAAGTTCCGTAGATATCACCGGTCAAATCGACAACTTCTCCAATTTTATAAATAATGATCAGGCGATAAATTCTCATCGCTCCTCGTTCAGTATTAATTCTCCACACCTGAACAGTAAAGATATTAAGAAGTTCCTTGGCAACACTAAAAAGGAAAAAGACAGTGCCAAAAATCAAAAGTTCGAAATAGAGAACCTGAAAGAAATACTTAGCAGCATTAATAATTCTTATTTTCCTTCAGCAAGTATTGAGATCGACTCCCTGATTTATGATAACTTCTCTGTTTCAGATTTTACTTCAGAAATTGGTTTTAACGACAGCGGGGATATTGTAATAGACGCCACCAGGCTTAACTATTCTGAAGGTTCGATAGATCTCATGCTAAAAGCCGGAGTTGGTACTGCACAATATTTACCTGTTAATATAAAGGTGAATATTCAGGACATCAATATCAAAGACATGGTAAAGGATCTAAACTACTTTAAGCATGATGAACTCCGGAAGGCGGAAAAGATAAGTGGAAACCTGGGTCTTGAGTTCGATGTTAACGGAATTCTTAACAAAGACGGCAAACTGGATATAAATTCCCTTAATGGGAGTGTTATGGTAAATCTCAAAAATTTAGCCTTATATGATTATGAACCCTTAATAGAAAACATATTTCTATTAAAAGAAGAGCGCTTTGAAAAATTACAGTTACGGCCCATTAAGCAATCTTTTGAAGTTATAGACGGGAAAATCATGATTCCCCGCACACAGGTCCAATCCACTGCGCTTCAGTTTTTTGTGGAAGGCGAAATGATACCCGGAGAGTATTACAATATTTGGATATCTGTTCCCTGGAATAACATTCTCAAGAGCCGGGACGGAATTAAACTACCTGAAAAAATTTCTTTTGAAAATTCAGGAGCTAAATTTTATCTACAGATAATACAGGACAAGGAAAGTGAAAAAGAGAGAAAGCAGAAGCTGAAAACCAAATTCAGACTGGGAAACAGGAAGTTGAAAAAGATTAAAGAGCATTAAAGAAAGTTGGAATGAGCAAGAAAGGATCACGCTCCTTATTGCTGTCCGAAATTGTTTTATTTGATGACCTGCTGCAGGCGAGCTATCTCGCACCTCCCTTCGGAAAAAATGTAAAGAGACCGAAGAAAGACCATTTCAGTAATTTCAGACTAAAAATAATGATTTTATAGATACGACCAAAGCAGGTTTAACAAAAAGACAACGGCAGATTTCTCCCCTTAAGATCCTGCGAGATCACAGAATCAAGACCTCTTTCTTAGAAGCTTTTCTCGGGCAGGCACTTACACATAAGTTTTTAGAAGGACGAAGTGAAAAGTTAGAAGTACGACTTCAGAAATTAAGCCTATTTATCGTTTCCTGATTATTGCACAATGTCTTAATTGTATAGTAAATGACTGTTTACTTCCTACTCACTACTGCTCACTGCCTACATATAATTTTCCGGAAGCACTTCCCGCCACCTGCCGCTTTCTGCATATTCTTTAAGGAACCTGTTGCGCCCTTTTAGAAAATTGGTCATATAGCTTTTAAGGAATAATTTGTTTGCCAGCCAGCCTAAAATACCTAGCGGAGCCCGGAATTTAAAGACATCTTTCATTAATGTTCCTTCTTCGGTTGTGGAGAAATAATGTTCATGCCTTATGCTTTTAAAAGCACCTTTTTCCATTTCATCTGCAAAGAAATTTGGCAGATCAAAGTCTGTCATTCGGGTAGTAAGATGTTGCCGTACCCCAAGGTGTTTCCCATGCCAGGTAACAGTTTCATTTAAACCTATTAAGCCGCTGGTTTTTCCTGCAACCGCTCTTTCATTTGAAGATTTAACAGCTTCTGATTGAAAATCTATGCTTCTGGATAAATCAAAAACAATTTTCCTGTTCGCTTTAATATGAGTTTCTAATCTGATAACCGGCATTTCATGATTTTTTATTGATCAAATTTTTACTTCCTCCTGCACTACAATTCTTCCGTGATCCAACATCTGCCTGTTGCTCAAAAACCGTTTACTTCAAGATAAGTACTTCTAATGGATTTCCTATGTAACTTTAGCGTCATTTCAGAAGACTTTATAAAGCTCCGGAAAAGATTGCAGTTGTAAAAAACCAGATCTCTTTATCTTTTTAAACAAAACCGCTTTCAAAGCTTTAAGAAAATATTTAGATTTACTCCTACGATTTTAATTCTATTGTCCCTACCCAATGGAAGCCGATAATTGGCAAAATAAGCAGCCTTCCAAATCTAATGAATTAATAAAATGACCGAAGCCAAACAAAAGCTGGAACAACAACTCTGGAATATCGCCAATACCTTACGTGGTAAAATGGGTGCCGATGAATTCCGTGATTATATATTAGGATTTATTTTTTACAAGTACCTGAGCCGCAAGATGGAACTTCATGCAGATAAGATCCTGAAGCCGGACGGGCTCACCTTCAGGCAACTTGAAGGACATCCACAGGAAGATATTTATCTTGAAGCGGTAAAAGAAGACGCCCTGGTGCACCTGGGATATTATCTAAAACCTTCTGAACTCTTTAGCGAACTTGCCCGCCGCGGTAACGGCAACGGAAAGAGCAAATTTATACTTGGTGACCTGTCCAAAGTACTTTCCAATATTGAGCAGAGTACCATGGGCAGCGAGAGCGAGGAAGACTTCGGAAATCTTTTTGAAGACCTCGACCTTACCAGCAGCAAACTCGGTAAAAGCGAAGAAGCTAAAAACGAACTTATCGTAAAGGTTCTTACGCATCTTGACGAAGTAGATTTTGATCTCGAAAATACCAAAAGTGATGTTTTAGGCGATGCTTATGAGTACCTGATTGGGAAATTCGCTTCAGGCGCCGGGAAAAAAGCCGGGGAATTTTATACCCCGCAACAGGTAAGTAAAGTCCTTGCAAAACTGGTAACCATTGGTAAAGAACAAATCAGGAATGTTTATGATCCTACCTGTGGATCGGGCTCTCTTTTACTTCGGGTTTCCAAAGAGACTGAAGTTGGTGCTTTTTATGGCCAGGAAAGCAATCCTACCACGTACAACCTGTGCAGGATGAATATGATTATGCACGATGTGCATTACAAACGTTTTGATATTCATAACGAAGATACGCTGGAAAATCCTTCCCCGGAGCATATCGATGAACGTTTTGAGGCTATTGTTGCCAATCCGCCGTTTTCTGCAAAATGGAGTGCGAGTCCGCTTTTTATGAGTGACGACCGCTTCTCCCCTTACGGAAAACTCGCGCCTAAAACCAAAGCCGATTTTGCTTTTGTGCAACATATGGTGCACCAGCTTTCTGAAACCGGGACGATGGCTTGTGTGTTGCCGCACGGAGTCTTGTTTCGTGGTGCAGCCGAAGGTCATATTCGTAAGTTTTTGATCAAAGACCGGAATTACCTGGATGCGGTAATAGGTTTACCTGCCAATGTTTTCTATGGTACCGGTATTCCCACCTGTATTTTAGTGCTGAAGAAAAGCCGGGAAGACAGCAAAGACATTCTGTTTATTGACAGCAGTGAACATTATGAGAAGATCAAAACTCAAAATTACCTGCGCGAAAAAGATGTAGAAAAAATCATCGATACTTATAAAAACCGAAGCAGTATTGACAAATACAGCTATGTGGCAACTTTGGAAGAAGTAAAGGAAAACGATTATAACCTGAACATCCCGCGTTATGTAGATACTTTTGAAGAAGAAGAACCGGTTGATCTTAAAGCGATTGCCTCGGAATTAAAAAATTTAGAACAGGATATCAAAACTACAGATGCTGAAATAGCCGATTTCTGTAACCAGTTAGGAATAGAACAACCTTTTTAATTAATGAAACAGTCACACAGAGCTTGTCGAAGTGTGAGCTTGTCGAAGTGTGAAGTTGTTTCAGCATCTCATAATTATGACACAAGAATTACAGGAAATAGAGAAACAGAAAACAGAGGCTGTTCCGAAACTAAGATTTAGGGATTATTCCGGCAACTTTCAAAATCAAAAATTACACGATTTAATAAAAGAATTAAATTCAGGTGTGAGTGTTAATTCTGAAGATTTTCCAATTCAGAGTAAAACTGAAGCTGGTATCTTAAAAACAAATTGTGTTTCAAAAGGAGGATTTTTTGCAGGAGAAAATAAAAAAATACTTTCTGAAGAACTTTCCAGATCAAGACTTAATCCTAAAAAAGGAGAGATAATAATTAGCAGGATGAACACCCCCCAACTCGTAGGAGAAAGTGGTTACGTAAATAAGGATTTACAGAATTTGTTTATTCCGGATCGTTTATGGCAAACAGTTATTGATCATAACAGATGTAATAGTAGGTGGCTAAGCTACTTTCTAATTACTAATAAAGTCCGACACAACCTTAAAGCAATAGCCACAGGTACAAGCGGAACTATGAAAAATATTTCGAAGCCAAACTTTTTGGTGATGAAAGTACAAATCCCTTCCCTCCCAGAACAACAAAAAATCGCCTCCTTCCTTTCTGCGGCAGATAAAAAGATCCAACAGCTTAGCCGCAAAAAAGAATTGCTGGAAACCTATAAAAAAGGTGTGATGCAGCAGTTGTTTTCGCAGGAGATCAGGTTTAAGGATGAGGATGGGAAAGAGTTTCCGGAGTGGGAAGAGAAAAAGTTGAGGGAAATAGCAGCTTTTTCAAAGGGAAAAGGAATTTCTAAAAATGATGTTTCTATGGACGGAGAGACTCCTTGTATTAGATATGGCGAATTATATACAGTTTATAAAGAAACTATTGATATTACTCACTCTAAAACAAATCTTTTAAAGAAGCATTTAACGCTAAGTGAAGCAGGAGATGTTATTATTCCGGCTTCTGGCGAAACTCGGATTGATATTGCTACAGCATCTTGTGTTTTACAAAATGGTATCGGTTTAGGAGGTGATCTTAATATTATACGTGGAAATTTTAATGGAGTATTTCTGGCTTATTACCTCAATGGACATTTAAAAAATGATATTGCAAAACTTTCCCAGGGAAGCTCAGTTATGCATCTTTACTCAAGCCAATTAAAGAACCTGAAATTGGAAATTCCATGCATTCAGGAACAACAAAAAATAGCAGGTTTTTTATCTGCCATTGATAAAAAATTTGAAGCAGTTTCAGAAGAGATTAGTCAGACCCAAAGCTTTAAAAAAGGGCTTTTACAGCAAATGTTTGTGTAAATAAAATAAATGAAAAAATAACCGCAAAGAACACAAAGAAAAACCGCAAAGGACGCAGAGAAGCTTAGCGATCTTGGCGTAAAACTTAGCGCACTTGGCGGTTGAAAAATGCAGCGTTCTGAAAAAATTATACGCAAAGGACACAAAGAAAAACGCAGAGGGCGCAGAAGAACTTTGCGATCTTGGCGTAAAACTTAGCGCACTTTGCGGTAAAAAAATGTAGCGTTCTGAAAAAAATTATATGCAAAGGACACAAAGAAAAATCCGCAGAGGACGCAGAGAAACTTTGCGATCTTTGCGTAAAACTTAGCGCACTTTGCGGTTAGAAAAAGTCGGTGTCCAAAAATGCCAATTATCGGCATGGATGTAATTGAAGAATGAAAATATTAACCGCAAAGGACACAAAGAAAATCCGCAAAGAACGCAGAGAAGCTTAGCGATCTTTGCGTAAAACTTAGCGCACTTGGCGGTTGAAAATGTAGCGTTCTGAAAAAAATTAACCGCAAAGGACACAAAGAAAAACCACAAAGGACGCAGAGCCAACTTTGCGATCTTTGCGTAAAACTTAGCGCACTTGGCGGTTAGAAAAATGTAGCGTTCTGAAAAAAATTAACCGCAAAGGACACAAAGAAAAATCCGCAGAGGACGCAGAGCCAACTTTGCGATCTTTGCGTAAACCTTAGCGCACTTTGCGGTTAAAAAATTTAGCGTTCTGAAAAAAATTAAACACAAAGGACACAAAGAAAAACGCAGAGGGCGCAGAGCCAACTTTGCGATCTTGGCGTAAAACTTAGCGCACTTTGTAGTTAGAAAATGTAGCGTTCTGAAAAAATTAAACGCAAAGGACACAAGAAAAACCGCAAAGGACGCAGAGAAACTTTGCGATCTTTGCGCAAAACTTAGCGCACTTGGCGGTTAAAAAATGTAGCGTTCTGAAAAAAATTAAACGCAAAGGAAACAAAGAAAAACGCAGAGGACGCACAGCCAACTTTGCGATCTTTGCGTAAAACTTAGCGTACTTGGCGGTTAAAAAAATGTAGCGTTCTGAAAAAAATTAACCGCAAAGGACACAAAGAAAAACCGCAGAGGACGCAGAGAAATTTTGCGATCTTTGCGTAAAACTTAGCGCACTTGGCGGTTAGAAAAATGTAGCGTTCTGAAAAAAATCAAACGCAAAGGACACAAAGAAAAACGCAGAGGACGCACAGCCAACTTTGCGATCTTTGCGTGAAACTTAGCGCACTTGGCGGTTCAAAAATGGAGCGTTCTAAAAAAATTAACCGCAAAGAACACAAAGAAAAATCCGCAGAGGACGCAGAGCCAACTTTGCGCTCTTTGCGTAAAACTTAGCGCTCTTGGCGGTTGAAAAATGATTTTTTCAGCGGGTGTTTTTCACAAAAAATGAATATCGCGTGCGTTTTTTACAATTAGCGGGTGCTTTTCGGAAAATTAGAATTATATTTATAAGGCCTTTTGCGGGTATTTTTCATGAAATTAATGAACAGCGTACATTTTTCATATAAAGCAGGTGTTTTTCACGGACGTAGAGCTCCTGAGGAAGGAATAATTGTTGGGTATGCTGCGATCATAAATTCATTTGAATTGGAAGTCCCAACACCAGACATTATTTCATTAATAAGTTCTAAAAACCGGAAATATAAAACGGAAGGCTGGAATGTCCTTACCCCAAAACATGCTCCTGAAGACACTTTATATAAACATCTGGTTTTTGCATTAAAATACGAAGGGGTACACCTACTCTTCTTTAAGAAGCTGTTTTTAAAACTCTCTTCAAAACAAATTTATAACTTATTAAAAATAGAACCAACAGGTCACTACACAAGAAGAATTTGGTTCCTCTACGAATGGTTACTTGATAAAGAGTTACAAATACCCAATGCCGACATTAAAATAAAATACACCCCCCTTCTGGATGAAAAACTCCAATATGCAATTTCAGGAGAAAATTCGTCCCGGCACCGTATCACAAATAACCTTCCGGGTACTATAGGATTCTGTCCGTTGATCTTTAAAACCAAAAAGCTTGTATCTTATGCCGAGAAGTATGATTCGGCCAAAAAAGCGGACTTTATAAAAAATTTGCATTCGGATGTTTTACAACGTGCCTCGGCCTTTCTTTTATTAAAAGACTCCAAAGCATCTTTTAGTATTGAAGGAGAAAATCCCCGAAACAATCGCGCCATGCGTTGGGGAAAGGCAATTGGTCAGGCCGGTTCAAAGCCTCTCACCACAGATGAGCTGCTAAGATTGCAGCAAATTGTTATCGAAAATTCCCGGTTTACCCATATGGGATTTCGGGAAGAGGGAGGTTTCGTTGGCGAACATGACCGGCAAACCGGGGAACCAATTCCCGAACATATTTCAGCAAAGGCCGAAGACGTAGAACCGCTAATTAACAGCCTTATTGCTACAGGTGAAAAGTTAGAGAAATCAGAATTTAATCCTGTTCTGGCTTCAGCAATAGTGGCTTTTGGCTTCGTCTTTATCCACCCGTTTGAAGATGGCAATGGCAGGGTACACAGATATTTAATCCACCATATTCTCGCAAAAATGAAATTTGCACAACAAGGTGTAATATTTCCGGTTTCCGCGGCTATCCTTAACCATATTGAGGATTATAGAAAGACATTGGAATCTTATTCTCACCCACTTCTCGATCTTATTAAATGGAAACAAACAGAAAACAATAATGTGGAAGTGCTCAATGAAACTGCCGATTATTACCGCTATTTCGATGCTACAAAACAGGCTGAATTCTTATATGACTGTGTGCAGGAAACAATCGATATTATTATCCCAAATGAAGTTTCTTATTTGCTAAAATACGATGAAATGAAACGCTTTCTGGATGATAATTTTGAGATGCCCGATAGAATGGTGGCAACATTAGTTAGGTTCCTCGAACAAAATGCCGGTACATTTTCGAACAGGGCAAAAAAGAAAGAGTTTAAACAACTTAATGAAAAGGAACAGGTGACAATAGAAAAGAAATTTAAAGAAATTTTTATAGAAGCGTAAAGAAAGACTTAGTGAACTTGGCGTAGACCTTAGCGCTCTTGGGTGAAGAAAAAAAACTGGTTATGACCGAAAATGAAATTGCAAATAGAATTATAGGTTTGGGTATTGAGGTACATAGAGCCTTGGGACCCGGCCTTCTTGAGAGTGCATATCAGGAATGTTTATTTTATAAAATCTCTAAGGCAGGTTTACTTGCTGAAAAAGAAAAACCAATGCCGATAATTTTTGAAGAGGTTAAACTGAACTGTGGGTACAGGATAGATATTCTTGTTGAAAACAAACTGGTAATTGAAATTAAAAGTGTGGAAGCATTACATGATGTGCATTTAGCACAGACGTTAACCTATATGAAATTGGGCAATTATAAACTTGGACTGCTGATAAATTTTAATGTTGTGATGCTTAAACATGGAATAAAGAGAGTTGCAAATGGACTTTAAAATTCTTCGCACACTTTCCAGTAAAACAAATTAACCGCAAAGGACACAAAGAAAAAGCGCAGAGCCAACTTAGCGATCTTGGCGTAAAACTTAGCGCACTTTGTGGTTAGAAAATGTAGCGTTCTGAAAAAAAATAAACGCAAAGGACACAAAGAAAAAACCGCAAAGCACGCAGAGAAACTTTGCGATCTTTGCGTAAAACTTAGCGTACTTGGCGGTAAAAAAACGGAGCGTCCTGAAAAAAAATTAACCGCAAAGGACACAAAGAAAAACCGCAGAGGGCGCAGAGCCAACTTTGCGATCTTTGCGTAAAACTTAGCGCACTTTGCGGTAAAAAATGCAACGTTCTGAAAAAAATTAACCGCAAAGGACACAAAGAAAAAACGCAAAGGACGCAGAGAAACTTTGCGATCTTTGCGTAAACCTTAGCGTACTTGGCGGTTGAAAAATGCAGCGTTCTGAAAAAAATTAAACGCAAAGGACACAAAGAAAAAAGCGCAGAGCGCACTTTGCGGTTGAAAAAGAAAATAAATGAGTTACCAATCTGAAGCCGTATTAGAAAACAATCTGGTAAAGCAACTGGAAAGCCAGAACTATAAAAGAGTACAGGTAAATTCTGAAGCCACGGTGCTGGCAAATCTTAAAAGTCAGTTGGAGGTTTTTAATGAAACTTCCTTTTCAGAAAAAGAATTCGGCAGCATCTTAAACCATCTGGCGAAAGGGAATGTTTTTGAAAAAGGTAAAACCTTGCGTGGCAGGTATCAGCTTACCCGGGACAATGAAGATTCATTTTACGTGCGGTTCTTTAATGGTGAAGACTGGACCAAAAATCTATTTCAGGTTACCAACCAGATTGCACAGGAAGGAACCTACAAAAACCGATATGATGTCACGCTTCTGGTAAACGGACTTCCACTCGTACAGATCGAGCTAAAAAGACGCGGACTCGAACTTAAAGAAGCTTTTAAACAAATTAACCGGTACAAACGCCACTCCTACTGGAACAACTACGGACTTTTTAATTTTGTGCAGCTTTTTGTGATCAGTAACGGAGTCGATACCAAATACTTTTCTAATAATCCGCTGCAGACGCTCACATTTAAACAGACATTCTTCTGGGCAGATGTACACAACAGGAATACCAAAGAACTTTCGGCTTTTACGAAAGTATTTTTAGATACTGGTCACCTCGGGAAAATGCTTTCCAGGTACATTGTCTTTAATGAAACCCATAAAATCCTGATGGTGCTTCGCCCCTACCAGTTTTATGCTTCCGAAGCAATCATTAATCAGGTAAAGAACAGTACAGACAACGGATACATCTGGCACACCACGGGATCGGGTAAAACCCTCACTTCCTTTAAAGCCAGCCAGATCCTGATGGATCTTCCGCAGGTGCATAAGGTCGTTTTTGTGGTAGACCGGAAAGATCTGGATTACCAGACGATGAAGGAGTTTAACAGCTTTAAAAAAGACAGTGTAGATGTAACTGACAACACCAATTCCCTGGTGGATCAATTTACCGATGATAGTAAACTTATCCTTACCACCATTCAAAAACTGAATAACGCTATTTCCCCCGGAAGGTATCAGTCACGAATGAAGGATCTGCAGGACAAGCGGATGATTTTTATTTTTGATGAATGCCACCGGAGTCAGTTTGGAGATACTCACCAGAAAATCACCGACTTCTTTAAAAATATTCAGCTCTTCGGTTTTACCGGAACGCCGATTTTTGCCGATAATGCAGCGAAAAACGATCTGGGAAAAAGGACCACAAAAGATCTTTTTGGAGAATGTTTGCACAAATATGTAATCACAGATGCCATTAGAGATCAGAATGTATTAAGGTTTAGCATAGAATATATTGGCAGGTATAAACGCAAGAGCAATACGTTTGTTGATATAGAAGTTGAAGATATCGATACGAGGGAGGTACTTAACAGTTCCAAAAGGTTGGAAAAGATCACCGATTATATCATAAAATACCACGATACAAAGACCAAAAACCGTGAGTATTCTTCAATTTTTGCCGTTAGTAGCATATCAAACCTTATCACCTACTACGAACATTTTCAGAAGAAAAAGGAAGCCGGAGAGCACGATTTGTGGGTAGCTGCGATCTTTACTTACGGAGCAAATGAAGAAGATGAAGAGGCACAGGGCATGCTTCCGGAAGACCTGAAACTGGCTGCAGATGCTGCGCCGGTTTACAAAACCAGTCACACCCGGGAAAAGCTGGACGAATTTATTGAAGATTACAATAAGATGTACAATACCGGATTTTCTACCCGGGACAGCAAACAATTTGAAGGTTATTTTAAGGACATTAGCAAACGGTTAAAAGAGCGGGAGAAAGTCGGTTTCCAGGAAAAAGACCGTTTGGATATTATCCTGGTGGTGAATATGCTTCTAACAGGATTTGATGCCAAAAAGGTGAATACCTTATATGTAGATAAAAACCTTCGGCACCATGGATTAATTCAGGCGTTTTCCCGTACCAACAGGATTCTGGACGAGAAGAAATCCCAGGGAGAAATTCTGGTTTTCAGAAACCTTAAAAAGGAAACAGACGAAGCTATTGCCCTTTTCTCAAGCAAAGAAGCACGGGAAGAAATCCTACTCCCCGATTACGAAGTTATCACAGAAAAGTTTTCAGAAGCTTTCATTGAATTACTGAAGATTGCCCCAACGGTAAAAAGCGTGGACAATTTACCTTCGGAAGAAGAAGAACTGGAATTTATTCAGGCTTTTAGAGCTTTGATAAGGGCAAAAAATGTCCTGACTTCCTTTGCCGATTTTAGCTGGGAAGATATACCCATGAACGAGCAGACCTTTGAAGATTATAAAAGCAAATATCTTGATCTATACGAGAAATCAAAAGGTGACCATCAAAAACAAAAAGACTCCATTTTAGATGATGTAGATTTTGAACTGGAACTGATCCATCGTGATGAAATTAATATTGCTTACATCCTGAAATTACTCGCCGGACTGAAACAAGCCGAAGGTAAAAATGCCGCCCAGCAGAAAAAGCAAATAATGGATATGCTTGCAGGAGACGTAGAACTCCGTAGTAAGCGGGAATTAATCGAAAAATTTATAGAAGAAAACCTGCCAAAGATTAATGACATCGATTCCATTCCCGATGAATTTGAAAAGTACTGGAGCGACCAGCGGGTGTTGGCTCTGGCGAAATTATGTGATGAGGAAAACCTTGATAAAAATCAGTTTAAATCTTTGATCGATGCCTACATCTACAATGAACACGAACCCCTTCGAGATGAAGTATTCCAATGCCTTGATAACCGTCCCAGTATTTTAAAAGCGCGGGAAATTGGAGAGAGGATCATTAATAAGATGAAGGAGTTCGTGGAAGTGTTTGTGAGAGGGGTTGGGGCTTAATACCAGATACTGTGGAGAAGAGGAAACAGCAAAAAAAGCCCTGGCCAACTAAAGATGCCATGGCGCAGATCTATAAAAACAACTTGTGGGGTGGTAAGAAATCTGAATTCTACTCTGGTTTAGGCTCCCATCATCCTGAAACCGTAAATCCATATATAGCTGTAGTATCAGATTTTTTAAAAGATTTTGAAGCTCTACCGGTAGTTTGTGATCTGGGGTGCGGGGATTTCAATATTGGTAAAGAGCTGGTGAAGTACTCCAAGAAGTATTCCGCTGTAGACGTCGTTCCTGAACTTATAGCGCATAACAAAAAAGAATTCAAGGCAGCTAATTTAGAATTTCATGCTTTAGATATTGCAAAAGATGATCTGCCTCCGGGAGATTGCGCGATTATAAGGCAGGTTTTGCAACATTTATCGAATGCCGAAATAGAAAGTGTAGTAGAAAAATTATACGATTTCAAGTATGTTGTTCTAACCGAACATTTACCGGAAGAAGATTTTGAACCCAATAAAGATATTATTTCGGGACAGGGAATCAGGTTAAAAAAGCAAAGTGGTGTAAATATAACAGCGCCACCATTTCACTTCAAGGCAAAAGAAGAAAAACAGTTATTATCGATTAGATCTCCCGCTTATAAAGGAGTTTTGGTGACTACGCTGTATAAAACACGTTAATTGATTGAGCCGCAAAAAGGAAGCCTATAACCCGTATTATTTTACGAAATTTTTTAATTTAAATCCGCTCGATTCCCTCTGTAGGTAATTCTACCATAAATCATAGCTTAGCCTTCTGCATCAGAAGCTCTATGTTCTGGCAAAAAAGGAATTGAAAATGAAGAAATCATAGGTGACAGTCTTTAAATGCTCACCGAATTGAGCTCCAATTTTCCACATCTTCACGAAAATATATTGCACTAAAGAAGCCGCTCATTTCGGAAAGGCTTTTGCAATTTTGCGGTCTGAAGTCTGGATTGAAAATAATATTATAATCATTAGTTAATTAAAAATTAATAGTTGAGCTAGTTATGTGATTCTTTGGTATTTTAAAATAGTATCAAACTTAAATACAGAAATATGAGACATGCCATTTGTTATGTAAGCAATGCTGATAAGCACCTAACTACTTCAGAAATTAATGAGCTTCTGATTTTTTGCGAAGAGAATAACAGCCAGAATGATATAAAAGGAGTCCTACTATATTCTGAAGGAAATTTTTTTCAAGTAATAGAAGGAGAAAAAGAAAAAATAATAGGTCTATGGAAAAAAATTCAGCAAGATCAGCGTCATTATGGTATTATCTCAGTAATAGACCGCAGCATATCAAAGGGTTCTTATGATAACTATAAAGCAACAATAATTCCTGAGGGAGAAAAATACAGCCCAGG
>NZ_JAVRHO010000040.1:0-21076 GCF_031846515.1 Autumnicola lenta
AGGTACAAGAGGTATTTGTAAGAATTGGTTTATTGGTTAGGTTGTGAAAAGCGCATTCTCTTTTTGAGATTTGCGCTTTTCTATTTTATAGAGACTTCCTTTCTGTTTTAAGTAGTGTTATTATAGTCGTAAAAAAGGCAGTTTCGGTTGTTAAATTCTGATAAATTGCTTTATAACAGAGGCTTGTGTTTTTATATTCGTCCTAAGTTTAACCATTAAAAAAAATATATTATGAAGATGCAAACTTTAAGTATACTTGGTGCATTTTTGTTCCTAAGCACAGTGGCTGTTGGACAAAATACCGGGTATGATGATTACGATGGCAACATGGATGGAACTATAGATCGCACTGAGTTTGACGATTAGTACAACAACACCTACGCCACCTGGGACCAAAACAATGATGACAATGTTGATGAACGTGAATTCTATGAAAACACGTACAGAAATGTGGATCGAGACAGGGATAATCAAATTTCTGAAGATGAGTGGAATGAAGGTTATGACAACATGTACGGTGACTATATGGAATCCAGGAACTATGATGACTACGACACCAATCGGGATGGAAACCTGACCAGTGATGAATATCAGGAGAGTTTTAGAGACTCAGACTTTTATAGCAGTTACGACACAAACCGTGATGGAAATGTAAACCAGGATGAACTTAATGCAGGAGTTTACAGTTATATGGACCGTAACAGGGATGGCTCTTTAGATCAAAATGAGTACGACTCCTATGGTTCATACTACAACACTGCTGGTGATATGTAGAAATCTTGTCTATTTAAGATAAATTGAAAAAGCTCGCATAGCGGGCTTTTTCTTTTTCCTGCCTGTAGGCTTTTACCTGTAAAACTTTACAGGAAACATTCCCGAAAACGTAATGTTTCTTATATTGCATACCTAATTTTTGCTGAAATGCTTAAATTGAAGTTGAATAATAAACAAAACTGAAAATTCAGAATATGTATCAGTCCAAAATTGCGGGTTTAGGAAGTTACGTGCCGGAGAATGTGGTGACCAATGATGATCTTTCGAAGCTCATGGATACCAACGACGAGTGGATTCAGGAGAGAACAGGAATAAAGAAGCGGCGACATATAAAGAAGGGAGATGGCAACTCCACTGCAATAATGGGAGTAAAAGCTGCTAAAATTGCCTTGGAAAGAGCAGAAATTTCTAAAGATGATATTGACCTTATTGTTTTCGCTACCTTAAGTCCAGATTACTATTTCCCGGGTTGCGGCGTGCAAGTGCAGGAAATGCTTGATATAAAAACCTGTCCCGCCCTGGATGTCAGGAACCAGTGCAGTGGTTTTATCTATGCTATCTCGGTAGCAGACCAGTTCATTAAGACCGGGATGTACAAAAACGTACTGGTAATTGGGAGTGAAAACCATAGCGGAGGGCTGGATATGACAACCCGCGGCCGGTCTGTTTCGGTTATTTTTGGAGATGGGGCAGGAGCAGCGGTACTTACACGAAGCGATCATAACAGTCAGGGAATTTTATCCACCCATCTACATTCTGAAGGGAAGCATGCGCTGGAACTTTCTTTAAGAGGCCCAAGCACCAACCACTGGGTGCCGGAAATAATTGCTGAAAATCCGCAGGGAGATGATATTCCTTATTATCCGTATATGAACGGGCAATTTGTTTTCAAAAATGCCGTAGTCCGTTTTTCGGAAGTAATCATGGAAGGGCTAACAGCAAATGGACTGGAGGTAAAAGATATCGATATGCTCATTCCGCACCAGGCAAATCTGCGGATTTCACAGTTTATTCAACAGAAATTTAAACTGAAGGATGATCAGGTTTATAATAATATTCAGAAGTACGGAAACACAACAGCCGCATCAATTCCAATAGCTTTAACTGAAGCCTGGGAAGAAGGGAAAGTAAAAGAAGGTGATGTTGTGGTACTCGCTGCTTTTGGGAGTGGGTTTACATGGGCAAGTGCGGTATTGCAGTGGTAAGAAGCAAGGTCCTGTAGTTTTTTTCTAATCCTGTAGGACTTTTTGGTTTAGGTGCGATTGTAATATTTATAAAGGTCGTAGATACCAAAGGCAATAAAACCTATGGCGAGAACCATTCCCAGGGTGTCTTCTTCAGGGGAGTTTATGGTGTAGTAGAGCCTGTAACTTCCATAGCCTATAAAAACAAGCCCTAAAACCAGTTGCCAGGTATTACGTTTCCTTTCCGGCTGGTTGCTATTCATCTTTAAAATCCTTCGGAAAAGTTTCCCTGGCTATTTTCAAGGCTTCATCGTAATGATCTTTAACAACAAAAAGAAGAACCTGGCCCGGCAATCCTCCACCAAAACCTGCTCTTAAGCCTGAATCAAAGTCGTTTCTCACCCGGGAAGAAATTCCTTCCTTTTCAAATAACTCCTGTAAGTATTGAACATTGGTTTCAGCACCCGTATAGACGTGTTCATAGCTTTGGTCGGTATCCATAAATTTATTGTTTTGAAGAACTAAAATACAAATATCAACGCTTGCAAACAGGGGCTTTATGCAGAGTTTAACGTTCTAAGCATTGTAATACTTGCTGTTCCAGATTTCGGAACTAAAATTTTTCCCCTTTTTAATTCCGAAGAAAATCGCAAGACCTGCAACCCATTTAAACATAAAAAAGAAGATCATAAAAAACTCGGCTGTAGTCTGCCGGGGGGAGAACATTCCATCCGGCACCAGTAAAGCAAGCAAAAAGCTGCTAATAATCAGGACCAAAGCAAAATTTTCAAATGTCCTGAAGGGCCACATAAAGATTTTGCGAAACGGACTTAGATCATTTCCCCATTTATGGATCAAATAGTAGTAATCATTTCCCATTGGCGCCATAAGTAAAGGGTCATCTGCATTCTTAAGTTTAAAAAGTTTAGAAGGAGCAAGTATTTTAAACCCTTTTAAGGAGGTGTCATGCTGTTGCTCCAAACGTTTTATTTCGGAAATCGCCTCGTGCGGAATATTACCCTTGAAATATTTTGTACTTAGAAACCGTAGCCGGTATATCACACAAATTTTTTCAATATCTGAGATATGGAATATCCTGTTGCTTTCCAGATGATCAAAATTGAAGATATTTCTATATGCTGAAGATCCATCCTTCAGCGCTTCCAGGATTACATCATTTTGATTTTCAGCAGCTTTAAGAATATCCTGAACCTGTTGCAGAATTTTTTCTTCAGAAACTCTTTTGCTGCGGGAACGTAAAAGTTGTTTTTGGATATTGGTGTGTGAGAGGTTCAGCTTCATTAATCGTTTCTTTAGCATCCAGCACTAAATTAGGTATTTAACTCCTAAAATCCCAAACAAAATTTTTTATACAAACGTTAATAATCTTTTTTACAACAAGAGAGGTCATAAAAGCTTAAAAAAGTTGAAGGTACATCGGGTCATAATAGAACGACGATAATTGCCATTTTCAGCACCTGCCCTGACCTGATCAATAAAGACTACTATTTCTTTTAAGGCAAATTAAGAATTGTTTATTCTTTCAGGACTTTTCCTGTTAAACTTATTTAAAAGTGCCTGAAAGCCTTTATTTTTCAGCTCATAAGGACTAATTTAACATTTCCAAAAAGAAAAACAGTTACTATGAAAAATTTAAACTCTTATCTTTTGATTTTGCTGGCAACTTTAACGCTTGCAGCATGTGGTTCCGGAAGTGGGCCTTCAAAGGATAATGCGAAAAAGTTAAAAGCATATGATTCTTATGCCTATTTGCCAAATAAAGATACAATCAAAAGCCGTAAGCTCGATAATGAGGAAATTCAGGAGAACATTATAGAGACCATAAACATGCATATGCAGGAAGAAGGGTACGTTTTGGATATAGGCCAGCCTGATGTCCTCATTTATGTTCATTCTATGTTTGATGAAAATATCGCAGGCATTTCAAACCCAGTATATACCAGCTATTCTTATTACCGTCCGGGGCATTTCATTGGTTCTTATTACGAACCTTACACTTATGAAAACTATTATACGATCCAGAGAATAACCGGAAGTGATGCAAAGCAGATTCCTTATGCGGAAAGGTCTATTGTGATTGATTTTATAGACAGGAGAACTAATGAAATCTTATGGCGTGCTACAAGTTCTGAAGAAATTGGAACGCGCAGAATGGAAAGTGATATCCAGGAATATATAGACGAAATTTTCAAAGATTTCCCATAGTAGGGAATTAATATGTCAAAAAAAACCGTGTAAAATACTTTACACGGTTTTTTGCTTTAAGCTATTACTATTTTATCTCAATTCAGCATGAAGATCTTTTTCAAATCTTTGCTGAAGTTTACTCATAATCTTGTCCACCTGCTTATCTGTAAGCGTCTTATTTTCATCCTGAAACATAAAACTTACGGCATAACTTTTTTTGCCTTCCGGAAGATTACTTCCCTGGTAAACATCAAATAAATTTACAGTTTTCAGGAATTTCTTTTCTGTTTGTATTGCGATGGACTGGATATCTTCATATTTAACAGACTCGTCCAATAATAGCGCGAAATCCCTTCTTACCGCCGGAAACCTCGGAATTGCAGTGAAGTTGATTTTTTGCATTTTTACCAATTCTATTACAGCATCCCAGTTAAAATCGGCAAAAAGCACTTCCTGATCAATATCAAAATGCTTTAAAATCGACTTTCTAACCACCCCAAATTCTACCAGAGTGGCTTTCTTGGAACTCATCGCAACCCCTTCAGAAAACACATCAGATTTAGCTGATCCAGCTTTAAGGTTTGTAATTCCCAGGCGGTTCAGGATCGATTCCGCAACTCCTTTCAGATAGAAGAAATTCCCTCTATTCTCCTGTAAGTTCCATCCTTCCGGATTTCGATTTCCAGATACAAAAACAGACAAATGTTTATCTTCCACGCGGCCGCTTACGTAATTGTGGTAAGTCTTTCCGAATTCAAAAAGCTTTAAATCACCGTGGCGGCGGTTAATATTGTAATTCACCGTTTCAAGTCCGGAAAATAACAAAGACTGACGCATCACGCTAAGGTCCTGGCTAAGCGGATTAAGCATGTTCACGCTATGTTCCTCTTTTAATTGTTCGCTTAGCTTAATATAAGCAGGACTGGTAAGGGAGTTCGCCATAGTTTCGTGAAATCCCTGGCCTGTTAATTGGTTGGCGATAATATTCTGCAACTTATAATCTTCATACTTTGAAGAGTTCGCAACAGAAATTTTCAGTTTTTCGCCGAATTTAATGTTGTTATAACCGTAAACCCGAAGGATTTCCTCGATAACGTCAGATTCCCTTTGCACATCTACCCTGTACGAAGGAATAGTAAGTCCCATTCCAGTTTCGGTAACATTATTAACTCTAATTTCCAGGGAAGCCAGAATAGATTTTATCGTCTCTTCCTGAAGGTTTTCACCAATAAGTTTGTTTACCTTTTCAAAGGTTAAGAACACCTGAAAATCTTCAATTTTCTTTGGATAAATATCATCAATATCACTGGTAATTTTCCCGCCGGCAATTTCTTTGATCAGCAGTGCAGCACGTTTTATGGCATATTCAGCAATGCCTGGGTCTATACCACGTTCGTACCTAAAGGAAGCATCGGTGTTAAGTCCGTGTCTTTTTGCGGTTTTCCTTACGCTAACCGAATTAAAGTAAGCACTTTCCAGGAAAATATTATTGGTATTTGCAGAAACCCCGCTTCCCAGTCCGCCAAACACGCCGGCAATGGCAAGAGGTTTTTCGGCGTCGCAAATCATTAAATCTTCTTCGTGAAGCTCTCTCTCCACTTCATCTAAAGTGGTGAATTTTGTGCCTTTTTCGAGCGTTTGTACCTTTATCTCCCTTCCTGCAATTTTATCTGCATCAAAAGCGTGCAGCGGTTGTCCCAATTCGTGCATCACGTAGTTTGTCGCATCTACCACGTTGTTCTTAGGGCCAATACCAATTGCCTTTAAACGATTTTTCAGCCATGAGGGTGAAGGCTCGATTTTTAAGCCTGAAATGCTTACGCCGCAATATCTTGGTGCAAGGCTGGAATCTTCTATATGTATCGGAATTTTAAGGCTTCGGTTATCTACATGAAAACTACTTACCGAAGGGGTAATCAATTCCAGGTTTTTACCCTGTTGCTTGTAGCCGGCTTTTAAATCCCGCGCCACACCCCAGTGGCTCATGGCATCTGCCCGGTTTGGGGTAAGACCAATTTCAAAAACATGATCGTTTTCAATATTAAAAATCTCGGCAACTGGTGTTCCGGGAACCAATTCGTTGTCCATTACCATGATCCCTTCATGGCTGCCGCCCAGTCCAATTTCTTTTTCTGAACAGATCATCCCGTGGCTCGCTTCTCCGCGTATTTTCCCTTTTTTAATTGTCCATTCCTCTCCCTTTTCATCATAAAGCGTAGTCCCAATTGTTGCCACCGGAACTTTTTGTCCGGCTGCAATATTAGGGGCGCCACAAACTATTTGTACATTCTCACCATTTCCCAGGTCTACGGTGGTAAGGTTCAACCTGTCGGCATTGGGATGTGGGTTGCAGGTTAGCACGTGACCAACCACTACTCCTTCCAGTCCGCCTTTGATGCTTTGGAAAGAAGTAATTCCTTCTACTTCAAGCCCCAGGTCTGTTAATAAATCTCCGGTTTCAGTCGGATTTTCAGGGAGTTTTATGAATTGCTTTAGCCAGTTATAAGAAATTTTCATCGGGTTCTGTTTTCAGGCAGCAAAGATAGTACTACGATTGATTTTAGCATAAATTATAAGTAATTTTTGAAGTGCTTCAAAAATTAGAAGACCACTTTGTATTTATCTTTTTTGCTAAACAATTTTGAAACGTTATTTTTTAAATCAGTTTCCTGCCTCTCTTCTCTCTCCTCATTTAAAAGCGATGCTTCGAAAATGTCAATTATCGACCTGTAGTTTCACCACAAATCCACCAATAATTTCTAATACCCGCAGAAAAATGAACTTTTCATTTCCTCTTGTTTCCTGCCTCTTGTCTCATAATTCCTGCTTCCTGCTTCTTTCTTATTTGAGCACAGCACTCTAATAGTGCTAGCTTATATAATTCCAGATATTCTTATGCTTTACGAGTTGGGCATAGGTAAATTTTAAAACAGCATTTTTTTCTGAAGCCAAATCGGGATCTTCTTTAAGTATTTGCAGTGCATGATATCGGGCGGTTTTAAGAATGTCGTTATCTTTTACAATATCTGCAATTTTTAAATTGAGGACGCCGCTTTGCTGGGTCCCCATCATATCTCCAGGGCCGCGGAGTTTCAGGTCCACTTCGGCAATTTCGAATCCGTCGTTGGTGCTTACCATAGTTTGTAACCGGGTTTTGCTGTCGTTGGAAAGTTTATGCCCGGTCATAAGGATACAAAAACTTTGTTCGGCACCACGGCCAACTCGTCCGCGTAACTGGTGCAATTGCGAAAGTCCAAAACGTTCTGCACTTTCAATAATCATCATGCTGGCATTCGGCACGTTTACGCCGACTTCAATCACCGTGGTGGCTACCATTATTTGCGTTTCGCCGCGTACAAACCTGTCCATTTCATAATCTTTATCTGCCGGTTTCATTTGTCCGTGGACAATCGAAATCTGATTATCAGGAAACTCTCTTGCAATACTTTCGTAGCCATCCATAAGATCCTTATAATCCATTTTTTCAGATTCCTGGATCAGCGGATAAACGATATAAACCTGTCTCCCTTTCTGGATTTCTTCTTTTATAAACCGAAAAACTTTCAGGCGGTTACTGTCATAACGGTGCACGGTTTTTATCGGCTTTCGTCCCGGTGGCAATTCATCTATAACCGAAATATCGAGATCGCCATAAAGGCTCATCGCGAGGGTTCTTGGAATTGGAGTCGCAGTCATCACTAGGATATGTGGAGGCAACGTATTCTTTTTCCACAATTTCGCCCTTTGAGCAACTCCAAACCTATGTTGCTCATCAATAATGGCAAGGCCAAGATTCTTAAATTTTACTTTATCTTCAAGCAGGGCGTGCGTACCAATCAGGATGTCTATTTCCCCATTTTCCAGCTTTTCGTGAATTTCCCTTCTCTTCTTTGTTTTTGTGGAACCGGTTAAAAGGTAGATGCTAACATTTAATTCGCTGCACAATTCTTTTAAACCCTGGTAATGCTGAATAGACAATATTTCTGTCGGCGCCATTAAGCAGGCCTGGAAATTATTGTCCAACGCAATCAGCATCGCCATTAAAGCAACAATGGTTTTTCCCGATCCCACGTCGCCCTGTAACAACCGGTTCATTTGTGCGCCGCTGCCAAGGTCACTGCGTATTTCTTTGATCACCCGTTTTTGAGCGTTAGTAAGTTCAAAAGGAAGATGCTCCTTGTAGAAATCACCGAAATTTTCACCAATCTGATCAAAAACAAATCCCTTTATCTTCTTTTTCTGAAGCATGTTCTTAATGAGCAGCTGCAACTGAATATAAAACAACTCTTCAAATTTTAACCGGAATTGTGCTTTTGCCAGCAGTTCCTGGCTCTTCGGAAAATGTACATTAAACATCGCTTCAGCTTTGGGAATAAGTTTTAGTTCCTCCCGAATTTCAGTTGTAAGCGTATCGTAAAATTTTCCGTTGGTTTCTGCGAAGAGTTGCTGCATGATCTTATTGATCACCCTGTTGCTAACACCTTTTTTCGCCAGCAATTCCGTAGAAGGATAAACAGGTTGCATCGCTGTGCGCAGCTGTTTTTTGTACTCTTCAACCAGTTCCATCTCCGGGTGAGGCATACTAAACATGCCATTAAACCAGTTGGTTTTTCCGAAGATTACGTAAGGCGTATTGATTTTCAGGTTTTCCCGAATCCATTTGTGTCCCCTGAACCAAACCAGTTCCATCTTGCCGGTATCATCAACAAAATCTGCCACGAGACGTTTTCCACGTTTCTGTTCCACGGTTTTAAGGTGGGTGATCTTGCCAACGATTTGCACTTCTGAAGAAGTCCGTTCAAGCTGGGCAGTCTTGTAAAACCTGGTTTTGTCGAGATAACGATTCGGAAAAAAATTAAGAAGATCCTGATACGTGTGAATGCCGAGCTCCTTCCGCAGTAAATCGGCTCGACCGGGACCTACTCCTTTCAGGTAGTCGATTGGCGTTTGGAGAATGTTCGGATTCATAGAAACGAAGATATTAAATCCAGATAAAATTGTACGACCAGATGTGTACCTGATTTCCCGGGCACGAAAATTGCCATTTTTGAAGTATCACCGGTTTCAGGCCTTCATATTTTTGTAAATTTAAATTTTATTGTAACCTTCAGCATGAAAAAGATTTTCCAAAGCCTGTTTTTATTGATTTTTATAACAGGAATTGCCCAAAATTCAGATTTTACAGATCAACTTCAGCATGTTGACTTCAAAAACGTCAATGCAAGTGTTTCTATTCTTCCGGAAGAGGAAAAAGTAACAGGGGAAGTCGAATATTTGTTCGAAATTCTTCAATTTACAGATTCAATCTTCATCGATGCTCATAATATGGATTTTGAAGAGGTAATGCTGAATGGAAAAAAAGCTGAATTCAGCAATAGTGGCAGGGGACTATGGATAAAAGGCAATTTTCGACCTTCCGAAGGCAATAAACTCACGCTTAAGTATTCGGCAACCCCAAACCAGACAATGTACTTCATTAATTGGGATGCACCAGAGGCTGTAAATGCGCCACGGCAGGTCTGGACGCAGGGGCAGGGAAAATATACTTCGCACTGGTTGCCCAGTTTTGATGACATGCAGGAAAAGGCAATTTTCGACCTGCAGTTTAGGTTTAGGCCAGGCTATGAAATTATTGCAAACGGAGTGCTTCAGGAAAGAAAAGTTTTAAATGATTCTGTTGTACAATGGAGCTTCGATATGGAGCAGCCGATGAGCAGTTATCTGGTGGCCGTTGCAGCGGGGAATTATAAAAAAGAGGAAAAAGTAAGTGCTTCCGGGGTAAAAATGCTGCTTTATTATGAACCTGAAGATTCCTTGAAAGTAGAACCAACTTACCGCTATTCTAAAGAGATATTTGATTTCCTGGAACAGGAAATTGGGGTGGATTATCCCTGGCAGAATTATAAGCAGGTGCCGGTTCAGGATTTTTTATATGCTGGAATGGAGAATACAGGAACCACTATATTTTCGAACGTTTTTGTGGTGGATTCTACAGGTTTTAACGACCGCAATTATGTAAATGTAAATGCGCATGAGCTGGCGCACCAGTGGTTTGGAAATCTTGTTACCGAAAAAGGGAGCAAAGATCACTGGCTGCATGAAGGTTTTGCAACTTTTTATGCGTTGCTGGCCGAGAAGGAAATATTTGGGGAGGATTATTATTACTGGAAGCTATATGAAAGTGCAGAGCAACTAAAAGATATGAGCGATACCGGCAAGGGGGAAGCAATTTTAAATCCCAAAGCGAGTTCACTAACTTTTTATCAGAAAGGCGCGTGGGCACTGCATATTTTACGCGAAAGAGTAGGGGAAGAGGCATTTAGAGCGGCGGTAAAAAACTATCTGGACGTCTACAGTTATGGTACGGTTACCACTGATAATTTTATTGCTGAAGTCGAAAAAACCTCGGGTCAGGATCTTTCCGGTTTTATAGATAACTGGCTAAAACAGTCGGCTTTTAAAGCAACTGATGCTTTAAATTCACTGAAGAAATCCCAGTTTATCACCGATTATCTTGCCATTGCAGGCTTGCGGGAAGTTCCGTTAAGTCAGAAATTTGCCAATTTAAATGCTGCACTGGATTTTCCGGTTAACGATTATATTGGTCAGGAAGTGGTGTTTCAACTGGCCGGGAATACTTCAGAAGAAGCTATAATGCTTTACGAAAAAGCCTTTGAAACGAACAATTTGTATGTAAGGCAGGCGATAGCAATGAGTATGGATGAAATTCCGACGGAATTAAAATCAGATTATGAATCGCTTTTGAAAGATGATTCTTACCTCACCAAAGAAACCGCGCTTTACAATTTGTGGATGCAATTTCCTGAAAATCGCAATGCTTACCTGGAAAGGACCGGGGGGATAACGGGTTTTATGGATAAAAATGTTGAAACCTTATGGCTGGCTTTAAATTTAGCAACTCCAAATTTTCAACCGAAAAAGAACCAGGAAATTTTTGAGGAACTAAGCAGTTATACTTCTCCTTATTATCACTTCGGGACGCGGCAAAATGCCTTCGGCTACCTTTATCAGCTTAATGCATTTACAGATAAGAACCTGAAAGATCTGCTGCAGGGAACGCAGCATCATACTTCAAGTTTCCGGAATTATTCTAAAAGATTGCTGGAAGAACTTTTAAAGCAAGAGGAATACCGGAAAAAATTTAGGTCTTTAGCTGAAGAAGTTCCGGAGAAGCAACAGGAATTTTTACAGACAAAATTAAGCGATTAGATGAAGGCACTGGTAATTTCAGGAGGAGGTAGTAAAGGCGCTTTTGCAGGTGGTGTGGCGCAATATCTTATAAAAGAACTGGACCGGGATTACGATCTTTACCTTGGTACTTCTACCGGGAGCCTGCTTATTTCTCACCTGGCACTCAATAAAACCGAAAAGATTCAGGATGTTTTTACTTCAGTAAAACAGTCAGATATTTTTAGCAACCGACCTTTTCTGATTAAAAGAAAACACGGATTTGATCAGATTAGTATCAATCATTTTAATGTATTCCGGAACCTCCTGAAGGGCAGAAAAACCTTCGGCGAAAGTAAAAACCTCAGGAAACTGATCGAAAAAACACTTTCTCCTGAAGAGTTTGAAAAGCTGAAGCAAAGCGCAAAGGACATTGTTGTGACGGTTTCAAATTTATCGCTTAACGACGTGGAATATAAGTCCATCAAAGATTTTAGCTACGAAGACTTTTGCGACTGGATCTGGATTTCTGGTAATTATACCCCGTTTATGAGCTTAGTGCAAAAGGAAGGCTGCGAATATGCCGATGGTGGTTTGGGATCTATGGTTCCTATAGAAGAAGCAATTAAACGTGGCGCGACAGAAATTGATGCTATTATCCTGCAGACCGAAGTAAATTATTTAAACCGCATGCCTTCAATGAATGTCTTTTCTTTAATAACAACTTTATTTCAGTTTATGCTGGACAGGATCGAACATCAGAATATTAAAATCGGGAAATTTGCCGCAGCGAATAAAGATGTGATCATTAATTTCTATTATACACCAACAGTATTGACTACCAATTCCCTTATTTTTGATGAGAAGAAAATGAAGGTCTGGTGGAAGAGTGGCTATGACTATGCGAAATTGAAGAATGAAGAAGTTAATCAAATTGAAATTTAATGCGGGCACTTGTAATTTCGGGAGGTGGTAGTAAGGGAGCTTTTGCGGGTGGAGTAGCACAATATCTTATAGAAGAAGAGAAAAAGAAATACGATCTTTACCTGGGAACTTCTACGGGAAGTCTCTTAATTCCTCATCTCGCCGATGGTAATATTGAAAAGGTCCATGAAATTTATACCAATGTAAATCAGCATAAAATTTTCAGCGTCAATCCTTTTATCGTCAAGAAAAAAGATGGCCGCGAATATATTACTATTAACTATTTCAACATGTTCTGGCAATTCATTAAACGAAAACGGACGTTTGGTGAGAGCAAAAATCTGAAGAAGCACATCAGAATTCATTTTACTGAAGAAAATTTTGAATCTCTGAGATCGAAAGTTAAAGATGTTGTGGTGACCGTTTCCAATCTCTCCAAAAACCGGGTGGAATATAAATCTATTCATGACTTTTCTTATGATGATTTTTGTGACTGGATTTGGATAAGCTGTAATTATATTCCTTTTATGAGCCTTGCGACAAAGGACGACTGCGAGTATGCAGATGGCGGCCTGGGCTGCGTTGTTCCCATTCGGGAAGCTGTAAAACGTGGTGCCAAGGAAATCGATGCAGTTATTCTGGAAGCCGAAAATATGGAGTACAATAAAGTGTTGGGGAAAAATCCTTTTTCTTTAATGATGAACCTTTTCGGATTTTTGCTGGACCAGGTGGAGTACCATGATATTATTGAAGGAAAACTTGCTGCACTTAACAAGCAGGTAAAGCTGAATATTTACTACACGCCTACAAAACTAACGGAAAATTCTCTCGTTTTTAATAAGAAAGCAATGACGGAGTGGTGGCAGCAGGGGTTTGAATATGCAAAGGCCAGAAATGAGGAGAAAAAGAAATCAAGAGGATTCTTTAGTCGGTTCTCTTTTTAAATAATCCTTCTAACTTCCTTTTTAATAAAAGCCAGAGCCGCATCTGTTGGGGCTTGTTTTTCAATAAGTGACGTAAGAATCCCCTCTCTTAATTTATCTGCATTTTTTACTTCTTCTCTCGAAGCAGCTTTCCGTATTAAACCTATTGTGGCATTTTTTGCTGTTTTAATATAGTCCCAACAATCTGCTGTCACATAGATTTGTTGTGCCAGGTTATGTTCAAATTCCTGTTCTATAGTATTGATCAGCAAATTGGCATATGCATTGGGATCGTCATTTACAGGTTTTATCCTGAACAGAATCTTTCCCGGGGAAATTCGTTCCAAAAATAATGTCATTCGCTCATAAGCCTGCAGTTTTATGGGAAGCGCCGTCTTTTGATTCTCCCGGTGCAGCAGAAATCTTCTTCTGGATTCTTCGTTTTTGGAATTAGTATGAAAGAAATAAAAAGCAACGGCACCTACGATAATAGCAGGAAGAATGCTGAAAAGAAGCTGAGTAAGATCTTCAGTCATATAAAATATTCTAGTCTTAGTTAGTTAAAACCCGAAAGCTGCCAAAAGTAACTAAAATCAGGCTTTATCTTCTGTCTTAGTTCGATCATTCTTATCATAAACCGAAGTTTTTTCAGTTTCAGCTTCTTTTGTGGTTACTTCTTTCGACTTTTCTTTTCCGCCTAAATACGGTGAATCTACGTGCTCCTGAACAGAGGTGAAATCGACTTTGCTCTTTTGATAACAAAAAGTATCCTCTAAGGTGGCAACAAGGGTTTTGTCACTTAGATTTATTTGTACATCACTCATGTCTATCTGGCATGGGTGTTCGTAACCACAGGCATGGGTAATCTCCAGCAATTCTTTCCTGAATTTTGTGAAATAATAATTCACCCTCTCAGATTTATCTTTAATATTAATTCCGGACTGGAGCCATTTATTCTGAGTAGCAACACCGCTGGGACAGGTGTTATTGTGGCATACCTGGGCCTGAATGCAGCCAATACTCAGCATTGCTTCCCGGGCAACGCTTACACAATCTGCACCCAATGCCATGGCCATAGCGGCTTTTGCCGGAAATCCGAGTTTCCCACTGGCAATAAATACTATCCTGTCTGTAATTCCCTGTTTTAAAAATACTTTATACACTTCAGAAAATGCATAGATAAAAGGAAGGGAAACATGATCTGCAAAACTTGGAGGAGCCGCTCCTGTACCGCCTTCGCCACCATCAATACTAATAAAATCGGGTCCGGTTCCTGTCTCCTGCATAATATCTGCAAGTTCTTCCCATTGTTTAAGTTGCCCTACGGCAGACTTAATTCCTACAGGTAGCCCTGTGGCTTCTGCTATTTTTTCAATAAAATCTACAAGTTCTTCTGTATTTCCAAAGGCAGTATGGTTTGGTGGGGAAAGTACATCCTTACCTACTGGAATATGCCTTATATCAGCAATTTCCTGGGTTATTTTTGATGCAGGTAAAACACCGCCTTTTCCGGGTTTTGCTCCCTGGGACAGTTTTATTTCGATAGCCCTGATCTGCGGATTTTCGTCTACGAGTGCCACAAGTTTTTCAAGACAAAAATTCCCATCGTCATCCCTTACACCAAAATATGCCGTGCCAATCTGGTAGACCACATCTGCTCCCGTTTTATGGTAGTTAGAGAGTCCGCCTTCTCCGGTGTTATGAAAAGCTGCTGCCTTTTTACATCCGCGGTTTAGAGATTCTATTGCCCTGGCAGAGAGTGAGCCGAAGCTCATTGCAGAAACATTAATAATTGAAGCAGGGCGAAAAGGCCGCCTTCTTTGGTGATAAAGTCCCATTACTTTTGCGCAGGCAATAAAATTTGGATCTTTATGATTGTGATGGTTTTTTTCCAGGCGGTAAGGCATCATGGCATTATTTACAAAAATGTAATGATTTCCATAAATGTCTCTGTCTGTCCCGAAACCTTCATAATTATTTTCGTTCTTGGAGGAGGCATAGATCCAGCCGCGTTCCCCGCGGTTAAATGGGAGTTCTTCCCTGTTGCTGGCGACAATGTACTGTCGAAGCTCCGGACCAATACTCTCTAAGAAATACCTAAGGTTACCCACTACCGGAAAGTTATGTTTTATAATATGGGTTTTGTTAAAAAAAACATCTTTTATAGCTACTAAAACCAGGAAAATCAATATCCAACCCCACCAGCTAATTGATCCTAAAAAATCTAAAATTCCATTCATCATCATTCATTTAAATAATCCAACGCCAATTGTGACATAGCCCTCACGCCCAATAGTAACCCGCTTTCATCTATAAAAAAGTCAGGAGTATGATGAGGTGCAGGCTCCTCGGAATTTAATGGTTTTCCTCCAAGAAAAAAATATAATCCGGGAACCTTTTCCTGAAAAAATGAAAAATCTTCACCTCCGGTAGTTGCTTTCACCAGTTTTACATTTTCACTTCCGGCAATGTCCTGAAGCGTGGGGAGCATTTCTTTAGTTAATTCAGGATCGTTGTAGGTGATAGAAGTTTTATTTTCAATCTTAATCGTAGCTTTCGCATTATAAGCTTCAGCAATAGCAGGCACCATTTCCTTCATTCTTCTTAAAATAAGTTCTTTCATCGCGGGATCCAGTGTCCTAACCGTCCCAATCATTTCCACCGATTCGGGGATAATATTGAAACGGACTCCCCCGGAAATTTTTCCGACGGTGATTACCGCGGCGGCATCTGTTAATTTTGCTTCCCGGCTAATAATGGTTTGCAGTCCGTCAATTATTTTTGCTGAAATCATTACCGGGTCAATTCCGGACCAGGGTTGGGAACCATGCGTTTGTTCTCCTTTTACATTAATTACAAAACGTTCCACTGCGGCCATAGTTCCTTCAGGTTTATAAGTAATGGTGCCAACAGGAACTTCAGAATCTATATGTAAACCAAAAATTGCATCAACATCAGGATTTGTGAGCACACCTTCTTTTATCATTAACGCCGCTCCACCTTCTTCTCCCGGAGGCGGACCTTCCTCGGCAGGCTGAAAAATAAACTTAACCGTACCGTTGATCTTGTCTTTATGATTCGATAAAACTTCAGCAACGCCCATAAGAATCGCGGTATGTGTATCGTGACCGCAGGCATGCATTACACCTGTTTCAGCACCTAAAAAATCTGTGGTAACTTCAGATTTAAAAGGGAGATTATTTCTTTCTGTTACAGGCAGGGCATCAATATCTGCACGAAGAGCCACTGTTTTTCCTTCACCTTTGCCTTTTAAGATTCCTACTACCCCGGTTTTTCCGACTTCAGTTTGTACCTCCATTCCAAGTCGTTCCAGATGAGCTGCTATTTTTTCAGCGGTCTTAAACTCCCGGTTAGAAAGTTCGGGGTTTTGATGAAAGTCCCTCCTCCATTCGATTACTTTGTCTTCGATTTCTTCAATTTGCTGTTCCATTTGTATATCAGATTGGGCAAATAACCCGAAGCCAGTAACTAGAAACGCTAAGAATAATTTGTACTTCATGTTGCAGGTTTAATTAAAATTGATGAGGTGGTAGCCTTCATTTTGTAACTGCATTAGGGCTGTCATTGCCGAAAGGGCAAATTTCACGTCCTGGTGAACATCATGTTGTTTTATGTCACGATACACCGCAGTTTGACCACATAAGATGATTTCCACCCCTTCTTGTGCCAGTGCAGATAAAAGGGCTACGTTGGTATTAACAATATTATTGGCAGTTGCAGTCCTACGCAGGTAAGCTTCCGTATTAAGAACATCATTGGCGGCAGCCCCGTGAACTACCAGCGCAATCTTGAGATTATTTGGATTTGCTCCTGCATTATAGTGCATATTGAGAAAGCGAGCAGCCGCTACAAAAATTTCATTTGGCTCTTGTTGATTCTCTGAAGGTCTGCTCACATCAAAAACTACTTTTAGCAGCGCGAGAGTATCGGTTTTAAATTCAGCAAAAGGTATTTCATAACTGTCTCCGTATTCTTCTATAAGTCGTTTTTGTGCCAGTTCCTGGGCAAAAAAAAGTTGAGATAGAAAAATGGCAATTATCAGCATATAGTTCTTCATGATACAGCAATTTTTCTGTTCTGTAATATCTCCACTTGGAAATGCCGATAAAAGGCACCCATTTATCTAAAGATATTCAAAATATAGAACTGCTCATAATTATTCATATAGCTTTTATTTATAAGAAGGGACTTCCTGTTTTTGTAAACGTGCTTTTTTGGTTAAATTCACGTTTTAAAAGAAGAAGGAAAAGTGGAATCTTATTTAGCTGAATTAAACGAAGCGCAGCGTGCGCCGGTATTGCAAAAAGACGGTGCAATGATCGTTATTGCGGGTGCAGGATCAGGAAAAACGCGGGTGCTTACCTATAGAATTGCCTACCTGATGAGCCAGGGAGTGGATCCTTTTAATATACTGTCGCTTACCTTTACCAATAAGGCGGCACGGGAAATGAAAAACCGTATTTCCAAAATTGTTGGTAGTAGCGAAGCAAAGAATTTATGGATGGGGACTTTTCACTCCATTTTTGCTAAAATTCTACGTTTTGAAGCGGACAAATTAGGTTATCCTTCAAATTTTACCATTTACGATACGCAGGACTCTCAGAGTGTTATAAGGGCAGTTATTAAAGATATGCGCCTGGATAAGGATGTTTATAAATATAAACAGGTCTATAACAGGATATCTTCTTTTAAGAATAGCCTGATTACCGTAAAAGCATATTTTCAGAATCCTGAATTACAGGAAGCAGATGCCATGTCCAAAAAACCCAGGATGGGGGAAATTTATCAGGCTTATGTGGAAAGGTGTTTTAAGGCCGGCGCTATGGATTTTGATGATTTACTGCTGAAAACAAACGAATTACTGAATCGTTTTCCTGAAGTGCTGCACAAATATCAGAGCAGGTTTAGGTATATTTTGGTGGATGAGTACCAGGATACCAACCATTCTCAATATTTGATTGTAAAGGCGCTTTCAGATAAATTTCAGAATATTTGTGTGGTGGGTGATGATGCACAGAGTATTTATGCATTTCGGGGAGCAAACATTAATAATATCCTCAATTTTCAGAAGGATTACGAAAATGTGGAAATGTACAGGCTGGAGCAAAATTACCGCTCTACAAAGAACATTGTTAATGCTGCCAACTCAATAATTGACAAAAATAAGACCAAGCTTGAAAAAGTTGTATGGACGGCTAATGATGATGGTCCCAAAATCGTCGTGAACCGTCTGCTTACCGATGGGGAAGAAGGACGTTTTGTGGCAAGTTCTATTTTTGAAACCAAAATGCAGAATCAGTTATCCAATGGAGATTTTGCAATTCTCTATAGGACTAATGCGCAGAGCAGGGCCATGGAAGATGCACTGCGGAAGCGGGACATTCCTTACAGAATTTACGGCGGACTTTCATTTTATCAGCGGAAGGAGATAAAGGATATTCTTTCTTATTTAAGGTTGCTTATTAATCCCAAAGATGAAGAAGCGCTAAAAAGGATTATTAATTTTCCCGCACGTGGAATAGGACAAACAACAATGGACCGGCTAAGTATAGCTGCAAATCAATATGGCAAATCAATTTTTGAGGTAATAGAAAATCTGGATCACCTGGATCTGAAGATCAATAAAAGTACACGAAATAAGCTGGAGAATTTCGTGAATATGATTAAAAGCTTTACAATCCTGAGTGAAAATGCAGATGCTTTTGTGGTTGCAGATACGGTTACCAAGAAAACAGGACTCGTTCAGGAAATGAAAAAGGACGGTACTCCGGAAGGTGTCGCCAGGATTGAAAATATAGAAGAACTTTTAAACGGAATCAGAGATTTTGTGGAGGAGCAAAAGGAATTGGCAGATTCTTCCGGTTCTTTAGCAGAATTTCTGGAGGATGTAGCATTGGCGACAGATATGGACAAGGATACTTCAGATGAAGACCGCGTAGCGCTTATGACGATTCACCTTGCCAAAGGACTTGAATTTCCCTATGTCTATATTGTTGGCCTGGAGGAGGATTTATTCCCTTCAGCAATGAGTATGAATACCAGAAGCGAACTTGAAGAGGAGCGTCGTTTATTCTACGTAGCCCTCACCCGTGCAGAAACCCAGGCATACTTAACGTATACACAGTCCCGTTATCGTTGGGGTAAACTTGTAGATGCGGAAGCCAGCAGGTTTATTGAAGAAATAGACGATCAATTTCTGGATTATCTTGTTCCGCAGGATGATTACAAATACAAGCCGCTTATCGATACCGATATCTTTGGAGAAGTAGACAAGAGTAAACTAAGGCAAACAAAACCAAAGAAGGGAACCCCACCGCCGGCACATAAACCAACCGAACAGCAGCTTCAAAAGCTGCGGAAATTGAAACCGGCTGCATTGGAACCGGCAAAAGCTACTAAAACAGTAAACCTGGCGGAAGGGAATGAAGTGGAGCACATGCGCTTTGGTAAAGGAACCGTGCTGAAAATAGAAGGAGCGGGACAGGATCAAAAAGCCGAGATTGATTTTGAGCATGGAGGGATCAAAAATTTACTCCTCCGTTTTGCGAAACTAAAGGTTTTGTCTTAGTAGTTTTTCAGTTAAACTTCTGTTATAGAGACTTTTTTTCTATTCATTCTTTTTATCTTCAAAAGAAAAAATGATAAGAGAAGGAAGCAAGGTCTCCTGGAAATGGGGAAATGGAACAGCAGAAGGAAAAGTGGTTTCTACTTTTACAGAGAAGGTGACCAAAACCATTGATGGAAGTAAAATTACCAGGAATGGGGAAGAAGGTAATAAAGCATTGTATATTGAACAGGAAGATGGGAGCAAGGTTTTAAAACTTGAAAAGGAGGTAGAAAAAATGTAAATTTTACCAGGAACCGGAAAGAGAAAAACTAATAATAAAAATTGGATCTATGGCGGAATTACTAAGAATATACAATGAAAATCCTGAAGCAAATAAAATAAAAAAGGTGGTAGATACTTTAAGAAATGGGGGATTAGTAATTTACCCCACAGATACCGTCTACGGTTTGGGATGTGATATTACAAATACTGCAGCACTTGAGAAAATTGCGCAGATAAAGGGGGTAAAATTAGATAAGGCTAATTTCTCATTTATTTGTGAGGATCTAAGCAATCTTTCAGATTACGTAAAGCAAATAGACACCGCTACATTCAAAATTTTGAAAAGATGTCTGCCCGGACCTTATACTTTTGTCCTCCCCGGGAACAATAACCTTCCAAATGTCTTTAAGAAAAAGAAAACCGTCGGGATTAGAGTACCAGACAATAACATATGCAAGGCTTTAGTATCGGGATTAGGCAATCCTATTGTATCCACTTCGATAAAAGACGATGATGAAGTCCTGGAATATACCACAGATCCTGAACTTATAAAAGAAAAATGGGATCATCTTGTAGATATAGTAATTGATGGGGGCTTCGGCAATAATATTCCTTCCACGGTTATTGATTTAACTACGGCAACTCCGGAGGTTATACGGGAAGGAAAAGGGAGTATAGAGATCATGTAAAATCCTCTTGGAGATAACTAAATTTCAAAAAAAATAAAGCCTTCTGATAAGAGTCAGAAGGGTTTATTTTTAGACGATTTTTGATGTCCTACTTTTTTCAGTTATTGTACTACAATATTTTCAACAACAGAAACAAAAGCTTCGTGAACTTCATCCTGAGTTAAAATATGACCTTGCTTTTGTACATTTTGGGCAAGTTCATAGCCGAGCGTGCTGCTTCCAGTCTTTGGAGAGGCGAGCCGTGGTGATCTGGGCTGTCAAAGCCACAATCTTATATTTGGAATAAAAGATTAAAATCCCTTCAACTCTTTTCAAGTTTGTAAGTGGCGCCTCTTT
>NZ_JAVRHO010000041.1:0-17664 GCF_031846515.1 Autumnicola lenta
TGATTTAAGTAACACCTCAAAAATGGCAATTATCGACCTCTGTTGTCGGGTTGAGCGGAGTCGAAACCTCTAGCTTAAATAAATTGCAGAGAGGCTTCGACAGGCTCAGCCCGACTGTAACACCGGTATCACACTGAGCTTGTCAAAGTGTGGTTTTGATCTAGACATTTTGTTTTTTGATACAATGTGAGCAACACCTTAAAAATGGCAATTATCGATCTCAAGCGCTGAATTTATCCAAGTGTCAGGTTGAGTTGAAACGAATTTAAATTGTACCTTGTTTTATCTTTGAAATAAAAACAAAATGTTAACAAAAGAGAAAGTAAAAGAACAGATAGAGAAATTTCCTGATGAATTTTCAATTGACGATCTGGTTGAACGATTGATCCTGATTGAAAAAGTGGAAAAGGGACTGAACCAGTCTGATCGCGGAGAAATAATTTCAAATGCCGATTTAGATAATGAGGTTGAAAAATGGTTCAGGTAAATTGGACTTTCAGGCAAAAGATGATCTGGAAAGTATTGCAAGATTTATCTCCAAAGATTCCGAAAAATATGCGTGGCTTCAAATTTTTCAATTAAGACAGCGGACAAAAATTCTGAATTCCCAGATTTATTCCGGAAAAATAGTTCCCGAAATGGAAGTGGAAAATATCAGGGAACTTATAGAAGGAAACTATAGAATTATCTACAAAATTGTAAATGTTCAAAGAGTGGATATTTTAACTGTTCACCATACTTCACGAAATTTTAAAAAAAGAAAAATCTGAAGGTGACACCTCAAAAATGGCAATTATCGACCTCAAGTGATGAATTTACTCAAATGTCAGGAGCGAAGTCGAAACCTATTTTTTCTAAAATTTCTCAACTGCCCAAAAACAAAACCCAATCAATTTTTTTGATTGGGTTTTTATCTTATTATCTAAAAGCGAAGCGCTCTAACTAGAACTAGCTATTTAGCATTACCGGCATTACCAGCATGGTGATTCTTTCTCCGGGATCTAGTCCGTCAACTGGCGTTAGTATTCCGGCACGGTTTGGAAGGCTCATTTCCAGTTGTACTTCATCAGAATTTAAGTTATTCAGCATTTCGGTAAGGAACCTGGAGTTAAAGCCAATCTGCATATCGTCGCCCTGGTAAGAACATGTTAAACGTTCTTCAGCTTTGTTGCTGTAGTCAATATCTTCCGCAGAGATATTTAATTCGGCACCGGCAATTTTAAGTCGTACCTGGTGCGTGGTTTTATTTGAGAAAATGGAAACCCTTCTTACAGAACTTAAGAACTGATTTCTCTGGATGCTAAGTTTATTTGGATTTTCCTTCGGAATTACCGCTTCATAATTAGGATATTTTCCGTCGATTAATCGGCAAATTAGCTGTGTATCGTCAAAAGTGAATTTCGCGTTGGATTCGTTGTATTCAATAAGAACTTCGCTTTCACTTCCGGCGAGGATTCCTTTTAAAAGAGTTAGAGGTTTCTTTGGCATTATAAATTCAGCCGCTTGGGAAGCTGTAACGTCTTCACGGGAATATTTCACCAGTTTATGAGCATCGGTAGCCACAAAAGTGAGGCCTTCGTCTGAAAACTGAAAGAAAACACCACTCATCACCGGCCGCAAATCGTCGTTTCCTGAAGCAAAAATCGTTTTGCTAATGGCGGTTGCCAGGATATCACCTTCAATAACGGTGCTGCTTGGCTCTTCCAGTTCTACTGGATTTGGAAATTCTTCACCATCGGCATATGCCAGCGCATATTTACCGTGATTGGAACTTAATTCTATGGTATTGTTATCCTCTGCAACAAAAGTTAAAGGCTGCTCGGGAAAAGTTTTTAGTGTTTCTAAAAGCAACTTGGCGGGAACAGCAATTTTTCCTTCAGAATCTGATTCTACTTTAAGTTTTGCAGACATTGTAGTCTCCAAATCTGAAGCAGAAACAGTTAATTCGTCTTCTTTAAGATCGAACAGGAAATTATCTAAAACTGGTAATGTATTGGTATTGTTAATTACACCACCCAATATTTGTAGCTGTTTCAGCAAATAACTGCTGGATACAATAAATTTCATCGGCTTTGTTGATTAATTTGAATCTAATACAAATATATTTTATTACTTCAGAAAAGGAAGGTTGCAGCGCCAGTTTTTATTAACAGAAAAATGGAATTTGTTTATTGTAAAGTGCTGATTAAAAGTAAAATGCTTATTTTAATCTGAAGTTTCTTGTTAATATGTTACTCCGCAGGAAAATCTTAATTCCCTGCTCAGGATCTTTTTACATATTTACGTCTTCTGAAAAAATTGAAGAGAAAGGCGAAAATTGCCAAAATAAGCAATGGAATTACAAGATTTGCCAGCTGCCATTTTTCACGCTCCTCTGCCGTCCTTTCGGGATCCAGAAATGGAATGCTAATTTCCTTGGTCCTTATCTCAATAAGGCCATTATCGTCCAGCATATAATTTACCGCATTCAGCAAAAATTCTTTATTTCCGTAAGTGCTTCCGGTGTATCTTTCAAACCCCAGTTCCAGCGGAGCACCGCGCTGCAGGTCGTTTTTAATCACATCGCCATCAGAAATCACCAGCATTTTGGTTGCTTCACTTTTATTTAAAGGATTTGGAACATCAAATGGTTTTACCCGGTTTTTATATGCTGAAGTAAATTCGCCTTCAAGCAAAACAGCGAGTGGTTGTTCACCATCTGTATAGGTCGATATTTGAGGTTTTTGGCTTACCATTTCCAGGCTTATTTGTAGTGGGGTTCCTTCTATTTTTGTACGCGGGGAGCTGCTTAAAAGGATAGTTTTTTCCACATCGTTGGCAAGCGTATCGATCTGGTTGGCATATTCAAATTTCACCGCCTCAATATTGTTGATAATTGGATGGTCGTTGGGGGAGGAGCTTAGCGGACTATAAAACCAGGGATACGGATTAAACCTCGTGTTATTGCCACTTCCCGAAGCCAAAATAATCGGCGCAGAATAAAGATCGTTAATAAGTACCGGATTAATCCTGATCCCGTAGGAGAAGAAAAGATCGCCAAGGTTCAAATCTTGCGGAAGCGCATAAGCGGTGCCGGATTGGTTTAAGAGGCTGTCGGTTTCCATCGCAACACTTTCCACGAGCCACAGGGATTTGCCGCCGTTCATCGTGTATTGATCCAGGACAAATTTCTCATTTTCGGTGTAGGGTTGCGTTGGTTTAGCCTCAAGGATCAAATCAAACTCATTTAAATTCTGAAGTGTTTTTTGCGGATTTTGAGCTGCGGAATCCAAAGTAAACGGAGCAATGTAGTAATACTCCTGAAGCGTTTGTAGAAAATCGGCAATATTGGCGTCCGGTAGTTCGCCATTTCCGCGCATCACTGCAATTTTTTTCTCCTTTGGGGAAACGAGTTTGTTCAGGGCATCGGCAAAGGCATATTCCAGTTGCTGCACGCTGTTGGTTACGCGATCCTCGTCTGTGGCGCCAAGTGTATTTTTCAGCAACGGAATTTTCACCGTTTTATCTTCATAATTGGCGATCGCCCATGGGAAAACAATTTCCTCACTGGTCTTGCCGCTTTCCTGAACGCTTACCCTGGCGGGCGTCATCCCCATTTGAAGAAACTCCTGCGCCACGGCATTAGCATCCTGACCTTCTTCAATGGGGTTTATAAAATTGACTCTAATATTGGAGTTATAAGCAGCAAACTCTTCTAAAAGCTGGCTCGTTTCGTTTCGCAGTCTGCGAAATTCCGGTGGAAAATTTCCCTGAAGGAAAACATCGATAATCACCGGTTTTTCCACGCCTTCAATTATATTTTTTGATGCACTAGAAAGTGTATAGCGATTATCCTGAGTAAGATCAAAACGCGTAAAGAAATTCGCGGCCAAAATATTCAGCAGAATTAAGCCTGCTATGAGGATCGCCAGGGATTTATATGTGCCGGTTTTCTTCAAGATCAGGATTTTTGCTGAATTGATTTTAAACTAAGATGCGTGAGCTTCAGAAATAAAAAGATAAGGCTGAAGAAGTAGATAATATCGCGGGTGTCTACCACTCCGCGGCTAATGCTTTGGTAATGATAACTAATCCCCAAATATTCCAGCCCGTAAGTGGCACTGCTAAAAAGGTCGTAATTCGCAAGACCTTCAAACGCAAAATAGCAGAGGAAGCAGAGAAAAACAGCCACAATAAAGGCTACAATCTGATTGTTGGTAAGGCTGGAAGCAAAAATGCCAATTGCCGTATAGCAACCACCCAAAAAAATGAGTCCCGAATAAGAACCCAACGTGGCACCAACATCCAGGTTTCCAACAGGATTTCCAAGCTGGTAAATCGTTAATACATATAGAATTGAAGGTACAATAGCTAAAATTACCAATATCAGTGCACCCAAATATTTGCCGGAAATTAACTGCCATAACCCGATCGGTTTGGTCAGTAATAATTCCATTGTGCCCTGTTTTTTTTCTTCGGAAAAGCTTTTCATGGTAATCGCCGGAATAAGAAAAGTAAAGATCCACGGCGCGAGATTAAAAAACGGTTTTACATCTGCAAAACCATTATCCAGAATATTGTATTCTCCCGAAAAAACAAAAAGGAATAATCCGCAAACCACCAGAAATATCCCGATCACCAAATACCCAATTGGCGAGGAAAAAAAGGATTGTATTTCTTTATTTAGTATCGCGAACATTTTTCTTCAGTTGTCTGTTGTGAGTTTTCTGTTATTTTTCGTTTAGCGTTTGTTGTTGAAAAATTCTTTAAATGCGTTCCTTATTTATGGTGTATTAACTCCAAAAAAGGCAATTTAAACCTTAAACCTTAAACCTTAAACCTTAAACCTTAAACCTTAAACCTTAAACCTTTATACGCTGCTCCATTCCTTATCTACACTCCAGGCTTCCGGTTTTTCGTTGAACAAAATTTTTGTTTTTGCCCAGACGCCCTTAAATAATTCCGAATTGCGGTAGTTTTCCAGCGCTTGTTCATTCTGCCAGTAACTATACGTAAAAAACTGGTTGGTATTGTCTTTTCCCCTATACAATTCAAGCAATTCACATCCTTCAAATCCGCGGATCTTCAGTTTGTTTTCTTCAAAATTATTCAGAAAAGTGTCAATATTTTCAGGAGCAAAGCCCATTTTTACTATTCTTACCAGCATCTATTTAAAATTAATGGTTACGGTGTCCAGAAGATCCAGCCCAAACAGGGTAGAAGCACTACCAATCGTATGCGGATTGCTTTTATAAATTGCAAGCTCTATATATCCTGCAGAATTAAAGACAGCTAACTTCTTACCGTCCTCTTCTCCGCGTTTTTCTTTTTCGAGATCAAAATTAATGGCATCGCTATAGGTTTCAAAAATTTCAGAAAAAGTCACCATACGGGCACTCATTACAAAATCCCTGCCTTTTCCAACATTTTCGAAAAATTTGCGGCTAATATTGGTCACCACATTTCCGTAGTTATCGATATACAGCACATGCCCTATAATCTGGTTCCTTTCGGAATTAATCAAAGGCTCTAACTGCTTCAGGTATTTAATCTCGTTTATATTTTTCCCAATAACTTCCAGGGTTCCCCCGCGGGCAAGGTGGCAAGCTACTTTTACAAATACATCCAGGACCGGAAAATTCGTGTCAATCTTATCGTGGATATTAATTTCCACAATTTTTTCAGGATTAATTTCTGAAGCCAGTAAAGAAAGTATTCCGTTGTTGGCACAAATAAAGTAATGCTCATCCAGGTAAACTGCCAGATGTTTATTTTCCGGAGTTAGTTCAGAATCTATTCCAATAATGTGAATAGAACCTTTAGGAAAACTCTTGTAGGCGTTTTTAATAATATATGCGGCCTCACTTATATGAAAAGGAGAAACAGAATGGGAAATATCAACAATTCTAACTTCATCTAATTCACTATAAATAGCTCCTTTAACTGCCCCTGCAAAATAATCTTTCTCTCCAAAATCGGTCGTTAAAGTGATGATGGCCATAGGTGAATGTTAATATATTTTTTAAGTTGTAACGGGTTTTTTTACCTAAGTTTGTATAGTAAGCGAAGATAATTTTATTTTATTCAATACAATTGGAAATTGGCTAAAATTAAATCGTTCTTAACGAGCAAAAACAGGCGGTGCCGAATAGTACCGGCCGAGATAAAATAATAAAAATTAGTCGATAATTTGAGACACTTCCCACTTTACATTAATATAAAATCATAGGCTTTTGAACGAACTCGTAATCGAACTTTCGGAAATTAATCCAAGAGAATTTTTTGGTCAGCAGAATGAACATATAGAACTTCTTAAGAAGTACTTTCCTAAATTAAAAATTGTTGCAAGGGGCAGTAAAATTAAAGTCTTTGGAGACGAAGAAATGCTGGAGGAATTCGATATGCGTTTTAATATGTTGATGGACCACTTCGGAAAATATAATAAGTTGGATGAAAATGTAATCGAAAGGGTACTTACCAGCGATAGTAGGGATGATTACAGTGCATCTGAAGCAAGTGGTCAGGTTCTGGTACACGGGGTTAGCGGGAAATTGATAAAGGCGCAAACTGCCAATCAGCGTAAACTTGTAGAACTCAGTTTTAAAAACGATATGATCTTTGCGGTAGGTCCCGCAGGAACAGGAAAAACATATACCGGGGTGGCCCTTGCCGTAAAAGCACTCAAGGAAAAGCAGGTGAAAAGGATCATTCTTACGCGGCCCGCGGTAGAGGCAGGGGAGAACCTGGGCTTTCTTCCGGGAGATCTTAAAGAGAAACTGGATCCCTATATGCAGCCGCTGTATGACGGACTTCGGGACATGATCCCTCATGAAAAACTGGAAACTTTTATTGAAAAAGGGATTATCCAGATCGCCCCTCTGGCGTTTATGCGAGGGAGGACTTTAGACAATGCTTTTGTAATCCTGGATGAGGCGCAGAATACCACCCATGCCCAAATGAAAATGTTCCTGACGAGGATGGGGAAAAATGCGAAATTTATGATTACCGGCGATCCCGGACAGATCGATCTCCCGCGACGGGTGATCTCAGGATTAAAAGAAGCACTTTTAATTCTGAAGGATGTAAAAGGAGTTGGTATTGTTCATCTGGATGATAAAGACGTGATAAGGCACAGACTTGTGAAAAAAGTAATTGCAGCTTACAAAGAAATTGAACATACTGAATAGTAGAATGTATTAGACCTCACAGGTTTCAAAAACCTGTGAGGTCTTCATTGGAAGAATTAAATTTTAGAATTTTCTTCCTTTTAATTTTATAGAATCTGATTTATTGATGAATAATACAATTACAAAGACAAATTTCAATTTTCCCGCACAAAAATCGGTTTATAAAGGGAAAGTGCGTGATGTTTACGCTTTGGAAGATGAGCGGCTTGTAATGATCGCAAGCGACAGGCTTTCAGCTTTTGATGTGGTGATGCCGAAAGGAATTCCGTATAAGGGACAAATCCTGAATCAGATCGCCACAAAGATGATGAAGGATACCGAAGATATTGTACCAAATTGGCTGGAAGCAACTCCAGACCCTAATGTGGCCGTAGGACAAACCTGCGAACCTTTTATGGTAGAAATGGTGATTCGCGGATATCTTTCTGGTCATGCTGCCAGGGAATATCATGATGGAAAAAGAAGCCTGTGCGGAGTAGAAATGCCTGACGGGATGCAGGAAAATGACAAATTTCCCACTCCTATTATCACGCCGGCGACAAAAGCTGAAAAAGGAGATCATGATGAGGATATTTCCAGGGACGATATTATAAAAAGAGGAATTGTTTCTGAAGAAGATTATAAAGTACTGGAAGATTATACCCGAAAACTGTTTAAACGTGGGACTGACATTGCTGCAGAACGCGGATTAATCCTGGTAGATACCAAATATGAATTTGGGAAGACCAGGGAAGGGAAAATTGTTCTTATAGATGAGATCCACACGCCAGATTCTTCCCGCTATTTCTATTCTGAAGGTTATGAGCAGCGCCAGCAGGAAAAAGAGCCTCAAAAACAGCTTTCGAAGGAATTTGTAAGGCAGTGGCTTATCCAAAATAATTTTCAGGGGCTGGAAGGACAAAAAGTTCCTGAAATGACAGACGAATACATCACTTCTGTTTCAGAAAGATACATTGAGCTCTATGAGAAGATTACCGGAGAAGAATTTGTAAAGGCCGATGTTTCCAATATTCAGGAACGTATAGAAAAAAATGTACTGAATTATCTCCGTTAAAGCGACATGCCGAAAATGGCAATTTTCGGCACTATATCTTGATGAGGAGCTATTATTAGCAGCTTTCGTAAAATAACACGGTAAACTTTTGAATATTATAAGCGGTATATTATTATATCGCTTTTTTATTGGCATATTTCCGGTTAAAAACCCGGAAAACTTCTTCAGATTTAATGAAAATTCAATAGATTTAAGGCTAAATAAAGATATTGCGGAATAAATGAGGATTTATAATCTTCTTTGCCCTTTCCGAAAAAATAGGAAAGACATTTTCTGAAGCAATTATTGATTTAACCAACTTTTCTAGAAAAATGAGTAATTATAGTATTAAAAATTTAGAAGAATATTTCCAGGTATACCGAAAATCTGTTAGAGAACCCGAAAATTTCTGGGAAGAAGTGGCAGAAGAGCATTTTACATGGCGTAAGAAATGGGATAAGGTGCTTAGTTGGGATTTTTCCAAACCGGAAATTAAATGGTTTGAAAATGCAAAGCTGAATATTACTGAAAATTGTGTGGACCGGCACCTGCTTACCCGGGGCGAGAAAACCGCAATTATCTGGGAACCTAATGATCCTGAAGAAGAATCACTGCATATTTCCTATAAGGAGCTTTTGGAAAGGGTGAATAAATTTGCCAATGTTCTTAAGGACAACGGAATTAAAAAGGGCGATAAGGTTTGTATTTACCTACCTATGATTCCGGAACTTTCTGTAGCCATGCTCGCCTGTGCACGAATTGGTGCAATCCACTCTGTTGTTTTTGCAGGTTTTTCGGCTACAGCACTGGCCACCCGAACCAATGATGCAGATTGTAAAATGCTGATTACTGCTGATGGTTCTTTCCGTGGTAATAAAACGCTGGATCTAAATGGAATTGTTGATAAAGCTCTTGAAGACTGCCCAAATGTAGAAACTGTTCTGGTGGCAAAAAGGGTTAATTCTGATATTGAAATAAAAGAAGGTCGGGATAAATGGTTACAGCCGTTACTGGACGAGGCATCTTCAGAATGTGAACCTGAAATTATGGATGCTGAAGATCCATTGTTTATCCTTTATACTTCAGGATCTACGGGGACTCCAAAAGGTATGGTGCATACTACGGGAGGTTATATGGTTTATACCGCTTATACTTTCAAAAACATTTTTCAGTATAAAGAGGAAGACGTTTACTGGTGTACCGCTGATATTGGCTGGATTACCGGGCATTCTTATATTTTATATGGGCCATTGGCAAACGGCGCCACTACAGTGATGTTTGAAGGTGTTCCTTCTTATCCAGATTATGGCCGTTTCTGGGAAGTGGTTGAAAAACATAAAGTTAACCAGTTTTATACGGCTCCCACAGCAATTCGTTCTCTCGCAAAGCGCAATATAGAATTTGTGGAAAAATATGATCTTTCTTCCTTGAAGGTTCTCGGCTCTGTTGGAGAACCTATAAATGAAGAGGCGTGGCATTGGTATAATGACAATATTGGTAAAAATAAGAGCCCCATCGTGGATACATGGTGGCAAACGGAAACCGGCGGAATCATGATTTCCCCAATTCCCTACGTAACCCCGGCCAAGCCTACCTACGCAACCTTACCATTTCCTGGAATTCAGCCGGCTCTTATGGATGAAAATGGAGCTGAATTAAAAGGAAATCAGGTAGATGGAAGGCTTTGCATTAAATTCCCATGGCCTTCTATGGCACGCACGATCTATGGAAACCATAAGCGATATAAAGAAACTTATTTTTCTGCTTTTGAAAACAAATATTTTACCGGGGACGGAGCCTTGCGCGATGAGGTTGGATATTACCGTATTACAGGGAGGGTAGATGATGTAATTATTGTTTCTGGCCACAATCTTGGAACGGCACCTATTGAAGACGCGATTAATGAACATCCGGCGGTGGCAGAATCTGCTATTGTTGGTTTTCCGCATGAAGTAAAAGGAAATGCGCTATACGCATTTGTTATTCTGAAGGAAACCGGAGAATCCAGGAATCAGGATAACCTGAGAAAGGAAATTAATCAGCAGATTTCTGATAGGGTGGGGCCAATTGCAAAACCGGAAAAAATCCAGTTTGTAAGCGGACTACCAAAAACCCGGAGTGGAAAAATTATGAGGAGGATCTTGCGAAAAATTGCTTCTAATGATACTTCCGACCTTGGTGATACTTCCACATTACTTAATCCTGAAGTGGTTGATGAAATTATTAAGAGTTCAATGTAATATTCTCGAAATATTCATCATGCTCATGTCAGATTAAATGCTTCTCAGGGATCTTAAATTGAAAGACTGGATGGTTTAGTAAAATCAAATTAATATGAAAAAGCTTTTTTTTCTCGTCTTTCTGATGCTTTGCATAGGGTGTAGTGAAGATGAAGATAATCCCTCTTTAGAAACAATACCTGACTTTTCAAAAGTTAAAGAAATTAGTTACTGGATACCCTATGGAACAAATGATACGACCGTATTGTATGAAAGGGAATATACCATAGAATCAGGTTTTGTTACAGAAGCAGATTATGGTGGTGATGAAAATATCTATTTTGAGTATGACGAGGAAGGAAGGCTTATAGAAGTTAATGGTGGTAGTTCCCTGGATTATGAAATAGTTTGGAATGGTGAAAAATGTACGATTTCCACGATTTATAGGACTACTAACCTTATTTATAAAAATGGAAATTTAGTTGAAAAAGAATATATACATGAAGAGGGCAATAGATCAATATATCAAAAAGTAAATTTTGAGTATTCGGGTGAAAATTTAATTGCAGTTTATAAAAATGATACACTTCAAATTGAATTTGTGGATTATAACCCAAATGTGGTCAATCCATACTATTATTTAAAATCCATTGAGCCCTGGAGGGCCACAACTGTTAGCATTCCACCATTTTCAAAAAATATCTTTGCTATCAGGAGAGAACAACCTTATAGCGCTGATGATTATTCTAATCCTTTAACGGATTATCATTATACTTATTCAGTTAAAGATCAACATAGAGTAGAATTAATTTCATCTAATTGGTCAATCTATGACTATCGTTTTGAGTTTTATGAATAGCAAGAAGCCGAAAAGTAAATTTAGATTTTTATAAAATTACTTAGAAAAATTCCTCGAACCTCAATGGCTTTCACGCTGTTGAATCCGGAATTTGTTCAGGTAATGGATACAAAGGACGTTCAGAAATTTAAAAAAAGGCTGTTTCAGGATAACTCCCTGGACAGCCTTTTTTTGTTTCAGAACAAATTCTTTAATTTCATTTGTCCGTTTTTATTCAGTCTGCCGAGGATTTTTAAAAAGGCAACAGCCGTTATAAAAGCATCGCCGGCCGCGGTATGCCGGTCTGAAACATCAATAGTATATGCTTCAGCTATTTCGTCGAGTGAATAATTTTTTTCCCTGTCTATAAGATTTGAAGTAATTCTGGTTCTCCGGTACAAAAACATGGTATCCAGAATACGGTTTTTAAGTTTTGGAAGTCCCATTCGCTTTAGTGCCTTATTGATCATGGTGATGTCAAAATTCGCGTGGTGGGCCACAAGTACAGCATTTTCAATATAATTCAGAAAATGTTTAACAGCTTCTTCTTCAGATAAAGTTGCTACTTTTTCATTTTTTATTATTCCGTGTATTTCAACAGATTCGGGATTAAATTTTTCCTGTTCAATATAAATCTCAAAATTGTCTGCCATATCTACCTGGTTGTGCTGCACACTCACAGCTCCAATGCACAGCATGCGGTCCTCTCTAAAGTCAAAACCCGTCGTCTCTGTATCCAGTACAACAAACCGGACATCTGAAATTTTCTCAGGTAATTTTTGATCAAAATTCTTAGCGTAAGTGTTCCAGAAATCCGGCAGATCCTGCGGTTCTTTCTTTTTAAACCAGTTAAAAATCATGATATAAAAGATGAAATTTCGAACCTGAATTTGATTAACTCCTGAACGTCTTTAATACTTTTAAAGCAGCGTTTAAGCTTAATTTTATCTTCTTTGCTCAAATCCTGAAGGTTAATAAATCTCCCGCTGTCTTTATGGAGCAGTCCCTGTTTAGTCCTGAATTTTAGCAGCGCTTTAGAAGAGTAGGAGCAGGCGAGGTAAAGTTCTTTGTTCCCCGGTTCCAGTTGTGCAAGTTTCTCGAACCGCTCTGCCGTATTGCTCATGTTTTTTACCTGGTGAGAGAGGCTTAAGACACGGCCCGCATCGGTAAGCGGAGTAATGGCACGTTTCTTTATATCAAAAAAATCTTTGTTTTCCCCATCATGCTCGACTAAAAACTGGCGGAAAAATCCCAGCGGTGTAGGATTTCGGAGCGCACTTGCCGCGAGCAAAGTGAGGAACTTTTTGTAGGAGCTAATTTCCTGATAAATATGATCGGCCAGTCCGTTGGAGAGGCTAACGTCTCCATAAGAAATATCGTAATCAAAAAATATCGAACAAAGCAGAATTTCATCTGATCCCGGTTCTACAATCCAATCAGAGAATTGTTCTTTCCATTCCTGCAGACTGAGACAATACTGCGGATTACGGGCCATCATATCTGCCGGACAAAATTCATAGCCAATTATGCTGAGTCTTTTGGTTACCTTTTTGGACAGCTTTAGAAAATATTCTTTTGTTTCTTCCAGTTTTTCTTCCGGAACGTCTTCAAAAACCAAAGCGTTATCCTGATCTGTATGCAGTAACTGCTCTTTTCTCCCCTGGCTGCCCAGGGAAAGCCAGGCGAACTTCACCGGGGGAGGAGTTTCCATTTTCTCTATGCAACGGTTTATTATTCTCTTAATTGTAGCATCATTAAGCTCAAAAATAATTTTAGAAATATGCGTCAGCGGAATATTATGATCCAGGTAACCTTTTAAAAGTTGCATTATCTTATTCCTTACTTTCTTCAGTTTTTTAGTGCTGCTTGCCCTGTTGATAGCCTTCATTAAAACAGAAGGATTATTTGCCTGCGAAACAATAATGTCATGTTCAGACACTATTCCCTTTACCTTTGTATTTGGAGTGCCGTCTCTAGTGATACAAATGTGATTAATGTTGTGCTTCATCATCGTTAACTGCGCCTGTGCAATGGTGATGCTCCTGGAGTAGCAAATAACCGGGGATGTCATAATTTCAGAAACAGGAGTATCTATGCTTAACCTTCCTGTAGCCACCATTGTCCTGAAATCCATATCGGTCACTATACCTGTGGGAAGTTCGTTTTCGGTAATCAAAATAGAACCCACTTTTTTATTGCTCATTAAGGTGGCGGCAGTCCTGATAGTAGTTTCGGGCGGTACAGTAACAATTCTTTTTACAATCGGTACAGGTTGCAATTCATACATGGAATCTGTCTTGAATTCTATGGAATTATCGGTGACCAGTTGCCCCCTATGTTCCGGGGAATAGGGATTGCGGGTATTGGAGGCAAAGCTTTCAATTAAAAAATTTCCTACGGGGGAATTGCTTTCGGCTATAGGTTTAAAGATTGAAATGGGAATAGCGTATAAAATACTTTCCTCGTCAGTATCGGCATTTATTAGGTAATTTTCTTTGGCAAATAATGGCCTTAAACCAAAAATGTCACCTTCATCACATTTATCAATAGTCTCTGCTTCGCCGTTTTCCTTGATCTTCTGGAGATCAATGGCACCTTTGTTAACGATGTAGAAGTGTTCATGGCCTTTTTCTCCTTTCCTAAAAACTGGTTTACCTTTTTCCATATAGATAACCTTCACTTCTTTTGAAATGGTGAGAAGATGTTTTTCTTCCAGAAGTGAAAAAGGTGGGAAATCCTTTAGAAAGTCTGCTATTCTTGCTGAAATGGTATTCTTCATACCGCAAATTTACAAAAAGGAAGCAAGGGATTTTTCTACAGAAACAGACTTCTATAGCAGATGCCTAAAAATGTCAAATTTCGATCTCATAATCTTTAATCATCTTAAGGATTATTTTTTCTGTTTCAGAAAGTGAGGTGTAATTTTTACTCTCGTCTTTTTTTACCTTTTTAAAATAAGGCACAATCTCGCCATTCTCGTAGGAAGTCACAATCTTAGGATGCACATAATAGGTGCGGCACACGCTGCGGGTATTTCCCAGACCCGTGGCAGCGGCATCAAATGCTGTGATCAGGTTTTTCTTGTTTTCTTTTTCATCTTCAGTATAACCCAGTTCCCTTAGCGTTTCAAAAAATATTTTTGTTGCAGACCAGGTCCTGAAGTCTTTGGCAGAGAACATGTCGCCACTCAGTTCATGAATATACCCATTAATCATCCCACTATCTATCGCATGTTTCTCTCCATTCTCATCATAAAATTTAAAGAGTTCCCACCCGGGGATTTCTTCACATTGATTAATAAGTTTAATGAGTTGTTTGTCCTTTACGCTTATAGAATGTTCTTTACCCTTTTTACCTACAAATTCAAATTTCACTTCATTTTTGTAGGTCTTCAGGTGCCGAGACCTGAAGGTTGAAAGTCCGTAGGTTTTATTGTTCTTCGCATAATAGTCGTTACCAATCCTGATGTGGGTTTCTTCCATAAGGCGAATTATGAGCGCCAGGATTTTACGCCTGCTCATCTCGGGCAGGTCTAAGTCCTCATCCACCTGTTTCCTGATCTTTGGAAGACGGTGCCCAAAAGCAGCCATTTTAAAAAATTTTGTCTGATTTCTTATTTTTGTCCATAAAGAATGGTACATGTACTGTTTCCGCTCTTTATCATCACGGCCCACTACCTGTAAATGCCCATTTTCGAGATGAGTGATCCTTACATTCTGCCAGGCCGGCGGAATTACAAGTTTCTTAATACGCTCAAGGATCTTATTGTCTGAAATTTTTTCATCCTTTCTGTAATAGGCAAAACCTCTGCCTACTTTTTTACGTTCTATGGAGAGATGATGTTCTGAAACGTAAACGAGATTGGCCATTCCTATAGCTTCTCTGGGGTTTTCTATAATAGTATTTACCTCTTCAGGAGAAAGGGTCATTGCTTTTTTTCTACAATATAATCTGAATATAACCTGGGATCTGATAAAATACTGTGAAAGTTAAGCTAACGGAAATAAAAAACTCCTTTTCAGAAGAACCTGAAAAGGAGTTTAGCTTATATTTTTCCTGAAATTATTTAAAATAACTGAAGGTTTCCCCGTCTTTGATCTGGAGAACGCTTTCATAAATAAGCCTGATTACATTTTCCACATCCTGCTTATGCACCATCTCTACTGTAGTGTGCATGTAACGAAGCGGTAATGAAATTAAAGCAGAAGCAACCCCACCATTACTGTAGGCAAAAGCATCGGTATCTGTTCCCGTAAACCGCGAAGATGCCATTCGTTGAAACGGAATCTTGTTCTTTTCTGCGGTTTCAATTAAAAGCTCCCTTAGATTATTTTGTACGGCAGGCGCATAAGAAATTACCGGTCCGTCCCCGATTTTCGTGAGACCGTTGGTTTTCTTTTCAATCATAGGTGTGGTGGTGTCGTGGGTAACATCTGTTACTATTGCTACGTTAGGCTTAATACGCTGAGTAATCATTTCGGCTCCGCGTAGTCCTATCTCTTCCTGTACAGAGTTGGTAACGTACAATCCAAAAGGCAATTCCTTTTTATTCTCCCTTAGTAGTTTTGCAACCTGGGCAACCATAAACCCGCCAATGCGGTTGTCTAGTGCCCGACTTACAAATTTATCTTCATTCAGAATAAAGAATTCATCGGGATAAGTAATAACACAACCTACATGAACTCCTAGTTTCTCAACTTCTTCTTTAGAACTGCAACCTACGTCTATAGAGATATTTTCCAGTTTTGGAGATTGCTCATCTTCCTTTTTACGTGTATGTATTGCCGGCCATCCAAACACACCTTTCACAATGCCTTTTTTGGTATGGATGTTTACCCTTTTAGAAGCAGCAATCTGGTGGTCGCTTCCACCGTTTCTAATCACATAAATAAGTCCGTCGTCTGTAATATAGTTCACATACCACGAAATTTCGTCTGCATGTCCTTCAATAACAACCTTAAATTTTGCTTCAGGATTTATCACTCCTACTGCTGTGCCATATGTATCTGTAATAAATTCATCTACATAAGGCCTCAGGTAATCCATCCAGAGTTTTTGTCCTTCAGATTCATAGCCCGTTGGAGCGGCGTTATTCAAATATTTTTTTAGAAAATTAATTGATTCTTTATCTAAAATGTTTTCTGCTTTCATGCTTTTAAAAATTTGCACGAATTTAATAAGAATAAAATGCTTTGCAATTGAAGATTCATTAATTTTGGAATGATTTTGGCTAAATCTGTTCTGAAATTTAAGATGGAAGTGTGAGATATATTTGGACATTATTATTAGGGATCTTATTCTCAAGTGGCTATGCTCAGGGAGAAATGGTTGAAAACGACACCATACAGGAGACCTATATGATTATTGCTGGTGATACCGTTCCCAGAAAAAGTATAGACCTGGATGAGGTGATCCTTTTAAGAAAACTGAAATTTAGCAATAATGAGGATAGGCGGCAGTATCTTATATTAAGGAGAAAAACCAGGAAAGTTTATCCATATGCCAAATTGGCTTCAGAAAGGCTGTTGGAACTTAATAGCAGGTTAGAGGAAATTAAATCGAAGTCTGCACGTAAAAGATATACCAGGATTGTTCAGGATTATATAGAAGACCAGTTCTCTGCAGAGTTGAAGAAATTAACCCATACAGAAGGGCAAATTCTTGTAAAATTGATCCACAGGCAAACGGGAACTACTGCTTTTAACCTTATAAGGAACCTTAAGAGTGGCTGGCGTGCCTTTTGGTACAATACTACAGCCAGCTTATTCGATATTTCCTTAAAGGAAGAATATGATCCTAAAAATAACCAGGAAGATTTTCTAATAGAAGACATACTTCAAAGGTCTTTTCAGTCAGATATACTGGAACCACAGGCAACGGCTTTGGACTTCAAGTATATCGAGCTGACTAATAAATGGAGAGAAGATAATAAGAAAATCAATAAAAGGAGTTAATTTTCTCTCTTTCTGCTTTCGTGATCCATTTCTTTTTTCTATCTTTCTTAAGTTGTAAAATTTAAGTTTAGCAGATCCTTTTCTTCGTAGGGCTTTTTCATAAAGGAAAAGTTTGAATTGAATTCCGGTTCTTTTATTTTAACTAATCTAATTATTATTTATTCGGGCGTTTCCGCTCCCGGAAAAGGTCGCGGCCGGGCTATCCGCTAAATCTTATAGCGGCTTTTGGAGTAGGGGAGTAGTACGATATATAATAATGAGTGCCGATAATTGCCAAATTTGGGTATAGATCCCGCTATAAGGATACCGCTGCTATCCCTAACGCAAAAAAAGTGAAAAGTGAAAAGTGAAAAGTCTAAAAGGTTAAAGTGTTGTATTTTTTTCCACGCATATAGCTCCTTCCCTTTTTTCAAGGGATGGTGGCTTAATCCGCGAAAGCGGATAAAGCCGGAAG
>NZ_JAVRHO010000042.1:0-15448 GCF_031846515.1 Autumnicola lenta
TTGTTTTTAAAAGATCGTAAAAGCGTTATTTTTAAGGCGCTCTCCGCAATTTGTCTTATTAGGCAACGTTTTTACAACGTCTGCTTAATAGTTTTTTCCAATTCTTCTGTGTTAGCTTTACTATACCCTTCTATAATATCAACCACTTCATTTTTTTGATTAATAATAATGTGAGTTGGAAATGTAGTAACGCTATAATTATTTCCCTCAACTATAACAATATCGTATAAAAATGGATGTTTGGTCAAAAAATTCTTGACGAGCATATTTTTATTGGTATTAACCGCCGGTGCAATAAAGCTTACATTCTCATTTTTAAACTTCTCAACCAATTCATTCAATTCGGGTATTTCTTTAATACATGGAGCGCACCAAGTACCCCAAAAATTTAAAACGATGACATTACCTTTCAAAGCTTGCGACGAAATTTCATTTCCATAGATGTCTGTATAATTAAAAGGCGAAATTTCTTCTCCAATATTATAATTTATTCTATTATTGAAATTGGGGTCAATAAGTTTGGCAAAAGAATGGTCTAAAGTAGGAATAGATTTCAGAATTTTATCAAACTGCGCATCTTCGCTTAAAGGTTGAGAAAACTTCCATATTTTACCCTCGTTGTCTGAAATTCCTATTATATAACTCTTTCTTTTATCGCGAAAATTTATTTGAAATAATGCTTGAACTTGATCTCCTGAGTGAGTCAACTTCATTAGCTTCTTAAATTCAAAGTTATCGGTGTCGTTTTTTAATATTTTCCTCCAGATTTCTATAAAATCCATTTTAACTTTCTGATCATTACCATAGTAAGCGGGTAATAAGAAATCAACATATCTGGGTATATCTCTATTATTATAAACATCAATCATCTGTTGTATTTGAGTAGAAGCAGATGTGCGATAATCAGCTTGTCCGAGTACAGAAAAACCTATTAAAAACGACATAATAATCAATGTATATCTTATTTTACCCATCTAATTTTATTTTTATTTGAATGAAATAAATTTGCCTAGCGTAACTATTGAATCAATAAGCACAGAATGGAACAACTAAAAACCAATCCTGAAGCCGAAAATTGGCAATTTTCGGCTTCAGCTTAGAAAAGTCCGCCCTGGACGTTGCCTTTTACCCGTCCCAAGTGCCTGTATGCGGCCTCGGTGACCTCCCTGCCACGCGGAGTGCGGTAAATAAAGCCCTGCTGAATAAGAAAAGGCTCATAAACCTCTTCTATAGTTTCGGCACTTTCACTAACGGCTGTGGCGAGCGTGGTAACGCCCACAGGCCCACCCTTAAATTTGTCAATTATCGTACTTAATATCTTGTTGTCCATCTCGTCCAGGCCATGCGCATCTACATTTAGCGCTTTAAGGGCATATTTTGCAATTTCCAGGTCGATTTTTCCGTTCCCTTTAATCTGGGCAAAATCCCGAACCCGCCTTAAAAGCGCATTTGCTATACGCGGCGTTCCCCTGCTCCTGCCGGCGATTTCGATGGCTGCATCAAGAGCAATAGGAACTTTAAGGATCTCTGCACTCCGTTGCACAATATCTGAAAGTAGCTCTGTTGTATAATATTGAAGTCTGCTGGCGATTCCAAATCGCGCCCTCATAGGTGCGGTAAGCAAACCTGAACGCGTGGTGGCACCAATAAGGGTAAACGGATTTAAATTGATTTGAACAGTTCTCGCATTGGGACCAGATTCTATCATAATATCTATCCGGTAATCTTCCATTGCAGAATATAAATACTCCTCAACAACCGGACTCAGCCGATGGATCTCATCGATAAAAAGAATATCCCGTTCTTCCAGATTGGTAAGTAAGCCGGCAAGATCACCGGGTTTATCCAGCACCGGCCCGGAAGTAACCTTTAGCGTAACATTCAGCTCATTTGCCAAAATGTGGGCGAGGGTGGTTTTCCCCAAACCCGGGGGACCGTGAAAAAGGGTATGATCCAATGCTTCCCCTCTTAAATTCGCCGCCTGAACGAAGATCTTCAGATTTTCCAGCACCTGATCCTGTCCTGCAAAATCATCAAAACTCAACGGCCGCAAAGCTCTTTCTACATCAAATTCTTCCGAAGAAAAATTTTCACCGGTAGGATCAAGATTTTCATTCATAAACAGGGTTTAATTTTGCCGGGGTGGGCTTTAGCTTATCTTTTTCAACTTATCACAAAGATAAAAGAAAAAAGCTGCCAAACGGGACGCTTCTTAATATGTAAAATTTCACCTGGAGCCAGGAATTCAGCAGATAAGATTTAAAGAAAAACCCCGCAGGAATCATCTTGTGGGGTTTCTTTATATTCAAAATTAAAATTCTTAAGGACTTGCCACCTGGTGCCCCTCACCTAATTCTTCTTCATGCTCCTGAAGCGGCACATCTTGCGGCACGTAATCCTGCCCAGGAATTACGTATTCACCATCTTTATTCGTTTTACTGTAATCGTAAGCCCAACGGTGTACAGATGGTATTGGTCCCGGCCAGTTTCCGTGGATATGCTCCACAGGAGTTGTCCATTCTAATGTATTGGCTTTCCATGGATTTTGTACGGCTTTTTTTCCGTAGAACATAGAACCAAAGAAGTTATACATAAAAGCCAGTTGCACAAGAGCAGTAATGATAGCTGAAACGGTAATAATCACGTTAACATCCTGAAGGTCATCGAAATATGGGAAAGCCGTGTTGGTATAATATCTACGAGGCAAACCTGCCATCCCAATAAAGTGCATAGGAAAGAATACTCCGTAAGCTCCAGCTATTGTAACCCAGAAGTGAATATAACCGAGATTTTTGTTCATCATTCTACCAAACATTTTAGGATACCAGTGGTAAACCCCGGCAAAAAGTCCGTACAATGCTGAAATACCCATTACAAGGTGGAAATGAGCTACCACAAAATACGTATCGTGAACGTTAATATCCAGTGTGGAATCTCCAAGGATAATCCCGGTAAGACCACCGGTAATAAACGTACTTACAAATCCAATGGAAAACAACATCGCAGGGTTCATCTGCAAGTTACCTTTCCAGATCGTTGTGATCCAGTTAAAAGCTTTTACTGCAGAAGGGATTGCAATTAATAAAGTTGTAAAGGTAAATACCGAACCAAGAAACGGATTCATTCCGGACACGAACATATGGTGACCCCAAACTATTGTAGATAAGAAGGCAATTGCAAGAATGGAAGCAATCATCGCCCTGTACCCAAAAATAGGTTTACGGGAATTGGTAGCTAAAACTTCTGAAGCGATTCCCATCGCAGGAAGGATAACAATATAAACTTCCGGGTGACCAAGGAACCAGAATAAATGCTCAAAAAGAACCGGAGAACCTCCCTGGTGTGCTAGTACTTCTCCTTCTAAATAAATATCACTAAGGAAGAAGGAAGTTCCGAAGCTACGGTCCATAATAAGTAACAGTGCTGCAGAAAGTAATACAGGGAAAGAAACCACCCCGATTATTGCAGTTACAAAGAATGCCCAGATTGTTAAAGGAAGCCTGGTCATGGACATTCCATTAGTTCTTAGGTTAAGTACGGTTACAATGTAGTTTAGTGACCCCAACAAAGATGAAGCAATAAAGATTGCCATGGATGTTAACCAAAGGGTCATTCCCATTCCAGATCCTCCTATGGCCTGTGGCAAGGCACTTAAAGGCGGATAAATAGTCCAACCGGCAGATGCAGGTCCTGCTTCTACGAATAAGGAGCTAAGCATTATAATACATGATACAAAGAACAACCAATAGGAAACCATATTAAGGAATCCTGAAGCCATATCTCTTGCGCCAATTTGCAAGGGAATTAAAAGGTTACTGAAAGTACCACTTAGACCTGCCGTAAGCACAAAAAACACCATGATGGTACCATGTATGGTTACAAGTGCCAAATAAACTGACGGAGTCATTACGCCATCAGGAGCCCACTTACCAAGAAGTGCTTCAAAGATCCAGAAAGACTCTTCCGGCCATGCCAACTGCATTCTGAAAAGAATGGACATAAGGATACCGATAACTCCCATTAGGAGACCAGTAATAAGATATTGCTTGGCAATCATCTTATGATCCTGGCTAAAAATATATTTTGTTATAAATGTTTGCTTATGATGATGTCCATGATCGTCGTGATGATCCTGAGCCGGTGCGTTTGCTATTGCTGACATATCTTTAATTCTTTAATCTTTTAAATTTCTTCTCCTTGTTCCATTGCTTCCATCGTCTCTCTCACCTCTTCGGGTGCATCCCTCTTCTCTTGCTTAATCTCTGCTTCCTGCCCAGATGGAGGTTCCTGCTCTGCCATAGTAGCACCAAAAGTTTGTTGCTCTGCCAGCCAGGCGTTATAATCTTCGGGACTTTCTACCACAATTTTCATTTGCATGTTGTAATGAGCAACCCCACAAATCTTGTTACATAACAGGTAAAAGTCGAATTCGTAAGAATCCAGTGGTGCTTCTCCGTTAGCCATTAATTGCTGACTATTTTCTTTTCTTATTTCATTGATCGTTCTCACCTTATCTACCATATATTCAGAACTCCGCATATCTTCGGTAGTGATTGTTGGGGTAAAGCCAAATTGTGTTATCATTCCCGGAACAACATTCATTTGCGCCCTGAAATGTGGGAAATAAGCGGAATGAAGTACATCCTGAGAACGGAGCTTAAAAACCACAGGCCTTCCTACAGGTAAATGCAGTTCTGTTGCTACAATGTCGTCTTCAGCATAAATATCATTTACATCTACACCTACGGTGTTTACACCTTCTATAAAACGGACATTAGCCTTTCCTAAAGTATTGTCCTCTCCGGCATACCTGGCCGTCCAGCTAAACTGTTTTGCATATAATTCAACTATTAAAGGATCATCCTCTTCATTTATATTCATAATACTTGACCAGGTAAAAAGGCCATAAAGGATTAATCCCGAAAGTACAATTACCGGGATAATGGTCCAGATAAATTCCAACTTATCATTATCTGCATAGAAAAGTGCCCTTTTACGCTTGTTCCCTCTGTAGTAGTAGGAAAAATAAAACAACAACGCTTGTGTTAGCACCTGCACGATCATGATAACAGCGATAGAAATAAACATCAGGTTATCATACTGCGAACCATGTTCTGATGCTCCTCCCGGAAGATAGAATCTACTGTAATACCAGAAGCAGTAAGCCATTAGGATAAAGAACAGAATCACAAAGACCATCATAAACAGTCCCTGACTATTATTGTCCTTATCGGTGGCAATTTCAGATGTATCTGTATCAGGACTTCTTGACAACTGAAAAATCTTCGACATTTGCCAACCCGTTACGGCAAGAAGTGCCAGTACTACTATTACTAAAAATACGGTCATCTTATAATTTCTTCTTTAAACAATATTCTTTATTAATAATGGTAATTCTCACTTTCCTTAAGGAAAGGGTTTCTCTTCACCAAAAGCGGTGCTTTAGTAAGTGCATTAAAGACCACAAAAGTAAACAATCCTCCAAAGAAAAGTACTGCACTTATTTCAGGAATTCCAATAAACCAGGATTCACCAACGGTTGAAGGCATTATCATTACAAATATATCCAGATAATGTCCAATTAACACCACAATACCGGTCATTACCACAAACCAGTTTACCCTTTTATAGTCACTATTCATTAGTACAAGAACCGGGAACAGGAAGTTAATGGCCACCATACCAAAGAACGGCAGACGATAATCCTCCATACGGGTAATATAATACACTACTTCTTCTGGTATGTTAGAGTACCAGATCAACATAAACTGTGAAAACCAAAGGTAGGTCCAGAAAATACTGATCCCGAACATAAACTTGGCCAAATCGTGGATATGGCTGTTGTTAACAAAGGTCAGGTATCCTCGCGATTTCAGATAAATTGTTATTAAAGCAATAGTTGTAATACCGGAAACGAACATACTTGCGAAAACGTACCATCCAAACAAGGTGCTAAACCAGTGAGGGTCCACACTCATAATCCAGTCCCAGGACATCATAGATTCTGTAACTATAAAGAATACCAGAAATCCTGCAGATAATTTAAAGTTGGTTTTAAACCAGCGATTATCATTCGCCTCATCATGTCTTAAAGAATTCCTTCTCAACAAATATCCAAAGAAAATCCATCCACCAAGATATATTGCAGCTCTAATCAAAAAGAACGGAACATTAAGGTAAGATGATTTATTCTGAATGATTTCATCTGTGGCTACTACTTCCGGATCCATCCATATAAAGAGATGATTAAGATGAAGCCCTGAAAGTACAAGAAGAATAAACATTATTACTCCTCCCGGCAGCAGGTAAGCCGATATACCTTCCATCACCCGAAATAATACTGGGGACCATCCCGCCTGTGCCGCATATTGTATAGCATAAAACGCAAGCGTACCAAGAGAGATCATAAAGAAAAAGAAGGCCGCTACATATATCGCAGCCCACGGTTTGTTCTGTAATTGGTGCAAAACATGTTCGTAATGTTCGTCTTCATGAGATCCTGCCTCGCCGTGTTCCCCTTCGTGATCTTCTTCATAACCTGCATCCTCAACTTCTTTGGGAAAGTTGTGCTCGTTTGCCCCTTCTACTCCCTCTTCGTCGTATGTTACTTCCTGATGCGTCTCACCATGTTCTCCGTGTGATGCCATCATTTCCCTGACCTCTTCCACAGAATCCGGTGCAGCTATAAATCCGTATATGAGACCTATGGCACCAACAATCATACATATAATTGCGGTTAACTTTAATTTACTGGATAGCGTGTACATAATGATAGATCTAAATACTTTTATTCTTCGTTTTGATTTTCTTCCTCCTCGCTACTCGTGGTAGAAGTTTCTTTGGAAACCATCTCTTTAACCGCATTAACTGCCGGGATAAGATTTTCCACCTCATTAAAACCAGCAGCTTCTTCAAATTCTCTTTCTGGATTTCCTGCTAATTGATCTTTAAGACTCATTACATAATGATCGATTAACCAACGCTCCTCGATAGAAGTTTGAGAAGCATAAGAGCCCATGTTATTGAGGCCATAATACATCACATGGTACACACTTCCTTCTGTAATAGCCCTACCGGCATCATCATAAGCCGGAACACCAAGAATCTTTTCTCTTTCGGCTAATATTCCCTGTCCGTCACCATCATCACCGTGGCAGACTGCGCAGTAAATCGTGTATAGCTGTTGTCCCGCAGCAAGATTATCTTCTGTGTAAGGTAGAGGATTTTGAAGATTTGCTTTGGCAGATGCGTAGCCTTCTGCATCATTTTCGTATGGATAAGGCATCCATCCCCTGGAAACAGTTCCTTCTACAGGTAATTTCGCTTCCTGCCCATTTTCAAAAATTGGATATTCTCCATAGGTTTCATAAGGAACGGTACGATACATGTTTGGCATGTATTCGTAATTTGGCTTTGAATTCTCAACACAAGAAACCACAGTCGCAGCCATTATGAATAACAATAAGTATCTTTTAAATAAACTTTTCATTATGTCTATTTATTTTTCAATTAGTTTAATTTCAGATGCCCCTGTATCATATAAGAATTTTGTAAGCTCATCTATATTATGACTTGCCGCATCAACTTCCATAAGGAACATATCATCTGTTGTTCTTAAGTCAGGATTTTCAGCTTTCTTAAAAGGCCATAATTTACTTCTCATATAGAAGGTAATAACCATTAAGTGAGCTGCAAAAAACACAGTAAGTTCAAACATAATAGGCACAAACGCCGGTAAATTTTGAAGAAAACTAAAACTCGGCTTCCCTCCAATATCCTGTGGCCAGTCTTTTATCATTATAAAATTCATCATTGCGATCGCCACACTCAGTCCAATTACACCGTAGATAAAAGAAGTAATAGCTAATCTTGTTGGAGCAAGACCCATTACTTTATCCAGACCGTGCACCGGGAACGGAGTATAAACCTCCCCAATATGATAGCGTGCTTCACGAACCTGCTTCACTGCCTGTATAAGCAAGTCGTCATCATTATAAATAGCGTGTATAACTTTTGATGCCATCTCTTATCTATTATTTTTTAAATCATTTGCCTGTGCCACCCAGTTATCACGTTTTTCAGCGATTGGAAAAGCCTCTATAACTTCATCAAGCAATGTGAAATCTTTCTCTGTGAGTTTACTAACCTGATCGTAAAGATAGATTCCCACCTGGTGTAAACGCTGTTCCAGTAAAGGACCAACATTTTTAAGCTTCTGCAGGTCATCCTGAGATTGCGTGGCGGGATCGTAAGTTCCAATTCTGCCCAGCATTTCGTCAATTCTGTCCCTTGTAACCTCGCTACCAGTTAATGCATCGGCATTTACCGTACCCTCGTGCCCCTTTCCGTTAGCATCATCTTCGGTTTCTCCCGGAAGTGATTTATTAAATTCCCTTGCCTTATCTTCATCTCTTGTAGAATTCGCTACCGGCTGTTGAATTGGATTTGGGTCATAATGCTTCACATGGTCACCATGCTCGGTTCTTAATTTCTTATACCTGTCTCCTGAAGCTTTTAGAATAGATTTAACTTCAGCCTGTGCAATTACAGGGAAAGATCGTGCATATAAAAGAAATAAAACAAAGAAGAATCCAATGGTTCCAATAAAAATACCAATATCGACAAAAGTTGGCGAGAACATGGTCCATGAAGACGGAAGATAGTCTCTGTGAAGTGAAGTAACGATAATTACAAACCGCTCAAACCACATTCCAATGTTTACCACTATCGAGATAAAAAAGGAGAACATAATACTTCTTCTCAATTTAGGAAACCACATGAATTGTGGTGAGAATACGTTACAGGTCATCATAGACCAATACGCCCACCAGTAAGGACCTGTGGCCCTGTTAAGGAAAGCATATTGTTCGTATTCCACACCAGAATACCACGCGATAACCAACTCTGTAATATATGCTGTACCAACAATAGAACCGGTGATCATAATTACTATGTTCATCAATTCTATATGCTGAATTGTAATATAATCTTCAAGATGAGATACTTTTCTCATAATAATAAGCAAAGTGTTCACCATTGCAAATCCAGAGAAAATCGCTCCAGCAACGAAGTACGGAGGGAAGATTGTAGTATGCCAACCAGGAATAACCGACGTAGCAAAGTCAAAAGATACGATGGTGTGCACTGAAAGTACTAATGGTGTTGCCAAACCGGCAAGAACAAGGGAAACCTCTTCAAAACGCTGCCAGTCTTTAGCCCGTCCACTCCATCCAAAAGATAAAATTCCGTAGATCCTTTTATTAAAGGGGGTAATAGCCCTGTCCCTGATCATTGCAAAATCCGGAAGCAAACCTGTCCACCAGAATACGAGAGATACTGAAAGATAAGTGGAAATAGCAAATACATCCCAAAGCAACGGTGAATTAAAGTTAACCCATAATGTTCCAAACTGATTAGGAATAGGCAAAACCCAATAAGCCAGCCATGGACGCCCCATGTGAATAATAGGGAAAAGACCTGCCTGCATTACCGAGAATATTGTCATAGCTTCCGCAGAGCGGTTAATCGCCATTCTCCATTTTTGACGGAACAGCAACAGTACCGCGGAAATAAGAGTACCGGCGTGACCAATACCTACCCACCATACAAAGTTGGTAATATCCCATGCCCAACCGACGGTTTTATTTAATCCCCAAGTACCGATCCCGGTTGAAACCGTATAGATTATACATCCTAATCCCCACATAAAAGCTACAAGCGCAATGGAGAAAACAATCCACCAGGATTTATTAGCCCTTCCCTCTACCGGTGCAACTACATCTAACGTGACGTCGTGGTACGTTTTATTACCGGTTATTAAAGGCTTTCTTATAGGTGCTTCGTAATGAGACATATCCTTTTATAATTGATTCTTTATTATTGATTATTTAAGCGTCTGCTGTATTTCTCACTTTAGTTTGATACATCACATTTGGCTTTGTGCCAAGATATTCCAACATGTGGTACATCCTTTCATCCTGCCTTTTTTCATATATCAAGCTTTCCTCATCATTCACATCTCCAAATACAATTGCACCTTTATCACAAGCGAGGGAACATGCAGTCTGGAATTCTCCATCCTGAACAGGTCTTCCTTCCCTTTTTGCATCCAATATAGTTTTTTGGGTTCTCTGAATACATAATGAACATTTCTCCATTACTCCCCTGGACCTTACAGTAACATCAGGATTCAGCACCATACGACCAAGATCATTGCTCATATGATAATCAAACTCTTCATTTTTGTTATATAGGAACCAGTTAAACCTACGAACTTTATATGGACAGTTGTTCGCACAATATCTTGTTCCCACACAACGGTTATAAACCATTTGGTTTTGTCCCTGGCGACCGTGAACAGTTGCTGCTACAGGACATACAGTCTCACATGGTGCCTGGTTACAGTGCTGACACATTACCGGCTGGAATACCACCTGCGGATTATCTGCGGGCTGCTCCAGTTCAGCAAAAGTGGAAAGGGAACTGCCCAGACCGGACATATTCTCTTTAGTTTCTATATCTGTTCCAAAACCTTCATCTTCAGAAGCATAATATCTGTCTATACGCAACCAGTGCATATCTCTTGATCTCCTTACTTCTTCCTTTCCTACTACTGGTACATTATTCTCAACGTGACATGCGATAACGCAAGCCCCACAGCCTGTACAGGCATTAAGATCTATAGACATATTAAAATGATGCCCAATACTGCGGTCAAAATTTTCCCAAATATCGACCTCTGGAGAAGTGACTGGCGTTTCCTGGTGATTTAAAGAAACTTCAGCAACAGGATTCCAGAAGTGATAATCCTTCGTATTAAAAATTTCTAAGGTTGTCTCCTTTATAATATCACCTCTTCCCATAAGGGTGTTATGAAGCTGAACACATGCAAATTCATGAATGCCCTCTACTTTTTCAATGCTAACGGTTTGAACAGAATTGAAATTCTTATAAAGAGGATAGGCATTAACACCAACTTTCATTTCATCCTGTACAGCCTCAGTCTTACCATAGCCAAAAGCCAAAGCAACCGAACCTCTGGCCTGACCAGGCTGAATGTAGACAGGAACATCTTTTACAACAGTATCTCCAAGTGTAATATTAACTTTGCTTCCGTTTAGCCCCCCATTAGAAACGTGATAATTTTCAAGTCCCATTTCTTCTGCGTCTACCCGGGAAATTTTTAAGTAATTATCCCATGATGCTCTCGTAAGAGGATCAGGCATTTCCTGAAGCCAGGGATTGTTAGCCTGCTGGCCATCTCCCATAGCAACAGAAGTATAAAGTTCTAATTCAAGACCTGCTTCTTCATCTATTGCCGAAGAAAGATTTCTTGCCGCAACAGAATCACTGTTCATTTCCGGTAAAGCTTCGGCAACATCACCGGCAGCAGCAAACTCAGAAGCTGCATCCAGCTCAAATGCTCCATCATGTAAACCCTGATTCCAACCTTCGGCACCCAAAGATCCAGACCACATTTCTTTTAGATACTCGTAATAATTTTGAGAATTATCACTCCAGTTTAACAATGTATCCTGTAATTGTCTTGTATTAAAAAGCGGCCGTATAGTTGGCTGCATCAAAGCAACATTTCTGGTTGTGAATTGTACGTCCCCCCAACTTTCTAAATAATGTGGAGTTGGACCTACAAATTCACATAGTTTTGCTGTTTCATCTTCTTTAGATGTAAAGGCTACTGAAAGTTCAACGTTTTTAAGCCCCTCTACAAACTCTAAGGAGTTAGGCAAACTATAAACCGGATTTACACCCGCGATAATTACAGCTCCAATATTACCTGCAGCCATATCGTTCACAAGCTCAGTAACTGCAGTAGCGTTTCCCTGCCTTAGCATTCTGGGATTTTCAACATCCATTACAGCACTTCCAAGGCTTTCATTTATTGCCAATGCTAACGACTGGGCATCATTATCAGGAATACCGGTAATTACAACCGCATTACTTCCTGCACGCCTCAGTTGAGCAGCAGCTTTAACAACGATATCATCAAGTTCTGAAGGAAGGTTGCTGGTAGAAGCACCATTTACAATATAACCATAAAGAGCAGCCATTACCGCCTTTTGCTGAGATGGCTTTAAAGGAACACGCTTATCGGCATTCGCACCAGACAAGCTCATATTGGCTTCAAACTGAATATGCCTGGACATCCTTCCGTTTTTAGGAATACGTCCCAGAGCATACTTTGAATCATATCCACCACCATTCCAGTCTCCCAAGAAATCAGCACCCACAGAAACGATAGTTTCAGCCCTCGAAAAGTCATAAGCCGGTAATGCGCGTCTTCCATATCTTGCCTGAAATGCATTAAGAGCAGCATCTTCAGAAACAGCATCGTAGACAACATGTCTTACATTACCGTACTTTTCTGAAAATTCACTAATGATTCGCGCCGTAGATGGACTTGCAAACGTTGGGGTAAGCAATGCAATTTCCCCATTAACATTATCTAATCTTCCTTTAACCGAACTATCAAACTCCTCCCAGGAGATATTTTGTCCATTAGCCTTGGGGTTTTTGAGCCTTTTTCTATCATAAAGAGATAACACTGAAGCCTGAACCCTTGCATTCGCGCCGGTATTAGCCATGGTATTAACCTCAATCTTTATAGGCCTTCCTTCCCGGGTCTTTACAAGAACCCCGGCGAAATCGAAACCATCGGCCATCGTAGTAGCGTAGTAATTTGCATTACCAGGAACAATTCGTTCCGGCTGCACTACATAAGGTATAGATTTAACAACAGGTCCTTCACAGGCTGCAAGCGTTGCTGCTGCAGTACTAAAACCAACATACTTAAGAAAATCCCTTCTTGATGTTTTAGAACTTTCCAGAGAGTTTTTATCTCCTAAAAATTCATCAACCGGTATTTCCTCAACAAATTCCTTCTGTTGTAGCGCCTCAACAATAGAACTGTTCTTATCCAGTTCCTCAACACTTGTCCAGTATTTTTTGTTTGATGACATATATATCTAAATATTAACTTCTAAATTAAACCTGCTCTTCAGCAGAAAAAACATTTTAATAATGGCATTTACCACATTCTATCCCACCTAAATCAGCAGCAGTAACTTCTTCCACCCCATACTTTTTAGCCAGTTCTTCATGGATTTTTTCGTAATATTCATTGCCCACCATATTCACCTTAGTCTCACGATGACAATTTACACACCACCCCATTGTTAAAGGCGCATGCTGATACATCACCTCCATTTCCTCAACAGGACCATGACACGTTTGACACTGAGTTCCCTGTACGGATACGTGCTGAGAGTGATTAAAATACGCAAAATCAGGCAGATTGTGTAAACGAACCCACTTTACCGGCTTTGCCTCACCAGAATATGTTCTTGATCCAGGCTCCCAACCTGTTGCCTCATACAACTTGGCTATTTCTTTATCATAAAATTCTTTTGTAAACTCTGCAGTCGCCGTTTCCGGAGCAACTTCAGCAATCGATTTATGACAGTTCATACATACATTTAACGAAGGTATCCCTGAAGTTTTCGACGTCCGTGCAGAAGAGTGACAGAATTTACACTCTATCTGGTTATCCCCGGCATGTATTCTATGTGAAAAGTGAATTGGCTGGATTGGCTGATAACCCTGATCTACCCCAACCTGCATCATATATCCATATCCATAATATGCAACACCAAGAAGCACTACCACAGCGAGCACCACCACAAGGAATTGGTTTTCTACAAAGGATTTGTATAATGGTTTTCTTTTTGGTTTTTCGGGGATCACCACACCACTAGCTGCAGCGAAATTTCTAAGGGTTTTGTTTACAAGAAATAATACAGCCAATAACATTAGCAACACAAAAGCAAGAACCCCCAAGATCAGGTTGGTTGAAACCCCCTGGCCTCCACCACCAGCACCTTCAGCCCCACTTTGTTGAGCCGAAACCGGAGCTTCAGGTTTTGGCTGCTCTACGTAGGCCAGAATGTCATTTATCTGAGCTTCTGTCAACTGAGGAAAAGGAGGCATTACCGTCTCGTTGTATTCCTCAAAAACAGCTACAGCTTCAGAATCTCCAGAAGCAATAAGATTAGTACTATTGTGGATCCACTGATAAAGCCAATCCATGTCACGTCTTTCAGTAACACCGTTAAGGGCCGGGCCTATAGATTCAGAATAGGGTTTATGACATGCAGCACATAAAGAATTAAACAAAGATTTACCATTGGCCGGGTCTCCCAATCCACCAGTAGCCGCAGCCGCTCCCGCAGTTTGCTCCTCACCCTGCGCCTGCTCCTGCTGTTCCTGAGAAGCATCGGCCGAAGCGTCATCCTGTGCAATTCCCGTAACTGTAAACGATAAGAAAAACGCTACGCTTAAGAGCAGCAATCGTGAAGTTGAATGGCGGTATTTCACCTTTTTCATATTATAAGTTGAATTAACGTCTAAACTTTGGTACGGTTTTTCTACTCCTTAAAAAGCAATAAAAATATGTATCCGTACCTTGAAATTCGTGCACAAAAGTAATATATAAAGTGCATTTAAGGAATGTTACAGATGTGTTAATCGATAATTTATATTTGTTCTAAATAATAAATTAAGACACGTTTAAGTTATTTAGCTTTACCTTTGTCTTAAATGTAATAATTATGCGAAAGTTATCCCGAAATAACCTGATTTTCACCTGCTTTTTGACTGCAGTTTCGTATGCAAATCTTTCAGCTCAGAATGCTGAGATTAACATTAATCAGGATGAAAAAATCTCCAAACTGTTGGAATTAAAAACTGAAATGTCTGAAGGAAATAAAATTGGGGACAGATATAAAATACAATTATTCTACGGAGACAATAAAGAGGCCAGTGAAGTGTTTAAGGATTACGAGAGCAAGTACACTTATCCGGCAATGATCGATTATGAAACCCCTAATTACAAAGTATATGTAGGTAATTTCCGTAACCGACTTGAAGCAGACAGAGCATTAAGAGAAATTAAGGAAAATTTTCCCGGAGCTTTTATTCCGAAGCCAAAAAGAAGGTAAGTGAATATTACTGAAAGGGTCAGGCTGCGTTGCAGTAGAAAAAATTTCAGTATTAAGTGGCCGGAAAAAATCCGTACCGATATTTGCCAGTTTTCGACCATCAATTAGAGCCAGGAGCGCTACGCTGCAGGAACTAAGAGCCAGGATTTCTTCAAAACTTAGTTCAAAAGCTTCAAAAATTTCACTCTGCAACATTGCAAATCCTGAAATCTTCAATTTTGGATAACGGGAGAAAATCCGTACCGATATTTGCCAGTTTTCGACCATCAATTAGAGCCAGGAGCGCTACGCTGCAGGAACTAAGAGCCAGGATTTCTCCAGAAACGTAGTTCAGAAGTTCCTATTTTCAACATTGCAAATCCTGAAACCTTCAATTTTAAGCGACGGGAGAAAGTGCATATCAATATTTGCCATTTTTCGACCATCAGTTAGAG
>NZ_JAVRHO010000043.1:0-12249 GCF_031846515.1 Autumnicola lenta
CTGTGCCGCTGGCAAGCGTGATTGTCCGTAGGACAATCGGGCGCAGCAAGCACGCACGGACTTTCGATTTGGAACAGGCTTTAGCATTGTTTTTATATTTTGTTGTGAGCAGTTGTTGTTATTTTTTGTCCGTCGCAAAGATGCCTCAAAAATGGCAATTATCGACCTTTACTTAATTGATCGGCAACGGCTAAAAGTCCGCTTATTCACAAGCCGGAACTTCCAAATTTACCTAAAAAAAGCGCCACTTGCGGTTGAGTGATGATTCTAATCGGTAGCTTTTTTTTCTTCCCTTGGAAAAATAAAATTAGAAAAAAACCGAAATTTGGCGACCACGCTCCCCTCCGATCCGCAATTGCTCACAACGTCTCGAATAACACAAGTTGCGGCTTGGGTACTCGAATTTGTCAGTTAAAAAGTTTATTTTAATGGTAGTCAAAAATGTCATTTTTGACAGGTATTCCGCAATTTGTGTTATTCGTTGTTAGCCTTCGTTTTCATCCGCTAAATCCTCTTCTTTTATGGCATTTATATTTTCGAGGGTATTCATTAAATTTTCCAGTTCATCGTAAAACTCAGCTATCTTTTCCAGGTTGGCATCATTAGTTCCTCTAAACTGATCCATATCAAATTGATAGATGTCTCCCTCTTCGAATGCTTCATTGATATGGCTCAGCTCACCGTTCATTGCAATATTTATTGAGTGGGTTATTAAATTTTCCCTTACAGATAGCAAGTATTTATATGTACTAATAATATTTTCTCTGTAATACTTCATAATTTAAACCGTTTTCTTGGATCCGTTTGAAGATTGAAACATAACAATTTCTATAGCTCGGAATTTGCTTATTGGGTAATTGAAATTCTCCTGTATTTTTTGGTAGTGTTGTTCAAATTCTTGTTGGTCAGTTATTTTCTTTAAATCCTGAAGGTAACTTAAATAAGCAGTCGGTCTATTTATTCCATAGGTGCTTTTTTTGCCGGTCAGAAATCTGAATATCCGACTGTCCCAGATTGCGTAAATTTCTGGTTTTATAAAATGAAGAAGTTTTGATAAACCTACGAGAGAATTGTTAATGCAATTCTTTAAAATTTCCAACTCAGGTGCGGTTAAAAGATATCCGTTTTTCACTTGGTTTAAAAGTTTCAAAACTTCGGGTAACTTTTCTTGATTTAGAGAAAGAATTGTCGGCATCCAACCATAAACAAAATGACTTGAAATTATAAGATGATGTTTTTCAATTTGTTCAATTTTTTCAAAATATCTAATGAATTCGTGATAGGTATTGATGTAAGAATTATTAACGATCGAAAATTCAAGCAATTCCTCTTTTATCAGTTCTAAATTTAATTCTTTCAACTTTTGTTTTTTAAATGAAGGCTAACGTCTCATATAAAAACTGTGCGCGGGCGAGCTTGATTTTCCGCAGGAAAATCAGGCGTTGCAAGCGAGCACGGACTTTCGATTCGAGACTGATTTAAGCATTGTTTTTATATGCTGTTGTAAACTGTGCTTTTTCACTGATTACAGATTCGTCGTTTTTCATATAAAATTTATGTCAGTTTAAAAGCTTCGATAAACAAGAGCTAATCCGATCAGAAACATTGTGAAAATACCCACAAAGATTTGAGGTCGGAAGGATTTTCTCATATGATCACCTTTTTCAATCTTTTTGATTGTCCGATTTTCCAAAGTCAGCAGTGCCACTGCTAATATCAGAATCAGAACCCCTAAGATAAGTTCGAAATAATCCATCTATCCTATTTTTGTTTTTGCATAGTTTACAACGTCTCGTATAAAAACTGTGCGAGCGGGCGAGCGTGATTGTCCGCAGGACAATCCGCAAACCAAGCGAGGACGGATTTTCGATTTGAGACTGATTTTAGCATTGTTTTTATATAATGTTAGCCAATGGCTTTTTTCACACATCCACTCGGTCAGATATTTGTTCTCTTACCCACTCAACATTTCTTTCTTGTCGGAAGTCAAACCATTCCTGCCTGAAATCCGATTCGTGGATCAAATAATTGAAATTCCTGAAAGGTTTTGTTCGGTTTAAAGCAGCATGTAATTTTTTGCGAAATCCGTCCGCTTTCAGCTGGTCCGCAAAGGATTCCATTACAGCGTAAGATTGGTTGGAATTCATTGGCTCGATTCGAATGTAATCATCCCAATTATTCTCGAGTTTATCTATTACTTCTTGCCAGGGATTTTCCTCATCCGCAAAAAAGTCCATTTCTGCCGGATGATATTCAAAATCACCAGTTGTAGTATTTAGAAAACAAAGTTGTCCGCACAGAAGGAGTTCTGCCATTTCTCGAATATTTGCTTCCTTGACTTTCATTTTTTCAGCTATTGGCTAACGCTGCGTATAAAAACTGTGCGCGGGCGAGCGTGATTGTCCGCAGGACAATCCGAAGAGCAAGCACACCATCATTTCGATTTGGCACAGGTTTTAGCATTGTTTTTATATAATGTTGTGAGGCGTCTTTTTAATATCCGCGAGCCAAAACATCCAAATTTACCGAAAAAAAAGCGCCAATTGCGGCTGAGTGATGATTCTAACCAGTAGCTTTTTTTTCTTCCCGAAGTAAACTGCAAATGCTAAAAAACCAAAACTTGGCGATTTTCGTCCGTCGCAAGGAGGTCTCTAAAATGGCAATTATCGACCTTTATTTACCTGGTCGGCAACGTTTGAAAGTCCGATTACAGACCATTTGGTTTAAACCAAAAATTGCTAAATAACCGATTTTTGTCCCATACTTTGTCCTTGATGCCTCACAACGTCTCATATAAAAACTGTGCGCTGGTGAGCTTGATTTTCCGTAGGAAAATCAGGCGCAGCAAGCAAGCAGGGAGTTTCGATTTGAGACAAACTTTAGCATTGTTTTTATATTTTGTTGTGAGGCGTCTTTTTAATTATCCGCAAGCCTGAACATCCAAATTTACCGAAAAAAAGCGCCACTTGCGGCTGAGTGATGATTCTAAGCGGTAGCTTTTTTTACTTCCCGAAGAAAATTACAACTCCGGAAAACCTGAAATTTGCCAATTTTCGTCCGTCGCAAAGAGGTCTCAAAAATGGCAATTATCGACCTTTATTTAGATGATTGTCTCCGTTTCAAAGTCCGATTACAAACCAAACCGTTTAAAACAAAAATAGCTGAAAATCCAATTTTTGCCTTAAACTCTGCCCTTGATGCCTCACAACGTCTCATATAAAAACTGTGCGCCTGGTGAGCGTGATTTTCCGCAGGAAAATCAGGCGCAACAAGTACGCACGGAGTTTCGAATTGGAACAAGCTTTAGCATTGTTTTTATATTTTGTTACAAGGCGTCTTTAATTTTTTGTCCGTCGCAAAGAGGTCTCAAAAATGGCAATTTTCGACTTTTATTCAGTTGATTGGTTCCGTCTTAAAGTCCGCTTATTCGCAAACGCAATCTTTCCAAATTTACCGAAAAAAGCGCCACTTGTGGCTAAGCGATGTATTGTCACGTAGCTTTTTTCTCTTCCCGAAGTCCAAACCAATTGCCGATTTACCAAAATTTGCCATTTGCGCTCTGATTTGATGCCTTGTAACGTCCCGTATAAAAACAGTGCGGCGATTGCCAGCGTTGATTTTCCGCAGGAAAATCAGACGCAGCAAGTACGCAGAGACTTTCGATTCCACACTAAGATAGCATTGTTTTTATACATTGTTGCCATTAGTACTTTGCACAGGGGTTTTAGATTATTTGTTGGGCAGCTAATAAAATTTTGAAATTCGACGAACCATTTTTTAATAATAAATATCGTTCTTCAATACCAACATTTCCTCCTTCTCCACCACCAGAATTCGTAATACTTATTACAATATTTGAGTTTTTAGTTTCTGTAATGTAAAGAGTATTGAAATCGTAAACACTTAAAAAATTTCCAAAAACATCATCTATATTTAATTGATTTTCTTCCCAATATATATTTCCAATTTCCGGTCCGTTATAAGCTTTACTATTTTTCATTTTATTCCAATCCGCAATTAAGAAATCTTTAAGTGCGTTAATGTAAATATCACTATTCCCGTGAAATGCGGTCATATTTTTCAATTCCTTATCTGCAAAAGATCTGTATTCATCTTTGATAATTTTAAGATAGGTGGAAACACTATTATCAAGCCCGGTTGGTAAGTAAGCCTCTGCATAAACATCACCTTCTTCTGTCTGTTGGATCGAATAAATTATTTCAAATTCATTTGTCTTTTCGTTTTCAAGTTTATATAATAAATTTTTAGGAATTTGAAACTTTAATGTTCCTTGACATTCACATTTATTTATTTCATCTTGTATGGAAGATGTTCTAATTTGTGTTAAATCTGAATATTCATTATAGAAATCAAGGAGCTCTAATTGAGTTATATCAGCTTTATAATATACATATTGATTAATATCAGAATTTTCGGCCAAAATTCGTTTAACTAAAATTTTTGAAGTATCCGATGCACAACTTATTTCATTGTTATCGCACGATAATAATGTTAATGAAAGAAATAATAGCAGAAATTGATGTTTGTAAAACTTTTTCATTTTTAATTTTTAGTCTGAAGATTTTTTAAGGTCTGTGATTTTGATTGTGTGTATTTGTGCAATTTTTTCAAAATCGTTGTAGCCACAAACAGCAAAATCTCCTTTGGTTTCTCTTACCACCATTACTCCGTATTTTTCATTTAATAGAACATCTCTATGTCTAACTCTATTTCCTTTTTGTATCATTTTTTGTTTTTAGTATTAATGGCAACGTAAAGTGTTACTGCAGTAGGAGCTTTTTTGCGACTATTGCAGTAACATGGTGTTGTATGCTTTTTTGCCTATCCGCAGCAAAAAATAGCAAAAAAGGAACAGTTGATTGGAGCGGCATAAATGATAAGGCTTCTTTTGAGGTCCGTATCCCGTTTCCATTGTGTTTAAGAAAGCCTTCTAAACATTGTGGAATAAGGGATGGGCTTTACAACTGTCCGTACTGCTAAGGGAAAAAAATTAAGTTAGTTGAAGCTATTGACTATATCAAAATTTTCAACTACCTTAACCTTAAGAATTTGTAACGTTGGAAACGTTTGGAAAGTGAAAGACTTTCCACGATCCCATCGCCAAATTCTTAGGGACGCTACCTAAAGGTTTTGTCCTTCTCTTTCCCTTAGCCGTACCACTATTAATCAGCCCAGGAACTTCAAAAGATGACCATGCGCAACAAGAAATTGCATACAACGGTTACGGTTATCGCAAGTTGCGGGAGTATGGACGCGGACTTGTCGGATTAATTGTTTTCTTTCCTGGTTTCTAAAATTACACTTTTTTCACAAAACCCGTTATTTGCGATGAACCGATGTTGTAGCCAGTATTTTAGTAAGAATTCCTGTAATCCTTCATTTTCATTATTAAAGCTTCCTCATGTGTCCAGAAATTTTCAATTTCTAGGTTGTGTTTTATAACAGTATTTCGATTTTTTATTGCTTCAAGAACACTGCTAATAATATAACAACATTCATCAGGTTTTTGCATTACTTGTCTTTCTGTAAACCTAATCACGCCCCAATTAATTCCATTAAAGAACCTATTTCTTTCTTCATCTTTAGTTCTGTCATGGTGTATAGTTGTTCCATCTAATAAGCTATAAGGTTCATCAATTTCAATATCCAGGTAAAAATTTATTTCACAATCGAATACTATAAAATCAGGCTGAAATGGGTTTTTTCCAATATCAGGTGAATAATCTGTAAAAACATTTCGACCGAAATTTTTGTAGAGATATTCTAAAAAATGTAGTTCACTTTTTCCTTTTTTGAAATTCCTATTATCAATTAAAGGTATAGGGTTTTCGGAAAGCTTATTCTTTAAAATTCCCATTTCTGCTAATTGAGAGTTTTGTGCATAGGTTATTTCAAAATCAATAAGTTCCTTTTTATAATTTTTATTGAAGGTTTCTTCAATTTCTTTGACCTTTTGTTTATACTGATCTAGTAGATTTATCCTTACAGATTCTTCTAATATCGATCTTTTTACTTTTATATATTTTGTGAAAACCTCACTATCTTTATGAAAAACTGCATAAGCTAGAAGAATTAGGTACAAAGAGCTACTTCCGATTATTAGAAAAGGCCAAACAGACATTTCTCTTCTTTCTTCAAATGTTATAAATAAAGGGCCGAAAACTGCAAAAATAAAATAAAGACCAAAGCCAAATATTGGAAGTAAAATTAAAGTGTGTAGAATATTAGCGAAACTTGTTTCAAAATCAATCTTTTCTTGTTTCTCTACATGATAAAGTATAGGTTTTTTGGGAAGAGGATATTCACCGAGGCAAAATGTATAATTCTCTAAATCTTCATTTATTGAATCGTACTCAAGCTCTAATATATTATCAATTTTTATTGGTTGAGGAGAATTTGTAAAGTAGTACGGTAAGTTCTCACATAATTTTGGGTTATTTTCTTTGACCGGTTTTTTAATATTTAAATAATCTAATTTCTCGGATTTATTATAGCCATCATTAATATGGTTTTTAATAATTTCCGGAATGTATATGTATGGATATATTTCCTCTATCTTATTTAAATCTATTTCTCTCATAAATATTGGCTACAACGGTCTCGAATATTCGTCAGTTGTGGTATTTGGTAAACGGATTAGTCCGCTTAGATTATACTTTCTTAGATTCTAAAAATACTATTTTATTTAAAATGGCCACAATTGCGAATATTCGTTGTTGTTGCCAGTTGCCTTCAACCATTAATAATTTGATAACTGACTACAGTTCCATTTTTAAATTCAAATATTAAAGTTCCGTAATTAATTCCTTTTCTTGCTGGTCCCAAATTGTACCGAAATTGATCTTTAAATTTTTTTTCTGGTTCGCCAAGTAAATCGATAATTTCTTTTTGAGATAATCCTTTTAGTTTATGATCTTCGATTAAGTCATTTCGCATATCCCAACGGAGAAATAAATTTGCTTCCGTTTCTTCCCAATTTTTCCATTTTTTTGAATCAAACTTTTTATCGATTTGTTTAGCGCACGATAATATCAAAAAAACGATTAAAATTAATCTCGAAATTTTACTCTTGTGAATCATTTTTATGTTTTTCTGATAAACACGGTTCTACATAGGAAACTATATCGTCATTTTCCAATGTATCTAATTGAGCTTTAATTGGATTATAATTCAAGTCGTATGGAATTTCCATTGAAAAATAATTTTCACTAAATTTTTCAGATTGGCAGCCACTTTTCATAAATGAATTTCTTATTTCATTTAGATCTGACTTTTCATCCATTAAAACAATCTGAATTACTGAATTTCCAGAAAATTCTTTAGTTTCTCTATAAGTTATCATTTGTTCGCTTTCATCGAACTCAGCGAAAATTATATCATCCGAAGCTAATAAGGGAGCGTAAAAAGGAATATTATCTAGTTTATATATTCCATTTTCTTTATCAATTTCTTGACACCACATCGTCTCGACCATTTCTTCATCAAAAATATTACTATAAAATCGGAATAAAACTTTTTCTTTTTCTTGTTTCATTGTTCGGAACTTTCTTAGGCAATTGGCTACAACGGTCTCGTATATCGACAAGTGGCGCGGAATTATGGATGCGGATTTGTCGGCTTAACTGTTTTGTTTGTTATGGAAACTAATTTAGTACTTTTCTATTAAACCCGCCATTTGCGATATACGTTGTTATGCACTGGGCTTGCGTTGTAGGATTATCAATAATATCCCTGCTATAATGAACGGTAGACTTAACCACTGACCCATATTTAAGGTCATCTGATTCTCGAATGCTACTTGATTTTCTTTAAAAAATTCTATTATAAATCTTGCTAAAAATAGAAGGATAAGGAAAACGCCAAATAAAACTCCACTAAAGTTTTTATTTTTTGAATTTTTATAGGTGTACATTAAAATTACAAATATTAAGAAATATGATAAAGCCTCATATAGTTGTGTTGGATGTCTCGGGATTAAATCATCTCTTTGAAAAACAACTCCCCAATTTCCATTTGTAGGTTTTCCATAAATTTCTGAGTTCATAAAATTCCCTAATCTTATAAAAGCACCAGCAACAGGTATAGCAATCGCTACTCTATCTAAAATCCAAAGTAATTTAGTTTTGTATTTTATGGAATACCAAATAATCGCTATTAGAACACCTAAAGCACCTCCGTGACTAGCTAATCCTTGAAACCCAACGAATTCATAAGATCCGTTTATTTCTTGTATAGGAAGAAATATTTCTAGTGGATGATTAAAGTAATATTCTGGTTGATAGAATAACACGTGTCCGAGCCTTGCACCAAGTAGAGTTCCTATAAAAATATAAGTAGCAAGTTTATCTAATTTTTCTACAGGGATATTTTCCTTAATGTATATTCTTTTTACAATTTGATATCCTAATAAAAGTCCGATAACGAAAAATAATCCGTAATATTTTAATGGAAAAGAGTCAGTTATCGAAAATATTACTGGATCAGTATTCCAATAAAATATACCATCTTTCATAGTTCAGATTTTGCTCAAGCCTTGTGCATAACGGTCTCGATTATCGCAAGTTGGCGGAGTAGGGAACACGGCATTGTCAGCTTAGACCTAGTTTGTTGGTGAATTTAATTATTTTCTTACTAACGGTGCCGGCTATTTGCGATGAATCGTTGTTGGCAACTGTTATCTATTCGATAGTCATTGTTACAACGAAGTAATGTGGAATGTCAAATTCTTTACCTAAATTTTCTGATTTTATTCCTGATTGTGCAACTCTACAATATGATTTTGATCCATCCTCGTAAACGGTTGGCGTTATGATCGTAAATAGCGGAAATTGATTATCTATATCATAACTTTCTGAAGAAGCCGCACTAAGAAAATCTTTATAAGCATATCGTCCATTAGATTCCAATATTTCATAATTCATTTTAGGACTAGAAAATCCATTACCATTTAGCTCGAAGACAAGTTCATCGTTCTCGTTTTTAGTTATGAAAGTTATGTTTAAAGTGTCTTTAGTCATTCTAAAATATTCGTCCTGAGAACTATAAAACATAGTATCTATTTTCACTAATTCTCCTTCCTTATATTCGTTGATTCTCACAGCATAATTTTTACCTTTTAAATCTCCACTGAAAGTATATTTGGCTAAATTAATTTGTTCAAATCTTAAAATCGTTTCTAAATCTTTACTATCAGTGCTATAGTCAATTTGCATTAAAACTTTTTCTTGCGCAATTGCACTTGAAATTGAAAGAAGAATCGTGAATAGCGAAATTATTATTTTCATATGTGTTTATTTTGCAATTATTAAGGAAAATCTCTCTTAGATAATTGTTGCCAACGGTCTCGAATATTCGTCAGTTGTGGTATTTGGTAAACGGATTAGTCCGCTTAGATTATACTTTCTTAGATTCTAAAAATACTATTTTATTTAAAATGGCCACAATTGCGAATATTCGTTGTTGTTGCCAGTTGCCTTCAACCATTAATAATTTGATAACTGACTACAGTTCCATTTTTAAATTCAAATATTAAAGTTCCGTAATTAATTCCTTTTCTTGCTGGTCCCAAATTGTACCGAAATTGATCTTTAAATTTTTTTTCTGGTTCGCCAAGTAAATCGATAATTTCTTTTTGAGATAATCCTTTTAGTTTATGATCTTCGATTAAGTCATTTCGCATATCCCAACGGAGAAATAAATTTGCTTCCGTTTCTTCCCAATTTTTCCATTTTTTTGAATCAAACTTTTTATCGATTTGTTTAGCGCACGATAATATCAAAAAAACGATTAAAATTAATCTCGAAATTTTACTCTTGTGAATCATTTTTATGTTTTTCTGATAAACACGGTTCTACATAGGAAACTATATCGTCATTTTCCAATGTATCTAATTGAGCTTTAATTGGATTATAATTCAAGTCGTATGGAATTTCCATTGAAAAATAATTTTCACTAAATTTTTCAGATTGGCAGCCACTTTTCATAAATGAATTTCTTATTTCATTTAGATCTGACTTTTCATCCATTAAAACAATCTGAATTACTGAATTTCCAGAAAATTCTTTAGTTTCTCTATAAGTTATCATTTGTTCGCTTTCATCGAACTCAGCGAAAATTATATCATCCGAAGCTAATAAGGGAGCGTAAAAAGGAATATTATCTAGTTTATATATTCCATTTTCTTTATCAATTTCTTGACACCACATCGTCTCGACCATTTCTTCATCAAAAATATTACTATAAAATCGGAATAAAACTTTTTCTTTTTCTTGTTTCATTGTTCGGAACTTTCTTAGGCAATTGGCTACAACGGTCTCGGCTATCGCAAGTTGCGGGAGTTGGGACGCGGAGTAGTCGGTTTAATTGTTTTCTTTCCTGGTTTCTAAAATTACACTTTTTCGGCAATACCCGTTATTTGCGATGAGCCGTTGTTGTTGCCAGTTATTTTTCCTCCTCCTCAATTGATTTTCTCCCAAAATAAATTATAATTATGAATATGTAGCTTATTGCAAAGGCATACAAGCTATTTGTAAATGACATTTCAAAAATTTTTTCTTTTCTTCTTTCAACATTATATTTTAAACATCCAAAATTTCCATCAAAATTACATTCTATGCTAGGAATTATATCTGGAGAATAATCATCTAAAGGAAGATTATAAGAAATTCTTTCCCCTAGTTTCACTGTGCTATAATCATAGTTGTCAAATTTATTAGCGTCATATATTAAAAATGCAGAAATTAGAAATATAATTATGGCGATTATAAGACTTATGAATGATAGCTTAAATAATGATGAAAAGACTTTTGAATAGTCTACCTTTTTTCTTTTTCTGTTTTTCTCCTCTTTAGCTATAACTACTTTTATTGGTTTTTCAGTTGTAACTTTTTGGGGTATTGGTGGTGGAGTTTTTTTGAAGAAATTTTTAAACTCTTCAAGATTATGAATTTCAAACCAATTTTCGTAGTTCTCGTTCCATACTAAAGTATTTCTTTTGATATCTTTTTGTTTTATTTGATCAATAGTATAAGGACCTTGTTGCTCCTCATTTAGAACAATATAGAATTTCTGCATTTTATTTATTGAGTTTTAAAAATAACCCTAAAGAGTTTTGATGTATAGCACTTCGCCATATTTTACCATATTGTTGGAATCCATTTTTAGTCAAGATTCTTACCATAGCAGGATTGCTTTCAATTTCAGTAGTAGCCATTAAATTTATATCACCATTATTATCCAATAAGAGTTTTACTATTTTACTTGAAATACCTCTTCCTGTGAATTTAGCATTTGTAAAAAGATAACCTAATTCCCAATCAATTATGTTTCTAAATTCAGGTATATCCGCTTTTTCTTTCGAAAATGTACTCTCACTTTTTTGTTTAATTCTGCCTATAGCAACAGGTTCTTTTTCATTTGTAACTATACAAATCATTTTACATCTATCAGCTTTTTTCAAAAGATTTCCTTTTACTTTTCCTTGCTCTTTTAACTTATTCGCAAAAAACTTTCTGTGATTCTCTTGTAAATCTTCTTTTTTAATAATCTTAAAAGTAAAATTCATTCTAAAATAATTGGCTACAACGTCCCGTATAAAAACAGTGCGAGAGGGCGAGCTTGATTGTCCGCAGGACAATCAGGCGTTGCAAGCGAGCACGGACTTTCGATTCAAGACTGATTTGAGCATTGTTTTTATATGTTGTTAACCACTTTTTTACTTTTTAGCTCCCTTTCAATAGTTTCTAATTCCTTTTTCACATTAATTTCATCCAGATAAATTATTAAACTATCGGATTTTACTTCAAAGTCACTGCTATACTTTTCTATCCAGGTTGATGAAATAAAGTTTGATCGGTTGGTAGAATCCGGATAAACGGGTTCTCTTAATTTTACTGATTCAGATAATCGTGTTAATTTATAATTTTGGTAATCTGAGTCAGCTTCTAATTCGATTTCAAAGGGTTTATATCCATCAAATGTAATTCTAAGTTTAGGCGAGTAACAGAATCCAGTAATTTCTCCGATGCCGAAATTTCCATATTCGTCTGAGGTCCGTAAAAGGTTTTTACCGACCATTTCTATTTTAGCTCCTCTTAAAGGTTCACCCGTCTCAGATGATAAAACTTTTCCATTCACGTGAATATCACAATCGCAAGAACTAACCAACAATATAAGTCCGAAGAGAGCAACTAATTTTAGTTTCATTTTTTTACAATTGTGGTTAACGTA
>NZ_JAVRHO010000044.1:0-10518 GCF_031846515.1 Autumnicola lenta
TACGTTATAAGGCATCAAAGCAGAACGCAGTCGGCAAATTATAGTTTATCGTCAAATGTAAGTGTTGCGGGGATGAAAAAAAAGCTACGGGTTAGAATCCTCACTCAGCCGCAAGTGGCGCTTTTTTTTGGTAAGTTTGGATGTTTTAGCTTGTGAATAGCGGATTTTTGGCCGATTCCGATCACCGGGAGCAGTATCAAAACAGGCAAATTTGATGCTTATTTGCAGCGGACAAAAATAAGACGCCTTATAACAACATATAAAAACAATGCTCAAACCTGTCTCAAATCGAAACGCCGTGCTCCCTTGCAACGCCTGATTGTCCTGCGGACAATCAAGCTCGCCAGCCCGCACAGTTTTTATACGGGACGTTGTGAGTCATCAAAGCGGATCGCAGTCGGCACTTTTCAGTTTATCTGCAACTGTAGTTTCCTGCGGGACGAAAAAAAAGCTACGGGTTAAAATCATCACTCACCCGCAAGTGGCGCTTTTTTTTGGTAGATTTGGATGTATAGGCTTGTGAATAAGCGGATTTTTGGCCAATTCTGATCACCAGGAGCAGTAACAAAATTGGCAAGTTTGAGGCTTTTTTGCAACCTACATAAATTTAAAGACGCCTCACAACAGTATATAAAAACAATGCTCAAACCAGTCTCAATTCGAAACATCGTGCTCGCTTGCTTAGCTGATTGTCCTGCGGACAATCACGCTCGCCCGCTCGCACAGTTTTTATACGGGACGTTGCCAGTAATTTGAATGAAAAACGCACAGATAAAAATATTACTATTTTCTATAATCGTTTTAATCATTTCTTGTTCGACAAATAAAGGATTGATTAAGAGAGAAAAATCGGTTTTCGGAACTGTGAAATATTACGTGCAGACGGACTTGAATGACGAAGGTTATAAAAAACGGATGATAATAAAAGTTGCGGATTCTGTTTATTACAGCTTTTATTCAGACGGAATTAACAAGAGTACTAAAAAGGACAAGAATTCGGTTTACCGTTTATTTTATGAAGAAGTACCAAAAGAGTTGGATGCTCAAATTGCCTACCAAAAGTTATCGAAATTGGACTCACTAATTTTATCGAGTTCGAACAGAATTTTGGACTCGCTTAAATGGAAAGATTTTAAGCGTTGGAATGGAGCGACAGCTTTTAATATAGAAGTCATTTACTATCACGGATTCCCTAAAAATGGAAAATTTGAACCATATTGAACGGAATAAAAAACTACTGGCAACAACATATAAAAACAATGCTTAAATCTGTCTTGAATCGAAGGTCAGCGCTCGCTTGCAACGCCTGATTGTCCTGCGGACAATCAAGCTCGCCAGCTCGCACTGTTTTTATACGGGACGTTGTAAACAAGGCAAAAAAGGGCATTTTTGGATGGTCAGTTTTTGGAACCTTAATTTATTACCTTTTGCGTCGGACAAAATCGGACAAAATTAAAATCTGATTTACCACTCAAAAAGGGGATTTTTAAAACAAATTTTTGGATGTCGCAAAATTATCGGACTGACAATCGCAACGGATAATAAAACCAGGCTGGGAAAAAAAGCCCAGTTTACAACACTGTATAAAAACAATGCTTAAATCGATCCCAATTCGAAACTCCGTGCTTGCTTGCAACGCCTGATTTTCCTTCGGAAAATCATTCTGGCTGGCTCGCACAGTTTTTATACGGGACGTTACCAAATATTTAAAAAAACAAATGAAAATTATACCACTAAAAACTTACGCCAATGGAGAAATTTATCTAAAAGATAACCAATTGGATATTAATGATAAATCGGGAAGGATGAATAACAACCTTTTTAAAGGTCTCCCTATTTTCTTTTTAATTCTTGGCGTTTACCAAATTTTTGATGCTTTTGCGACGGATAATTTACTTCATTTAACAGTCACATTAATTTCAGCTCTTTTGTTATTAGCCATTCCCGCAATGGTATATTACCCTAATCTTAAAAGATCTAATAAAACTGAATTAAAAATTTCTGAAATAAAAAATGTTCAGCTCAAAAAGCTTTTCGGAGAATTGATTATCGATTTTCAATTGTTCGATAATTCAACCCGTAGAGTATATAATTTAAAAGATCTGTCGGACTGGGAATTAATTAAAGCATATTTAATCCAAAATAAAATCTCATACTTAGACTAAAACATTTGGTAACAACGTATAAAAACAATGCTTAATTTGTTCTCGAATCGAAACTCCGTGCTCGCTTGCAACGCCTGATTGTCCTGCGGACAATCACGCTGGCCAGCTCGCACAGTTTTTATACGAGACGTTGTAAACAAGGCAAAAAAGGGCATTTTTGGATGGTCAGTTTTTGGAACCTTAATTTATTACCTTTTGCGTCGGACAAAATCGGACGGAATTAAAATCTGATTTACCACTCAAAAAGGGGATTTTGAAAGAAAATTTTTGAGGTTTAGAAAGAACAGCGGACTGACAATCACAACGGATAAAAAAACCAGGCTGGGAAAAAAAGCCCAGTTTACAACACTGTATAAAAACAATGCTTAAATCGATCCCAATTCGAAACTCCGTGCTTGCTTGCAACGCCTGATTTTCCTTCGGAAAATCATCGCCGGCAATCGCCGCACAGTTTTTATACGGGACGTTGTGCTTAATGCAAAAAAAATGAGAAAAACACAATAAACAGCTGTGGGAATAAATAACTGGAGATGGAAAAGCAACATAAAATATACCGACTAAAACTGAATTAAATGATTTTACTTTTCATTATTGCAATTTCTTTTGTGCAATTTGGTTTGTATTACTTAAATAGAAAATATAAAACCAAACTTCCGAATTTTGTAATCCTTGTTATTATATTAATCTGTTATTTTTTCGTGTTTCCAGGATTTTTCTACCCAGAACCTAAAACGGATGGAATAAATTGTGGCTTACCGATTTTCGGAATAACCTTCGCATTTTGGATTTTTGGAACTATAGCTGCACTGATAACCCATTTTGGTTATAAAAGACTAAAAAAAGCACTAAGCACAACAACATATAAAAACAATGCTTAAGCCAGTCTCGAATCGAAAGTCCGTGCTCGCTTGCAACGCCTGATTGTCCTGCGGACAATCAAGCTCGCCAGCTCGCACTGTTTTTATACGGGACGTTGGCTGTAATCAAAAAAATATGAATAAAAAGGAATCTTTGGGAGACGTGTTTCGAAAAAAAGTGGGACTGGCTATCTGTATTTTTCTTGGTTTGTTTTTTCTGTACGAACATTTTGCCAATCCAGAAATTACTCAAGAAAAAGACCTGACCACTCTTGATGTTGAAATCGAAGATTACACTTTCGAACGCTATGAAGATGATAGTAGAAGATATCCAACCTATTATATAAAGACATTTCAATACCATAATCTTTTTAAAGTGACATCAGATGATATATGGTTATTCAATATGAATCAATTCGAGACCGACAGTTTGAAAAATAAACCTATTCAAATAAAAATAGCAAGTGAAGAAAAAGCTGATTTAAACCGACCTGACGAAATTATTTCTCTTTTTGAAATATCGAAAGCCAGTAACTTATACTTGAGTTCTAAAGAAACTCTGAGGGAAAATCAAGGTCCAGTGCATCTAATGCTCTCATTCGGATTTTTCGGAATGGCAGGTTTTTTATTAGTGCTTTTAAAAAAGAAACTATAGAAAGACTACAGCCAACACTATATAAAAACAATGCTAAAACCTGTCCCAATTCGAAACTTCGTGCTCGCTTGCAACGCCTGATTGTCCTGCGGACAATCACGCTCGCCCGCTCGCACTGTTTTTATACGGGACGTTGGCAGTAATTTAAAAAACTTAAAATTAATAATATGTACCAAAAAGAATTTCCGATTGACAATAAAAAAGTCGTCATTGAATTAGAGAAAAACCCAACAGATAATAAAGTTTTATTGGATGTTAGTTATGTCGGACTAAATCCCATAAAAATTTATAGTCAGGATTTGGATACAAATTTTGAAGATTTAATTCCTTCCAAAGTTGGACGGAGTATTTTTGGAGATGATAAAGAACACATTTCATCTATAATGCTAGGTGAACTTAAAAATATCCTTCAAAAACATATTGATAAAAATAAAAAATTATCAGAAGCGGATTTGACTATTTACGTCGCTGAAACTATTATTTTTCTAGAGGCATATATTAATCAGATTCTCAAAAAACCCTTTGATGAGGATGAAAAGAAAAGCCAATTTTTGACTTATTTCAATTTTTACAAAATGCAAATCGACGGTAAATATGAAGAATTTTTAAATAAACTATAAAATGGAAAAAGATTACAGATTAATACAAATCATCGAAAGCCGAGATAATATTACTCGAGAGAAAATTTTAATTTTCGAAATGGCTTTGGTTGAGTACAACTTTAATAGAACAGGATATAATTTCATCCCAACGCCATCAGTAAACAATCATTTTTTTGTTTATCCAAATAAATCAGATATAGAAAATTATTATATGTCGGAACCAGAAGAAATAAAAACCCTCGACCTCAATGCTTTTAATGATTATATGATAAAAACTCCAGAAGGAATGAGAAAAACTTTTTTTATCAAAGAATTCGACGAACGAAGAAAAAATATAAAATTAAATCAGGTTTAAAGTTTAAGAATTTAGGTTTTGTGGAAGTACCAAAACTACTGCCAACAATGAATAACACAAATTGCGGATTACCTGCCAAAAATGGCATTTTTTGACTGCCTTTAAAAACTGTGTTTAACTCAAAAATCAAGTCTCTTTACCCGCAACTTGCGTTATTCGGGACGTTGTGAGTTATTGCAGAGCGGAAGGGAGCGCAGTCGGCAAATTATTGTTTATTGTCAAAAGTAGATGTTGCGAGGAAGAAAAAAAGCTACGGGTTAAAATCATCACTCAGCCGCAAGTGGCGCTTTTTTGGGTGAATTTGGATGTTTAGGCTTGTGAATAATCGGACTTAGGACGGCAGTTTATTATCTGGAAAAAGTATTTATATTGGACAATTTTTAGGCCTCTATGCTGCGGACAAAAATAAACAACAACTCACAACAGCATATAAAAACAATGCTAAGGCTTGTTCCGGCTCGAAAATCCGCGGCTGCTTGCAGCGTCGGATTTTCCTGCGGAAAATCAAGCTCGCCCGCAGCACAGTTTTTATACGGGACGTTACCATACATTTCAAAAAAATGCCGAGAATAGAATTACGGACTGAAATTAAAGCGGACAAAAAAATTGTTTTTGATCTTTCACGAAGTATTGATCTACATAAGATATCTACGGAGCATACAAAGGAAACCGCAATTGCGGGAAAAACCAGCGGATTAATCGGACTTAATGAAAGTGTGACCTGGAGAGCGAAACATTTTGGTATTTATCAAAACTTGACTTCGAAAATTACCGAATTTAATCGACCGACTTACTTTGCCGACGAAATGGTAAAAGGAGCATTTCGTAAGTTTAAGCACGAACACCATTTTTCAGACTTAAATGGTGGTACTGTAATGACCGATATTTTTGATTATCAATCACCATTGGGAATTTTGGGATTATTAGCAGACAAAATATTCCTCAAAAAATATATGATTGATTTACTCGAAGAGCGGAATAGAATTGTAAAAGAGTTTGCGGAATCGGATAAGTGGAAAGAACTTGTTACTGATAAAAAAACGTATGGTAACAACATATAAAAACAATGCTTAATTTGTTCTTGAATCGAAATTCTGTGCTCGCTTGCACAGCGGATTGTCCTGCGGACAATCACGCGCGCTGGCTCGCACTGTTTTTATACGAGACGTTGTGAAAAATGCCTCTGACAAAAAAAACGCAAGAAAATTTAAAACTAACTCGGATAAAAAACTGACTTTCAAAATGCCATTTTTGGAAGGAAAGATAAATTAATTTTAAAAAGATAAATGGCGACGGACTTCACACTCAAACGGAGAAAAAAAGAAACGCGAAAAATATCATTTTTGAGAGGTAAGAAAAATTTATTTTAAAACTAAACTGTAACGGATTTTCTCACTCGGACGGACAAAAAAGAGAACGCAAATTTGCCCTTTTTGAGAGGTAAGAAAATATAACATTAAATTTGAAACGCAGCGGATTGAATAGCGGATCGGCTCACTCAGGCGGGAGGCACTATTTCACAACACTGTATAAAAAAAATGCTCAAACCAGTCTCAATTCGAAAATCCGTGCTTGCTTGCAACGCCTGATTGTCCTGCGGACAATCAAGCTCGCCAGCTCGCACTATTTTTTATACGGGACGTTGGCACTAATTTGAAAATACTATGAAAAAGACATTAGGATTTTTAATTTTAATTCTGACTTTGACATTCCAAAGTTGCACAAAGGGGGAAGATGACTTGATTAGTCAAAATTGTGAAATAGACTGCACAGAAATCATTGGAAAATTAATGACTGACTTTGGAACCACTCCAATTGCAAATCATAAAGTAACAGTTATATGGGACAATACAAGATTCGCTTCTGGAACTGTTAGAACAAAAGCAACTACAAGGACTGATTCCAATGGCGAATTTTATTTAAAGTTTTTTATTCGCGATGATGAATTAAATGAAGGAATCCATAGATTGTATTATGACGAATTAAATGGTGATGAATTTCTTCGTGCGGATTTGAATGGAATTACGATATATCCAACTATTCGTGATACTATTATGCTCCGAAATCATAATGTTCCTAAAAAAGCATTTTTGAATCTAAGTATAATGAATTTGGATGACCTACAGGAAGGTGATAGTTTCTCAACAAATTTTAAAAACTTAAGTCCTATTGGATTTTCTCAATCGGTCGGTGGATCTATTAATCCTTGGTCTAATGACTCTGAAAACGATAGATTAATTGAGATTGCAGCAAATCAACCTGTAATTCTAGAAATTATTAGGGATATAAATGATGTGATTACAAGAGAAAGTGACACATTATTTGTGAACTCAGGAACCACCTTTAATTATACAGTGGATTTTAATAATTAAAAAACTAGTGCCAACAATATATAAAAACAATGCTCAAACCTGTGCTAAATCGAAAGTCCGTGCTCGCTTGCAACGCCTGATTGTCCTGCGGACAATCAAGCTCGCCAGCTCGCACAGTTTTTATACGAGACGTTGTGAGTTATTGCAAAACGGAGGGAAGCGTGGTCGCCAAATTTTGATTTTTTTTGCTAATTTCATTTTCCAAGGGAAGAAAAAAAAGCTACGGGTTAGCATCCTCACTCTGCCGCAATTGGCGCTTTTTTTTGGTATTTTTGGATGTTTTGGCTTGTGAATAATCGGACTTTTAACCGCAGTTTATTATCTGGAAAAAGTATTTATATTGGGCATTTTTAGGTCTCTATGCTGCGGACAAAAATAAACAACAACTCACAACAGCATATAAAAACAATGCTTAAGTCAGTTCAAATTCGAAACGCCGGTGCTCGCTTGCAACGCCTGATTGTCCTGCGGACAATCACGCTCGCCAGCTCGCACAGTTTTTATACGAGACGTTGTGAGTTATTGCAAAACGGAGGGAAGCGTGGTCGCCATATTTTAGATGATCAGCAACTGTAGTTTTTTTGGGGATGAAAAAAAGCTACGGGTTAGCATCCTCACTCTGTCGCAAGTGGCGCTTTTTTTAGGTATTTTTGGATGTTTTGGCTTGTGAATAATCGGACTTTTAACCGCAGTTTATTATCTGGAAAAAGTATTTATATTGGACAATTTTTAGGCCTCTATGCTGCGGACAAAAATAAACAACAACTCACAACAGCATATAAAAACAATGCTAAGGCTTGTTCCGGCTCGAAAATCCGTGGCTGCTTGCAGCGTCGGATTTTCCTGCGGAAAATCAAGCTCGCCCGCAGCACAGTTTTTATACGGGACGTTGTGCAAAAGTTAAAAAAAGATGTATAAATATAGATTTCTACTTTTACTGGGGCTTATGGTTTCTTGCAGTTCGAACGTGACTGAGTTCGGAAATTCGGAACTAATGCAAAAACACAATCCTATTACCAATTCCCAGTTGAAAGAGAATAATAGTGATTTTGACAATGATACTGTGAGACTGGTGGGGGAATTACACCTTGACTTGGAGAACAAAGGGATTTTCTTGGATTCACACAAGATATGGATTGATTCTTTTAAGCCCGCTTCGGATCTGGATACCATCTGGGAATATATGAACGGGAAAGAAATTGAAATTATTGGACTGTATCAATCTGGTCAAAGCGGACATTTGGGATTTTATGACGGACAGTTAAAAGAAGTGTATTATATTAAAACCAAGTAAAAAACCTTTGCACAACACTATATAAAAACAATGCTAAAACCTGTCTTGAATCGAAAGTCTGTGCTCGCTTGCTTTGCGGATTGTCCTGCGGACAATCAAGCGCGCCAGCTCGCACAGTTTTTATACGAGACGTTATGCGCAATCGCAAAACAAAAAAATGAATGTAAATTTTAGAGACAAATTAACAGAAGATGAGGTTGTTAACCTATTATCAGAACAGCTTCAAAAGGAAGGCTGGACAATAACGAAACAATGTTTTGGGCAAACTCGTGGAAATGATATTGAAGCAATAAAAGATGAAAAAAAATTAATTATTGAGGCAAAAGGAGCAAAATCAAATGATTATTCTCCTACCAAAAAAAGAGATTATTTTAAAAGTGGTCAAATAAAATCACATTTTGGGAGAGCAATTGTAAAAATAATGTCAGAAATTGAGAAAAATCCGGAGTTCATTTATGGAATTGCTCACCCTGATGATCCATTAATAAGGAAAACCATAGGGAAAATAATTCCACAACTCGAAGGATTAAATATTAAACATTATTGGGTAAAAAAAGATGATAAAATATAGAGTAAAAGGAAATTTTCTATCAGACAATAATAAAGTTCAAAATATAAATTCCGATTTTTTTGAAAAGCATAATAACCCCTTTAAAGCAAGAAATAAAGCTGTTCAGTATTTCAGAAATTTCATTGAATTATTATTAATTGATTTTAAAGCAGATTTTGATAAAATTTTTCAACAAAAAAACTCAATTGAGATAGATGGAAATATTCTCGAATACGTCTCGAAATATGGATTAAGTCTTGAATACACATTCGATGAAGTCCAATTTCATTTAATTGATTTTTGCGGCGAAATAGATGCTGACACATACGACAATATAGCTATAGGGTTAGAAAGTGAATTGGAGTATTACAACAAGCATTCATTTGAATATAAAAATTCACAAAAAATTACCTATTGCAATCAAGGAGAATGGATCGAAGGTTTTACTGAAGATGAACCCAATACATTTGAGATTTTAGAAACCACTACCAAGTTTGAGGATAAATCAAAACCATATTGGTGGCTTAGTCTAGATGAAAAGAAGAATTTATTAAAAAGTATAATCCAAGATGCTCAAATTGAAAAATCTTTAATTGTTGGGGAAAACAGTTTTACAGAATATAAACCTGCATTACTATATAATTTCAAAACAAAAAAGGCTTCCATTGGAGTGAAAAACGTAATCGCTAAAGTTATCTGTAGTTTCTTAAATTCAAATGGTGGCAAACTCTATATTGGTATAAATGATAATGGAGAAATTCAGGGATTAGATTATGATTTTTCTCTTAAAAATAAGGAAGATGAATTTGACTTTTTTAGAATTGAATTTGATAATATGTTATTTCAATTTTTTGACAAAAGCGTTTATCATTTTATAAAGGCAGATTTTAATTTCGATTATGAAAAACCATTTTTCTTGGTATCTGTAAAACCAAGCGATAATCCAGTTTTCTTAGTCAACCATAAAGATGGTCAAAAAGAATTTTACATTAGAACAACTACTTCATCAATCAAAATTAATGATCTCCAAGAGGTTGTGAAATATTGTATTTCACATTGGAATAATCGTAATAGCGACAGCGCATAACACTGTATAAAAACAATGCTTAATTTAGTCTTGATTCGAATGTCTGTGCGTACTTGCTGCATCTGATTGTCCTGCGGACAATCATCGCCGGCAATCGACGCACTGTTTTTATACGGGGCGTTGTGAAAAATGCCTCTGACAAACAAAACGCAGGAAAAATAAAAACTAACCCGGATAAAAATCTGACTTTTAAAATGCCGTTTTTGGAAGGAAAGATAAATCGAGTTTAAAAAGATAAATGGCGACGGAATTCTCACTCAAACGGAGAAAACAAGAAACGCGAAAAATATCATTTTTGAGAGGTAAGAAAAATTCATTTTAAAACTAAACTGTAACGGATTTTCTCACTCGGACGGACAAAAAAAGAGAACCGATATTTGCCCTTTTTGAGAGGTAAGAAAATATAAACTTTAAATTTGAAACGCAGCGGATTGAATAGCGGATCGGCTCACTCAGGCGGGAGGCACTATTTCACAACAACGTATAAAAAAAATGCTCAAAACTGTCTTAATTCGAAACTCCGTGCTCGCTTGCAACGCCCGATTGTCCTGCGGACAATCAAGCTCGCCAGCTCGCACTAT
>NZ_JAVRHO010000045.1:0-6301 GCF_031846515.1 Autumnicola lenta
GAGACGTTGTAAAAAATGCCGCTGACAAACAGGACGCGGAGAAAAATAAAAACTGACCTAAAAAAATGACTCTAAAAATGCCATTTTTGGAAGGAAAGAAAAATTGAGTTTAAAAAGATAAATGGCAGCGGACTTATTACTCAAGCGGAGAGAAAAGGAAGTGCTAAAAATATCATTTTTGAGAGGTAAGATAAATTCAGTTTCAAATAATGATGCAACGGATTTCTCACTCTTACGGTGAGAAAAAAAAAGAAACGAAAATATGCCCTTTTTGAGAGGTAAGTAAAACTAAAATTTAAAAGCAAAGCGTAGCGGATTGTAAAGCGAAACGGCTCACTCAGGCGAGCGGCACTATTTTACAACAACGTATAAAAAAAATGCTCAAACCTGTCTCAATTCGAAAGTCCGTGCTCGCTTGCAACGCCTGATTGTCCTGCGGACAATCAAGCTCGCCAGCTCGCACTATTTTTTATACGGGACGTTGTGAAAAATGCCTCTGACAAACAAAACGCAAGAAAACTAAAAACTAACTCGGAAAAAAACGGACTTTTAAAATGCCATTTTTGGAAGGAAAGATAAATTGGGTTTAAAAAGATAAATGGCGACGGACTTCTCACTCAAACGGAGAAAAAAAGAAATGCGAAAAATATCATTTTTGAGAGGTGAGAAAAATCCATTTTAAAACTAAACTGTAACGGATTTTCTCACTCGGATGGACAAAAAAGAGAACGCAAATTTGCCCTTTTTGAGAGGTAAGAAAATAAATTTTAAATTTGAAACGCAGCGGATTGAATAGCGGATCGGCTCACTCGGTCGGGAGGCACTATTTCACAACAACGTATAAAAACAATGCTCAAACCTGTCTCAATTCGAAAGTCCGTGCTCGCTTGCAACGCCTGATTGTCCTGCGGACAATCAAGCTTGCCAGCTCGCACTATTTTTTATACGGGACGTTATATACAATGGCTCCAAAAACACCAGGCAATAATACAGATTTAGAACTCAAATTACATTTAACATAACAACCTAAACAATTACTTTATGAAAATTACCATTACACTATTAGCTTTATTAATTTCTTTTGGATCATTCTCCCAAAAATATCCTGATTCCTTCCCAAACGGAGGTAGTATCGGAGGTCATACTTGGACTATAAAAGATTATATAGATAATGCAAAAAAGGATTCTATACGAGCCGTTGAAAATTATAAAACTGCCTTATCGCAAGCAGAATACTTGAAACCAAAAGAACAACCTAAAGAACTAAAAGAAAAAGGGTGGTTTGCAAAGAATATTGTGGATACAAAAGAAGACCAGAGAAAAAAGAACAAAGAATTAAAAGAACAACAAGAAAAATATGACTTGAAAATTCAAGAAATAAATGAAGATTTTAAAAGTAGAATTGAAGAAATACAGAAATATAGAGATGATTGGGTGAGATACCGGAGAGCAGAGGCAATTGCAAAGGCAGAGGCTAAAAGAGAAAGGGAATTAGAAGCGGAAAAAAAGCGCATCCAAGATGAAAAAGATGCAAAAATTGCACAGGAAAAGGCAGAAAAAGAGCAAAAGCAACGTGAAGAAGAATGGAAAGCTATGCCTACCAATCCAGATTACAAACAATGGAAAGCTAAATATGAAAAAGCACTTGCATTAGCGCAAGCGAACGTTGATAAGTGTGAAGCAATTATTAAAAAATATACCTTTAGAAATGCATTCGGTGAAAAGCTGTATGATAGTTCCGATTTTAGTGAAGCACATAAAAAGGTGTTTAATCAAAATCTTGAATTATTGGGAAAACACAATAACGAAATAGGGAACTTAGAAAACGAAAAGACATACTATTACTATTGGAATGAAGCGGCGAGTATCGAAAAATCAACTACTTCATATAGATTATCCTCATATTATAACAATAAAAGCAAAGTCTATTAAAAAGCTGCAACACATCGAATATTAAAAGATTTATTCGTTTTTTAAGATTATATTAACTTAATTTGACTTTTAAAGTACAAACTAACCATCACAAATTATCAAAAATGAAAATGAACAATTTAAAAAAATGGGTATTTATTTTAGGAGCATCCATTGTCCTAACAAGCTGTGGGAATTCTATTGAAAGCGATGCCAAAGAATTGGCTGAACTAACTTGTAAGGCAGAAAAAGATTTTACAGATTTAGACAACTCTCAGAAATTAGCAGAATTAGCAGATGAATTAGAAGGAAAATACAGCGGTGAGGACGAGGAGAAATTTGAGAAAGCTTTTTTTGAAGCAAAAAGAAATTGTAAATAATTAAATTAAAAATAAATGAAAAGAAAATTACTCTTTGGTTATGCTGCATCAGCTCTTATATTAATTTCTTGCGGCGATTCTGGTAAAGAACAGAAATCAACAGATTTTGAATCTCAATCCCAATACGACGAGGAAATAGCGGATTACGAAGCAGAAATGGATGAAGAAATGGCGGACTTTGAAGCGGACTTTGATGCAGAGATGAAAGAATTAGATGCGGAGATAGAAAAGGAAATAGGAATGGGAGAAACTGATTCCAATAAAAGCGCAGAAATTGATGCTGCATTGGATAGTTATGAAGACTATGTTGATGAATATATTGTATTCTTGAAGAAAGCACATAAGGGAGATGCATCTGCAATGCAACAATATCCCGCTTTAATGCAAAAAGCAAATGATATGAATTCTAAAGTACAAGGAATGAGTAACGAATTCAACTCAAAACAAATGGCGCGTCTGACTGAGATTGCAATGAAAATGAACAAAGCAGCAGCTGAAATGCAAGCTTATTAAATTTTTTCTCAAAATGTTTAATTAGTAGGGAGGAATTAATTTTCCTCCTTTTTTTATCTATAGAGCATTAGTACGTGTCGCCACAGTATATAACAACGTATAAAAACAATGCTTAAATTAGTCTTGAATCGAAACTCCGTGCTCGCTTTTGTGGCTGATTGTCCTGCGGACAATCAAGCTCGCCAGCTCGCACTGTTTTTATACGGGACGTTGCCAAAAATGCTGCTGACCAACGAAACGCGGGAAAAATAAAAACGGACTCAAATAAAACGGACTCCTAAAATGCCATTTTTGGAAGGAAAGAAAAATTGAGTTTTAAAAGAAGAATTGCGACGGATCATTCACTCAGGCGGAGAAAAAAAGAAGCGGTAAAAACATCATTTTTGAGAGGTAAGAAAAATTGGGTTTCAAAAGAAACTGCAGCGGACTTTCTCACTCAACCGGAGAAATAAAACCGGACGTGAAATTGCCTTTTTTGAGAGGTAAGAAAAAATAAACTTTAAAAACAAAACGCAGCGGATTGAAAAACGAAGCGGCTCACTCAGTCGGGCAGCACTATTTGGCAACAATGTATAAAAACAATGCTATCTTAGTGTCGGTTCGAAAGTCTGTGCGTACTTGCTGCGCCTGATTTTCCTGCGGAAAATCATCGCCGGCAATCGCCGCACTGTTTTTATACGGGACGTTGGCGTTAATACAAAAATGAAATACGAATGAGATTCAAAATTTATTTGATAATAATTTGTTTTTTTCTCTTTTCGTGTAATGAACACGATCAACTTTATAAAGGGGATTGGGGAATTGAAGTTTTGGAAATAAATGGCTCGGACTTAAAAAGGAACAAGATTTTTGACACTTCTATGTTTCAACCGATTTTGACTTTTTCAGATGCTTTTGCACAAAAAACAGTTAACCTAAAAATTGATACTCTTCTTTTCGCGAAATGTGATTTTACCTTTTCAGGAAAAGACAGTATTATTTTCCAAAATTGCACTTATTCGGATCTTAATGATAAGTACTCTTTTGATTTAAAAAAGGAATATGAAACTAAATTTAAATCGGAGTATTCTCTGATTTTAGAAAATGATAAATCGCATATTCAGCTAAAACAGACATTTATAGACTTTTCAGTGGGGACCGAGTAAAAGTACTAACGCCAACAACATATAAAAACAATGCTTAGTTTAGTTTTAAATCGAAAATCCGTGTTCGCTTGCTTGGCGGATTGTCCTGCGGACAATCACGCTCGCCAGCTCGCACTATTTTTATATGGGACGTTAGCACACATTCCCCACATGAAGAAACTCCATTAATTTCTTTGGCTAACGGGGCGCAAAATATCACCTTCCTTTATTAAATTTAAGCAGACTCTATGTGTGGCCGCTATTTAAATTGGTGCTTGAAATAAAGCCCGAGACACATTCTGGTCGAAATGTAAAAAAGCTCCTGAATTAGAGGTTCAGGAGCTTGTTGATAATTTCAGTGGTGCCCCTTTTTGGAGAGCCCGTTCAGAATATTGTTCAAATCAAAGATACATTTCCTTAGAGTCTTTTTCTAAAATTTTTAATTATGGGACGAAAAAAGGTTTCTATGGAAATCATCAATCCCAATGCAGCCGGGATTGATGTTGGTAGCCGCTCACACTATGTAGCTGTTGGGCAGTCAAAAGATGATGTGAAGGAATTTGGTGTATATGCCGAAGAACTCACTGCACTTGGACAATGGATGAAATCAAAAGATATTACCACTGTCGCAATGGAATCTACAGGTGATTACTGGCAAAACCTGTTTACAGAGCTGGTTAAACAAGGTTTTGAAGTGGTACTGGTTAATGGAAAATTCACCAAAAATGCAAAAGGAAAAAAGACAGATGTAAAAGATTGCAGGTGGATCCAGCAGTTGCATACCCTGGGGCTTCTCTCCGGGAGTTTCCTTCCAGATGAAACTACAGAGAAATTGCGCACTTACTGTAGACAGCGTGGAAATTGGGTAGATCAAGCAGCTTCTACCACTCATAAAATGCAGAAGTTCCTCAAGTTTTTAAACTTTAGGCTCGATGTAGTGGTAAAGGATGTATGTGGCCTTACAGGACTTGCTATAATAGACGATATCTGCAAAGGTAATTTGGACCCCGAAAAACTTGCAAAGCACCGGCATTACAACTGTAGAAAGTCAGAAGAAGAGATAGCCAAAGCATTGCACGGAAATAATAGAGAGGATTTCCTTTTTGGTTTAAAGCAGGAATACGAAACTTACCTGTTTCTTCAAAAGAAGATTGAAGAGTGTGATAAACAGATGGAGAAGTTTATAAATGCAGAGCTCAAAAAGTTCCCCGCCAAAAGAGCTTTAAAAACTACTGAAAAGCCATACAAGAGGATCAACAAAAATGCTCCTAAAATCAAAAACCTTAATCAGATAGCCTATCAGTATTTTGAAGGTGTCGATTTATTTACCATAGAAGGATTAAGTCACGCTACAGTAGTTTCTATAATGAGCGAAATAGGACCAGAAGGTTTTAAAAAATTTGAATCTGGTAAACATTTTACTTCCTGGTTAAGATTAGCTCCAAACAATAAAATATCCGGAGGAAAGATCTTAAGCCATAGAATACCAAAAGGTAGTAACCGGCTAAAAATAGCCTTTCGATTAGCGGCCAATTCCATAGGAAATTTAAAAGACACTCATTTATCCAATTTCTTTAGAAGAGTAGCATATAGAAAAGGAAGAACAGCAGCTGTATCTGCAACAGCAAGAAAACTGGCAGTAATAGTCTGGAACATGATGGTAAAAAAAGTTCCATATCTTCCACCAACTGAATATCTATTTCTTGATCAAAAGCGGAAATTGAAGATGGTGGCGCGGCTAAAGAAAAATATAGCTAAATTGGAACTTAAACCAGAGGATCTGGGGTTTTCACCATCCTTAATACCAACCAACTAATTTGACGTTAGTCAGAATCTAAGAAAACCAATGAAAACAATACTCTTTTTCCTGATTTTAATTCTGGGAATTAATCAAGCCAATGCACAAACTAACTCAGAGAAAATACTGATTGGAAAATGGATTTTAGTTGAGGAAGCCGATTCTTTTCCAAGTGATATAGAGCCACTCGAGGAAACTGACTCTGACTCAGACTCTGATTCTAACTCAATGGCGGATTTAAATACCTATCTGACATTTAATAACGATGGATCGATATTAGTCAATCAGATGGGAAATGAATATAAAGCGACTTATCGTCTTAATGATTCAACTCTGACTTTGGGAAATCGAATTTATTCAATAATTAAGCTGGAGAAAGAGGAACTGATTTACAAAGAAAAGGATGATTTTTTCAACACACATTATCGTTACAAGAAACTGAAATAAAGACGTGTGCTAACAATATATAAAAACAATGCTTAGACCTCTTTCGAATCGAAAGTCCGTGCTCGCTTGCAACGCCTGATTGTCCTGCGGACAATCAAGCTCGCCAGCTCGCACTGTTTTTATATGGG
>NZ_JAVRHO010000046.1:0-5000 GCF_031846515.1 Autumnicola lenta
GGGAGTTCATTGAGAGTAGGTACTGGAGTAAGGAAACGGGAAGAAAAGCGATTAAAAATTTTCTTCAAAAAAGTTTGCCGGAAAAGAAAAAAGCATTGTATATTTGCAGCCGCTTTTGAGGCAAACAAAAAGGCGGAGTTCTTATAAAAAGTGACGATTACAGCAGCTTAAAATTTTCTAAAAAACTTTTAAAATAAAATTTGGAGGTTAAAGAAAAAGAGTTGTATATTTGCAGCCGCTTTGAGAATAAGCAAAGTTCATTAAAAGTACTGAAAACAGAGATCGCCGATAGGGGCAAAAGATAAGGGTTCGACTCCCTGGATTTCAACAACGAGAAGCTCTTTTGAGCACGAGGTTATCCTCACCCTTCGGGGGAGGTGCCAAAGGCGGAGGGGGCAAGTTCATTGACATATTGAATTGACAAGAAATTTTATGGGAGTAATCCTGTAAAATGAGTAGCAAAGAATTAAGACTAGAAGAGTCATCTTTTGAGCTTTATTTTGTTTTAACCTTTCGGGGTTAGAGTGAAGAAACTTTTAATAGTTGTTAAGATATATAAGAAACAACGATGAAGAGTTTGATCCTGGCTCAGGATGAACGCTAGCGGCAGGCTTAACACATGCAAGTCGAGGGGCAGCACGTCTTCGGATGGTGGCGACCGGCGCACGGGTGCGTAACGCGTATACAATCTACCGCTTACTGAGGGATAGCCCATGGAAACGTGGATTAATACCTCATAGTATTATTTAGTGGCATCATTAGATAATTAAAGGTTACGGTAAGCGATGAGTATGCGTCCTATTAGTTAGTTGGTGTGGTAACGGCATACCAAGACATCGATAGGTAGGGGTCCTGAGAGGGAGATCCCCCACACTGGTACTGAGACACGGACCAGACTCCTACGGGAGGCAGCAGTGAGGAATATTGGACAATGGGCGAGAGCCTGATCCAGCCATGCCGCGTGCAGGAAGACTGCCCTATGGGTTGTAAACTGCTTTTACAGAGGAAGAACCACCCTTACGTGTAAGGGTTTGACGGTACTCTGCGAATAAGGATCGGCTAACTCCGTGCCAGCAGCCGCGGTAATACGGAGGATCCAAGCGTTATCCGGAATCATTGGGTTTAAAGGGTCCGTAGGCGGGTTTATAAGTCAGTGGTGAAAGTCTGCAGCTTAACTGTAGAACTGCCATTGATACTGTAGACCTTGAATTATTATGAAGTGGTTAGAATATGTAGTGTAGCGGTGAAATGCATAGATATTACATAGAATACCGATTGCGAAGGCAGATCACTAATAATATATTGACGCTGATGGACGAAAGCGTAGGTAGCGAACAGGATTAGATACCCTGGTAGTCTACGCCGTAAACGATGGTTACTAGCTGTCCGGCCTAATTGAGGGCTGGGTGGTTAAGCGAAAGTGATAAGTAACCCACCTGGGGAGTACGTTCGCAAGAATGAAACTCAAAGGAATTGACGGGGGCCCGCACAAGCGGTGGAGCATGTGGTTTAATTCGATGATACGCGAGGAACCTTACCAGGGCTTAAATGTAGTCTGACAGGTCTGGAAACAGACTTTCCTTCGGGCAGATTACAAGGTGCTGCATGGTTGTCGTCAGCTCGTGCCGTGAGGTGTCAGGTTAAGTCCTATAACGAGCGCAACCCCTTTTGTTAGTTGCCAGCGGGTAATGCCGGGAACTCTAGCAAGACTGCCGGTGCAAACCGTGAGGAAGGTGGGGATGACGTCAAATCATCACGGCCCTTACGTCCTGGGCCACACACGTGCTACAATGGTAGGGACAGAGAGCAGCCACTACGCGAGTAGGAGCGAATCTATAAACCCTATCACAGTTCGGATCGGAGTCTGCAACTCGACTCCGTGAAGCTGGAATCGCTAGTAATCGCATATCAGCCATGATGCGGTGAATACGTTCCCGGGCCTTGTACACACCGCCCGTCAAGCCATGGAAGCTGGGGGTACCTGAAGTCCGTTACCGCAAGGAGCGGCCTAGGGTAAAACTGGTAACTGGGGCTAAGTCGTAACAAGGTAGCCGTACCGGAAGGTGCGGCTGGAACACCTCCTTTCTAGAGCAAGGCTTATTACTTATAATAAGCATGCGCAATTGTTAAAGGGAAGTTCAAAAGGAAGTCCTTTTGGTCTTGATTTTTTGCTTGTCAATTTAATTATTAGTAGTTAAAAGTTAAAAAGTTGAAGGTTTAAAAGTTGTATAACTTTAAACATTTAGATTTTACAACTTTTACACTATTAAGGACAGTCTCATAGCTCAGCTGGTTAGAGCGCTACACTGATAATGTAGAGGTCGGCAGTTCGAGTCTGCCTGAGACTACTCGAAGAGTAGGCGCAGGGAGTGAGAAGTTTATCCCGAGCGAAGACGAGGGAAGTCTGCCTGAGACTACTAATCGCGCAGAGCGCGATAGTTATGAGTTAAAAGTTCTGAGTTCAGGGTTTTTGCTCAAAGGCAAATACGTTCATTAAAATATATTGAAAGGAAATTTTAGAAGTTGGGTAACCCAGTTTGCAGTAAGCAGGAGCAGTTAGCAGTAATAAAGACTGCCATACTGAATACTGAGACTGTCGACTAAAAAAAATGGGGGATTAGCTCAGCTGGCTAGAGCGCCTGCCTTGCACGCAGGAGGTCATCGGTTCGACTCCGATATTCTCCACCATCCCCACCTAACCTCCCCGAAGGGGAGGAACTAGTGGGAGCCCTCTCTCCCCCTTCGGGGGAGTTGGAGGGGGAACGTTCATTGACATATTGAGAAACAAAGAATACGAGAAACTACAGTTATAGAGATATAACTAAATTAAGAGCAAATTATATTAAGTATTGAACTAACTTGAAAGAGTTAAAGAGATACGAGCAAATTAGAAGGCAAAAGCACACAAGCTAAATAAGGGCGTATGGGGAATGCCTAGGCTCTCAGAGGCGAAGAAGGACGTGATAAGCTGCGAAAAGCTGCGGGGATTGGCACATACGAATTGATCCGCAGATATCCGAATGGGGCAACCCAGTACATTGAAGATGTATTATCCGTAAGGAGGCGAACCCGGGGAACTGAAACATCTAAGTACCCGGAGGAAGAGAAAACAAAAGTGATTGCGCTAGTAGCGGCGAGCGAACGCGCATTAGCCCAAACCAATGAGTTTACGGACTTATTGGGGTTGTAGGACCACGATATTCGATGCACATAGAACTGGAACATTTTGGAAAGAATGACCGCAGAGGGTGATAGTCCTGTACAGGTACAAATGTGTTATTGATAGTGGTATCCTGAGTAGTGCGGGGCACGGGAAACCCTGTATGAATCTGGCGGGACCATCCGCCAAGGCTAAATACTCCTGAGAGACCGATAGTGAACCAGTACCGTGAGGGAAAGGTGAAAAGAACCGTGAATAACGGAGTGAAATAGATCCTGAAACCATACGCTTACAAGCGGTCGGAGCCCTTTGGGGTGACGGCGTGCCTTTTGCATAATGAGCCTACGAGTTACCGTTTCCAGCAAGGTTAAGTACTTAAGGTATGGAGCCGTAGCGAAAGCGAGTCTTAATAGGGCGCCATAGTTGGTAATGGTAGACGCGAAACCGTGTGATCTACCCTTGGGCAGGTTGAAGCTGTGGTAACACATAGTGGAGGACCGAACCCGTTGACGTTGAAAAGTCTTGGGATGACCTGAGGGTAGGGGTGAAAGGCCAATCAAACTCGGAAATAGCTCGTACTCCCCGAAATGCATTTAGGTGCAGCGGTATATTAGTTTTATAGAGGTAGAGCTACTGATTGGATGCGGGGGCTTCACCGCCTACCAATTCCTGACAAACTCCGAATGCTATAAAATGATGTATACCAGTGAGGGCATGGGTGCTAAGGTCCGTGTCCGAGAGGGAAAGAACCCAGACCATCAGCTAAGGTCCCAAAATATATGTTAAGTTGAAGAAACGCGGTTGGACTGCCCAGACAGCTAGGATGTTGGCTTGGAAGCAGCCATTCATTTAAAGAGTGCGTAACAGCTCACTAGTCGAGCGGTCCGGCATGGATAATAATCGGGCATAAACATATTACCGAAGCTATGGCTTTCAGATTTATCTGAAGGGGTAGGGGAGCATTGTAACAACGTTGAAGGTGTACTGCGAGGTATGCTGGAGTGGTTACAAAAGAAAATGTAGGCATAAGTAACGATAATGCGGGCGAGAAACCCGCACACCGAAAGACCAAGGTTTCCTCAGCTATGCTAATCAGCTGAGGGTTAGTCGGGTCCTAAGGCGAACCCGAAGGGGGTAGTCGATGGACAAGCAGTTAATATTCTGCTACTTGCCCCACGTTAAAGCGGACGGAGGCGAAAATTAGGTGCGCACAGACGGAATTGTGCGTTGAAGGGAGTGGTAACACCCCGATAGTACACCAAAGCTACGGCGGCGGTGATAATCCTGAGGATCGACTTCCAAGAAAAGCGAGTGGCGGCAACCCGTACCGTAAACCGACACAGGTAGTTGGGATGAGAATTCTAAGGTGCTCGAGAGATTCATGGCTAAGGAACTAGGCAAAATGGGCCCGTAACTTCGGGAGAAGGGTCGCCCTTCAGTAATGGAGGGCCGCAGTGAAGAGGTCCAGGCGACTGTTTATCAAAAACACAGGACTCTGCTAAATCGAAAGATGACGTATAGGGTCTGACACCTGCCCGGTGCTGGAAGGTTAAGAGGAGATGTTAGCTTCGGCGAAGCATTGAATTGAAGCCCCAGTAAACGGCGGCCGTAACTATAACGGTCCTAAGGTAGCGAAATTCCTTGTCGGGTAAGTTCCGACCTGCACGAATGGTGCAACGATCTGGACACTGTCTCAGCCATGAGCTCGGTGAAATTGTAGTATCGGTGAAGATGCCGATTACCCGCTACGGGACGAAAAGACCCCGTGCACCTTTACTATAGCTTAGTATTGACTTTGGACAAGTGATGTGTAGGATAGGTGGGAGACATTGAAGCGGTA
>NZ_JAVRHO010000047.1:0-5555 GCF_031846515.1 Autumnicola lenta
GCGCTGCAAGAATCAGGAATAAAGACCTATTCTTAAGCAATAAGAATAAAGAGGTGCTAAAAAATGTCAATTTCGGTCTAATAAAGCGCAAGAGAACACTCAATTACAGACAAAAAGTTGCACACTGGAAATCAATTACAGGCGTATACCTTAAAATACTAATTATTGACCTTTAGAAGGGCAGCAGACTACGAACTACCAACATAAAAACTCCAGACTACAAAAACCCTCCAAAAATGCCAATTATCGACCTTCAGTATAAAAGGGAGTTAAAAAGTTAAAGAGGGAAAGAGTGAAGGAGTCAAAATCTCCGTTTTTAGGTTAGCATCAAGACCGCTGCGCTGCAAAAATCAGGAATAAAGACTTATTCTTAAGCAATGAAAATAGAGAGGTGCCAAAAAATGTCAATTTCGGTCTGTTAAAGCGCAAGAAAACGCTCAATTACAGACAAAAAAGTTGCACACTGGAAATCAATTACAGGCGTATACCTTAAAATACTAATTATTGACCTTTAGAAGGGCAGCAGACTACGAACTACGAACATAAAAACTCCAGACTACAAAGAGCCTTTAAAAATGGCAATTATCGACCTTCAGGAGAAAAGATTAAGAGTAAAAGAGTACACAAGTGAAAGAGTGATGGAGTAAAAATGACAAATTTCGACATAAAAAGAAATCAGCTTTCACTAAAAAAGCACCTTCCCCTACGTAGTTACAAAAAAGAGCTTTCCACTCTCCACTTTCCACTCAATTTTAATCTTCAAATCTTCAAATTCTTAAATTGTTCCTCTTTCTACTTTATTTCAATCTTCAATTTCTTTTCCACTTTCAACTGAATATTTAATTTTATCTTTACCAAAAAAGAGCATATGCTGTCTTTCTTCGGAAGAATATTAAGTAAAAGAAAGCCTCAGGAAGAAGAAATAGATCCCATGAAGAAATTTTTAATCGCCGGCCTTGGAAATATCGGTCGGGAATATGAAAATACAAGACATAATATAGGTTTTAAGATTGTGGATTTTCTCGCCGCTCAGGAGGAAGTTACTTTTTCTACTGACAGATTGGGGGATATCGCCCAATTCAAATTTAAAGGACGAACTTTTATTTTGCTGAAGCCCAGCACTTACATGAATCTTAGTGGAAAAGCCGTGAATTACTGGATGACGAAGGAGAAAATCCTTCCCGAAAATCTGCTGGTGGTTACTGATGATCTGAACCTCGCCTTTGGAACTTTACGGTTAAAAACAAAAGGCAGTGATGGAGGGCATAATGGGCTAAAAGACATTCAAAACGTCCTGAATACCACAAATTATAACAGATTTAGATTTGGAATAAGTGATGAATTTTCAAAAGGAAAACAGATAGATTACGTGCTGGGGGAATGGACGGAAGAGGAGGAGAAAAACCTTTCGGAAAGATTAAAAAAGTCTGCAGAACTTATTAAGTCTTTTGGAACTGCAGGAGTTTCGAATACAATGAATAATTTTAACGGAAAATAAGCCGACTTTGAAAGAACATCAGGGAGCAAATGCTTTTAACAGTGAGCGCCAGACGGCGGTAACTATAGGAACTTTTGACGGAGTACATGCAGGGCATCAAAAAATTATTGAACGGCTGGTAAATACAGCAAAAGCAAATAATCTGGAATCTGCTATCCTTACTTTTTTTCCGCATCCAAGGATGGTGCTGCAAAAAGAAAGCGGACTGAAACTGATTAATACAATTGCTGAAAGAAAGCAGATGCTGGAATCTACCGGCGTAGACCATCTAATCGTGCATCCTTTTACACACCAGTTTTCCCGACTTTCGGCATTGGAATTTGTACGCGATATTCTCGTAAATAAACTGAAGGCTAAAAAGGTAATTATCGGCTACGATCATCGTTTTGGAAGAAATCGTACTGCAGACATTAATAATCTCAAAGAATTTGGAGAGCAATTCGGTTTTGAAGTCGAAGAAATTAGCAAACAGGAAGTGGAAGCAGTGGCGGTAAGTTCTACCAAGATTAGAAATGCTCTTTATGAAGGAAGGGTTGAAAAGGCAAATAATTACCTGCAGCACCCTTTTACGTTAACCGGAACTGTGGTAAAGGGCCGCGGGCTGGGGAAAGAATTTAACTTTCCTACCGCCAATCTGGATATAAAGGAGGATTATAAATTAATTCCGAAAAACGGAGTTTATGTGGTAAGATCCCAAATTGACGGGAGAAATTTCTTCGGAATGATGAATATTGGTACCAATCCTACCGTTGGAGGGGAAGACCAAACCGTTGAAACTTACTTTTTTGATCTGGAACAGGATCTTTATGACAAAAAACTTCAGATTGAACTACTGGTGCGCATTCGGGACGAGAAAAAATTTGATTCTGTAGAATCCTTAACGATTGCGATGAAACAGGATCAGGCTTTTTCCAGGCAGTACATACGTGATAATTATGCTGAATAGGTGGCTGTTTAAACACATAGACAATTCTGCTCTTGTAGTTTTCCGTATCCTTTTTGGGATGTTGATTACCATAGAAGCATGGGGTGCAATATTCTCAGGATGGATCCAAAGAACGCTCATAGATCCGCCAAAGTTCACTTTCAATTTTATAGGTTTTGAATTTTTGCAACCGTTGCCGGGCGATCTTATGCTTTGGTATTATGGCTTGATGGGATTATTTGGTGTTTTTGTGATGCTGGGTTTTAAATACCGCATTAGCATTTTTTGTTACGGACTTATGTGGGCAGGTGTTTATCTAATGCAAAAATCCTCCTATAATAATCATTATTACCTGCTAATGTTGCTCTGCATCATTATGCTTTTTTTACCTGCGCACCGTAACCTCTCCATAGACGCTTTAAAAAATCCTTCCCTGAGAAAAATTTCTATGCCGCGCTGGGTCTGGATAGTCATCGTACTGCAGATGTGGATTGTATATACTTACGCTTCTATCGCCAAATTTTATCCCGACTGGCTGGATGGGACAATGCCGGATATCCTGATGAAGAGTAAAGAGGACTACTGGCTGGTGGGCGATTTTCTTCAGAAACAATGGATAAGACCGGTAATTACCTGGTTCGGACTTATTTTTGACCTGCTGATTATTCCGCTTTTGCTTTGGAAAAGAACACGTCTCATCGCATTTTTTATGGCTGTGTTTTTTCATCTTTTTAATAGCGTAATTTTTCAGATTGGTATTTTTCCTTACCTCTCGCTGGCTTTTATCCTTTTCTTTTTCCCTACGGAAAAGATCAACAAATGGTTCCTTCGGAAGAGAAAACCTCACTACGACAAAGGAGAAATCATTGTACCTTCCTATAACAAAGTGATAATTGCCGTTTTAGCGTGCTGGTTTATTATCCAGATTTCCCTGCCGCTAAGGCATTGGTTTTTTCAGGATAATGTGTTGTGGACAGAAGAAGGACATCGTCTAAGCTGGAGAATGATGCTGCGTTCAAAAAGAGGAAGCAGTTACTTTAAAGTTGTTGAAAAAGGAACTTCAGACACCCTTGTTGTGAAAAAATCTGAATATTTAAGCAAAAAACAACGACGGGCACTTAATTCCAAGCCCGATATGCTCTGGCAGTTTGCTCAATACCTTGAAAAGGAGTATGCTGAGAAGGGGAAGGAAATAGAAGTTTATATCGATGCACGGGTGAGTGTAAATGGCCGCCCCCTTAAAATGCTTATCGATCCAAAAGTAGATATGGCCAGGGCAGAATGGAGCCATTTTGGCCATAATGACTGGATTTTACCTTCAGATTTAGACTAGAATTTTTAAGCGCTTTTGTTACATTTGCAGCTTCAAAATTAATTTTAACCGGCACTTTAAAAATCAACGGCCTTATGTTACAAGTCAGCATTATCAGAGAGCAAAAAGATGCATTTATAGCAGCTTTAAAGAAACGAAATTTTGATGCTCAGGGGATTTTTGATGAAATCCTGCAGCTCGACGATATGCGCCGTTCTACGCAAACAAAGCTGGATAATACGCTGGCTGAGTCCAATAAATTATCCAAAGAAATTGGAATTCTGTTTAAAAACGGGGAAAAGCAAAAAGCAAATTTGCTAAAAGAGAAGACCGGAAGGTTAAAGGAAAATTCGAAGAACTACTCAGAGTTGCTTGCCAATACTATTATTGAAATGGAAAAGCACCTGTACACTATTCCTAATATTCCGCACGATTCTGTTCCCGCGGGCACTTCTGAAGAAGATAATGAAGAGGTTTATAAAGAAGGTGATATTCCGGTGTTGGCGGAAGGTTCTTTGCCGCACTGGGAACTGGCAAAAAAGTATGATATTATAGATTTTGAATTGGGTAATAAGATTACCGGGGCTGGTTTTCCTGTATACAAAGGAAAAGGAGCCAGGTTACAACGTGCTCTTATTACATATTTTCTTGACAAAGCTGTGGAAGCGGGGTATACCGAATATCAGTTGCCGTTAATGGTAAATGAAGCTTCTGGTTATGGTACAGGCCAACTTCCCGATAAAGAAGGGCAGATGTATCATATTGCTCAAGATGATCTGTATATGATTCCTACGGCAGAAGTGCCTATAACCAATATGTTTAGAGGAGATTTATTGACCGAAAATGATTTCCCGATTACCTGCACCGGTTATACGCCTTGTTTTAGAAGGGAAGCCGGTTCTTACGGTGCCCACGTACGCGGATTAAACCGTTTGCACCAGTTTGACAAAGTAGAGCTGGTAAGGCTGGAAAAACCTCAGGATTCCTATGCCGCCCTGGATGGAATGGTGGAACATGTAAAAAATATTCTTAAGGATCTTAAATTGCCTTATCGCATTCTGCGCCTTTGTGGTGGTGACCTTGGATTTACTTCGGCATTAACTTATGATTTTGAAGTTTTTTCTACTGCACAGGATCGCTGGCTGGAGATAAGTTCTGTGTCAAATTTTGAAGCTTTCCAGGCAAATCGCCTGAAATTGCGCTATAAAGACAAAGACAACAACAAAGAGCTTGTACACACTTTAAACGGAAGTGCACTGGCCCTGCCAAGAGTGCTTGCAGGTATTCTGGAAAATTACCAAACTCCTGAAGGTATTAAAGTGCCTGATGCTCTTATCCCGTATACCGGATTTGATATAATCGATTAGCGGATAAATAAAAAGGCCATCCAAATAATTTTGAATGGCCTTTTTTAATCCTAAAGAGACTAACTGTCTCTTTTATTTTTCTTTTCTCTCTGTGTAATGCCTTCTGCCTCACTGGCGTCCTTCAGGTCATTGTCTCTTTCTTTCCTCTTTTCTGCGTGCTCACCTTCCGCTTCTTTTGCTTTTAAAACATCTTTGTTAAAATGAACACCATCACTGTGCTGGTCGTTCAAAATAACTTCATCTCTTTCTTCGTCTTTTTTCTTATTGCTGTTTGGATTCATCTTTTTCTTTTTAAGATAAGATTAATGTTCAATACAATCGAATAATTGTTAGACATTATAATACATTTAACTGTTGGATATCTCGGATCGATTTGTGCCAGTGATTTCGGTCGGTTAGTGCCAGGCATTTCGGTTCAAATTGTGCCACTTTTAGCTTTTAGATGAACCTATA
>NZ_JAVRHO010000048.1:0-5353 GCF_031846515.1 Autumnicola lenta
TGGGACGTTGTAACACATCAAATGAAACGAGTTATAAAATTTATCCTGGTAATTGTATTCTTCTCAAATTGTTCAAACAGTTCAGATAATCGGACTTTTGAGCGGACAGCTGTAATCTATAATGGTTTTGAGGAAAAAAGGGAAGAAAAATTCACTGCAAACGTCGGCAGTAAAATAAATCTTATTTATAAATATGTAAGTCAAACGGACAGTACAAAAACTGTAAGTATTAAAGTTGGTGAAGATTCTCAACTCTATTTCGAACCCTTCGAATTCATCCGTTCTGACCGTAACGGACTGAAGGCAGAAAATTTATCGGATGATCTTTTTCATTATTACGAATTAAAAGATCCCGTAACAGACGGAACCGGACCGATTTTGTTTAATGAAGATTATGGACTTTTGGCTATTTATAATGTTTACGGACCAACTATAATATTCTTAAATGATGAAACCTTAGAAATGAAAAATCAAATTTTAGATAGTTTGAATAATTAAAGACGTGTTACAACAACATATAAAAACAATGCTAAAGCCTGTCTCGATTCGAAATTCCGTGCTCGCTTGCTAAGCGGATTGTCCTGCGGACAATCACGCTCGCCAGCTCGCACAGTTTTTATAGCATCAATGAAAAAGCAGTAATCGAGTATCTTTAATAATCACTATAAAAACTAAAGATATGGAAACCCGAGTTACTGCCTTACCAAAGTTATTCATTGGAATTGACATCCACAAGAGAAGCTGGAAGATACACTGCAGCACAGATCTTTTTGCTGGCAAATCTTTTACCATGCCACCTGAGCCAGGGAAATTATATGAATACGTTCAGAAACATTTTCCCGATTACCAGGTAACCACTGCTTATGAGGCTGGTTGTTGTGGCTATTCTGCGCATCGTAGTTTTGAGAGCTTCGGGTGGAAATCCCTGGTGGTAAATCCAGCTGATATCCATCGTAAAGGAAAGGAGCGCCATACCAAAACCGACCGTATCGATGCCCAATTGATTAGTCGGGAACTTAAGGACGGGCGTTTGGAAGGAATTATAGTTCCAGGTAAGGAACGAGAAGAATTACGCAGTCTCTTCCGCCGCCGGAATGAATTAGTTAAAGATCTCAGGCGCATCAAATGTATGATCAAGATGCAACTACTTTATTTTGGAATCAAAGTTCCTCCGGAGTTTGATAATGATCACTGGAGCCACGCTTTTCGGAATTGGGTAGATAGCCAACAGTTTAATTATCCTACTGCCCGGGAAACTATGGCCAGTAAGATGCGTAGCTTTAGGTTTATAGATAAAGAGCTTCGTGATGTTTCCAGTCAGCTCAGGGCCTACTGTCGTAAACATTTTAAAGAGGACTACTACCTGCTAAGAAGTATTCCGGGAATTGGCGGAATTGTAGCGGTAGGAATTATTGCAGAACTGGGAGATCTCAGACGTTTTAGCAGCCTCAAACACCTTGCAGGATATGTAGGGCTGGTTCCCGGCATATATCAAAGTGGAGCTACTTCCAGATCTATGGGAATGAGTCCACGGTGTCACGGGTTAATTCGCTCTTATTATGTGGAAGCTGCCTGGCAGGCCATTAGAACCGACTACCGGAAACATCTGGGGAAAGATGTCAAAAAAATAATCGTTAAGGTAGCTCACAAATTATTGAGCCGGACTTTAGCTGTGATAAAAACAAAAACTCCATATGAAGTGGGGGTTGTAGCATAAATATAAATCAATGATCAAGCTCAAAGAATAAGGCCCATACCACAAAACGTCTCAGGTGACCATTTATGGATCACATTTTATAGCTAGTGGATGGGCTACTTTAACCAATCATAATGATGCTGGTGGCGTCCAAAGAGATGACCACAAATAGGATGCTGAGCTGGTTATTTTGCATTGAATTTCAATTGAAGCAAAGCTTCATTAAAAATTCAACGCCCTAAAAATTGAAGGAGTATGGAATAATGGAATTTAAAATATTATTTTTGAGAGACAAGATTATTGCTTTTCATAGGACGAGACGTTGTGAGGCATCTAAGGGCAAAGTGTGGGGCAAAAATTAGATTTTCAGCTATTTTCGTTTAAAAGGTTTGGTCTATAATCGGACTTTGAAACGGAGCCAATCAGCTTAATAAAGGTCGATATTTGCCATTTTAGAGACCTCTTTGCGACGGACGAAAATCGGCAAATTTCAGCTTTTCCGGAGTTGTTATTTCTTCGGGAAGAAAAAAAAGCTACGCTTTAGAATCCTTACTCAGCCGCAAGAGGCGCTTTTTTTCGGTAAATTTGGATGTGTTGGTTTGCGGATAATTAAAAAGACGCCTCACAACAGCATATAAAAACAATGCTAAAACCTGTACAAATTCGAAATTCCGTGCGTGCTTGCTTCGCCTGATTTTCCTGCGGAAAATCACGCTCGCTCGCGCACAGTTTTTATATGAGACGTTGGCAAACATTAGATGAAACTAAGAAAAATAAAATTAGGTTGTGGAATTGCCTTTATAGTTCTGATAATTTTAATTATCGGGTTCTTTTGGGCTTTTAATGAAGCTTTTGGTAAAGAAGAATACACCGTAACCATTGATCAAAATATCGGAGGAAAACTGGTCAGTGATGTAAATTATTCTGCCGACCTTCAATCGTGGTATTATTTCATAGACTATAAATATATAGATCCGAAAGGTGAAATTTACGATTTTGGACAGGGTCTTTATCAGGGAGAAGAATGGGATGAAAATGATCAACTTTTTCAATTTAAAAATTGGACTATTTTACCAACAGAAACTGATTTCGAATCTATTAAATTTATTTCAATGGATTTAAGTTCTGGAAATAAAGCGGAATTTGTTATAGAACCTCATTCGATACAAGAAGATAGTCTCTGGCAATCAAAAAACATAAAATCGGCTTTGATGTGGTCGCCTTCTGGAGTTAAACTTGATACAATTATCAACAATAAAATATTCATTGAATATACCTATCGGATTGACAGAGAAAATGTGGAAAATTTGGGGACGCATTTAGTAGAATATGAAATAGAGGAAAAGAGCGGAATTCCAAGAATGAAAAACTTAAAGCAGATAAAATAAACGTTTGCCAACAACCGTAACCGTTGCACAAGCCAATAATTTTTTTGAATTCCCGCTACAAATAAGCCGCTTTAAACGGTTTTTCTTTTATGGATTGGATTGGCGGTGAACAAAATTCAGGTTCCTTAAAGGTGAACTTTGGAGCTCTTGCAATAGGTTTTTAGATGGAAAGAGCAAAACGGACTGTCCTGCCCCGGATTTTACTCTTTTTGTAGTATGTTTCAGGTACTTCTTCAGGTTATAGGCGATGGCTGCCAGGTGCATACATTTGTTTGCCTGCCGAATTCCTATCGTGTTGACTTTTCTTAGCCCCAGGAATTCTTTAAGGGTGCCAAAAACAGGTTCTACAGTGCTTTGGCGTTTGCCTTTCATATAGCGGCCGCGCCTGCTCTTTACCCGTTCAATGTTCCTATCGTATTCCTCCCGGTAGGCAGTAATGTTGATCCTTTTTTCATGGCTTTTGCCAATGCAGGCCGTTTTTATAGGACAGGCTTTACAATCGGCCCGTGTGGTAAAATAATGGTCCTTTAGATTACCATTTTCAATTTTCTGCTTCCGGAAGGTAACTTTCTTGCCCTGTGGGCACAGCCAGTAATTACCTTCTTTGATATACTCAAATCCTTCAGGTCCGCCTTTGTAGGTTCCGTGCGGCGGGATGTATGTGGTTAGTCCTTTTTTCTCAAAGTATGCGTAATTTTCCCCACTGCTGTAACCGGCATCTGCCAATACATTCTCCCAGATCAAACCTTCCCGGCGCAAGCGCCTGTTCAATCTAGCGGTAGTGTCCTGTAGGTATTTGGTATCTTTTTTATCTGCGTGATAAGCCTGTACATCGGTGATTACATTGGCTTCTATGTCTACTGCAAGGTTGCACAGGTAGTTCAGTTTTCTGGCCTTCCCGGGTTTGACACTTATCCGGGCATCGGGATCTGTTGGGCTGTAATGGGTTTTGTTGCTGGTATACCTGCTGCCTTTGTTTTTGGCACCGGGGCGCATGTCCTGATCCTGGCTCCATTTCTTGTTCCGGCTTTTGATTTCCTGAAGTTCTTTCTTGCTTGCTGTGATCTTCTGCTGTTTTTCAGGGGCTTTGTTCCCTTTGGCTTTGCGATCCCTGCTGCTTTGTACACGCACCTTGGAAAGATGCTCCTCCAGGTCTTCTGCCGGGACTTTGATCTCCAGGCTGTCCATGGAAGCATTGGCTTTTACAGGAGCGGAATCAATTGCCTGGGTGTGCCCGCTTACCAATCCGATTTCAATACACAGCTTTAAAACTTTGGTAAAAACTTCCTCAAAGATATCTTCAGGAAAAAGCTGCCGGGTACGGCTGATGGTACTGTGCCAGGGCAGTTCTTCATCCACATCATATCTCAGGAAGTAGAGGACGTCCAACCGCATTGCGCAGTGGTTCATTACCCCACGATCAGTAGTGATATTCTCCAGGTATCCCACCAGGCAGATCTTGAAAAAGACCACAGGGTCAATGCTTTTCTGTCCGCTATCTCCGTAAAACTTTTGGGTAAGCGGGTAAAGAAACTCCAGGTTCAGGACTTCTTTTAAACGTCTGTAAAAATTTTCTTTTGGAATCCTGTCACTGAGACGGAAGGAAGTGAAGAGTTTTTCCTGATAATTTTTCTTGCCTTGCATATCAGAAAATTAACATTTTCCGGTATCTTGTGCAACAGGCACAACATATAAAAACAATGCTTAAACCTGTCTTGATTCGAAACTTCGTGCCCGCTTGCTACGCTGATTTTCCTAGCGGAAAATCAAGCTCGCCAGCGCACAGTTTTTATATTAAACGTTATGCAGCAGTCAAAAAATTAGGGTAAAGAACAAATGGAATTAATGCCAAAATTGTAAATTTGAGTTATGGATAGAAATATTAAAAATAAGAAGATAGAATTAATTCAGTGGTTATCTACTCTGAACGATGAATCCGTTTGAAAAAATAATGAAATTAAGAGAGAAAGAAAAAACGGACTGGTGGAAAAAAATATCCAAAGAAGAAAAAAATACTATAGAACAAGGAATTAGAGATGCCGACTCTGGAAAACTAAAATCTCATACAGAAGCAAAGAAATTATATGAAAAGTGGTTATAAGATTTGTGGACTGACCACGCACTTTATGAATTAAGAAAAACAATTAAACATTTAGAAGAAGCATGGACTGAAAAAGAATTAGAAAATTCTTCAGAACAACTTGACCATACTATTGAGTTAATCTCTAAAAATCCAGAACTATTCCAAGCTTCAAAAAAGAAAAAGAAT
>NZ_JAVRHO010000049.1:0-5329 GCF_031846515.1 Autumnicola lenta
TTCTCTTCATCCTTTCTATTTTTGTTGTTTTTATCCTAAGCTTCAGCCTTATTTTCGGAATTGAATCTATTGCTGATAATTATTTAGTTTTTCTAATCCTTTTCGCAGTAATGGTTTTGGTTCTGGTTTGGCTGGCCATTTTCTACGAATCAAATAAGTATTTAGAAACCGGACGTCATGATTTTCGGTTAATTCCTCTTCAGAAATTGCAGGTAAGGTTCGAACTACTCAATCTTGACAAAGAATCAAAAGAGCAATTCATCAGGTTGATGAAGGGATTGCGGGTCAGGAAAAAAATCAATTTTACTATGGGCAACAAAAGCGGTGATTCAGCCAATCATCGTATCCTTTTCGTTCTTTTCGATGGACTGGTCGTTGGCGGTATTCAGGATCTTACAGGGGAGCGGAAACGAAGCTTCTTCAACTTACTTATGGATTCTTTCTTAATGAACAACGAACCGCTAAAAGAAAACACCTTAAAAACCAGTTTTTCCGCCTGGAAAAACGATCAGGAAAAAATTAATTCCCGAAACCAGCGAAAGCTTGTCCGGCAGATGCTGGGAATAGAATAATTATAGCGTAATCATCTTCTTATTCGAATTATCCTATTGATTTATAGGTATTTGCTTTCCTAAGTTTGTCTTGCGCAAAATGTAAAAGGCCTTTTACTCATTTCTAATTTTTAATACTATAGTTATGAATGAGCAAGATCAAGTAGTGGGCTTATTGGAAGATATTAAAGTCTTACTGTCCCACACCAAAAAAGTAATGAACGTGGATGATCTGGCACAATATACCGGACTCTCCAAAAGTAAGATTTATAAGCTTACCCATTTGAAGCTTATCCCTACTGGTAATAATCCCAATATCCGTCAGAAGTTTTTTGATAAGGATAAAATTGATGCCTGGTTGTTGGGGGAACCAAACTTTTCTGATGAATTCCTGGAGCAGCAGTTTAATCAAAAGCTGCTAAAGAACCGAAAGTAGGTTTTCCATCACTAATCCTAAAATTTTTAAAGATGAAAAAGATATCCTATATCAGGGTCGGCACCTGCTACTATAAAATCGTACAGATACCTACCATTTCAGGGAGCTTTAATGAGAGTCTAGTTCCATGGAATATTGAGACCCTCCGCAATGATCACGGTAAAGCTTTTATTGGAGCCATTAAAAAATATGATGGCTTCACCTGCCTTCCCGGTCATAAGGATTTTAAAAAGGAATGTCATGGGTTTTACAATACCTATTCTCCTTTGCCTCATATCCCGCAGGAAGGGAAGGTGGATATTTCACTACGCTTTGTTAAGCATATTTTTGGGGACCAGTTCGAGCTGGGACTTGATTATATACAGCTATTGTATTCCAGGCCGCTCCAGATCTTACCCATCCTGTGCCTGGTTTCGAAAGAGAGGGTTACAGGTAAAACAACCTTTCTCAAATGGTTAAAAGCAATTTTTGACAATAACCTGACTTACCTCACCAATGACAATTTCAGCAGCCAGTTTAATGCTGATTGGGCCAACAAACTTCTTATATGTATCGATGAAGTACTGTTCAACAAAGAAGAACTTACAGAAAGAATCAAATACTTAAGTACCACCGATTTTAATAAACTGGAAGCTAAAGGCAAGGACAAGCGCGAGGTGGAATTCTTTAGCAAGTTTATCCTTTGCAGCAACAATGAAGATAACTTCATTAAAATCGATAGTGAGGAAACGCGCTTCTGGGTATTAAAAGTTCCTCCCCTACAAAAAGAAGAAACCCATTTTTTAGAAGACCTGAAGGCAGAAATTCCGGCATTTCTATATTACCTCGATCAGCGCCAGTTGACTACCAGGCACAGCACGAGGATGTGGTTTGCGCCAGAAGAGGTACGTACCGATGCTTTGACCTGTTTGATGCAAAACAACCGAAATCGTGTGGAAAAGGAACTGGCCAATATAATCCTGAGCGTCATGGAAACTTATGAAGTGGATGAAGTAAATATTTGTCCCGTGGATGCTTTGCATGTTTTAAACCGCACCCGGATTAAAACAGACTTAACACAATTACGGCAGATCCTAAAAAAGGATTGGAAACTAAGCAACCAGGACAACTCCCTTAGCTATCAGAAGATGATCATGTGGGTGGATGGCGGACTGGGGTTCATTCCTGCAAAAGGAAGATACTATACTGTTACAGCATCTTTTTTACTGCAGCGCTTTGGCCAAGAACAGCAAAGTGATGAGATGATGAATAAGTGATACACCTGTGAAAGGTACGATTTATAAGGTCTTTCCGTCAAATAATCATCATTCCAGGTCATCCTGAGAGTACACTACTAGTAAACAGCATTAGGTTATTTCTTTTTTTTTGATGAATGATGAGAAAATATAAATAAGAGTAGTGATACTCTGGGTTTTCAGCCGCATTTTCCTCATCGTTTTTTCATCAAAGAATAATGATGAAGTGGGAATAGCAAGAATTATTAATACTTATTAATGAAAAAGTGAAATGAGAAGAGAAATTAGTATATCCAAGAGCTGTGAAAGCGCCCGTAATATTTGCATCGTAAAAACGCTGGCAAAATTAGGGCACTTCCCCAGCAGAACATCGGAGAAAGAAGCTTGGTTTCTGAGTCCCCTTCGGTCAGAAACCCAAGCCTCTTTCAACGTTTCTTTGCGTAAGAACTTATGGTATGACTTCGGAATTGGCAAAGGAGGTTCTATTATAGATTTGATTATGGCTATGAAATCCTGTGCTATAAATGAGGCAGTGCAATTCTTACAAGCGGACACTATAATTCCTTATTTTATTGCGCCTGCACCACAACTCCCTTCTGAAAGCAAAATTGAAATTACAGCTGTAGGGCCTCTGAAGCATTACGCTTTAAAAGGGTATTTACGCTCGAGAAGAATTCCTGTTGAAGTTGCCCGGAGGTATTGTAAAGAAGTTTGGTACAAGTTGAGAGGCCAGGAATACTTTGCTGTAGGATTAGAAAACAATTTAGGGGGATGGGAGCTTCGGAATAAATATTACAAAAATTCCTCCTCTCCTAAATCATATAGCTTTATTGATCATTCATCAAATCGACTGGTGGTAACTGAAGGCATTCTTGACTTTCTTACCCTGGCAGTTCTAAATGAAGGTCTGCTAAATACTTCAGATGGTATTGTACTTAATTCCCTTGCTTTCCTTACAGACATCAAAAAAATCATTTCTGAATACCACGAAATATTTCTCTTCCTGGATAATGACCCTGCAGGAGAAAAAGCTACTACATTGCTTTTAAGATTTTCTGCAAATGTCACTGATTGCAGTGGTTTTTACCACCCATATAAAGACCTCAATGAAAAACTGATTTTCAATTCAAAAAATATAAAAGTTGAATGAGAGAAATAATTATTCCGGTAAATGCCTATCGGAGAATTTCAGTTGAAAGAGTAAAGCAAGATGTGTCATTGTCATGACATTCTTGCTTTACGCCCGGAGGTTGCAAAGACTTTAAAAGAAAAAAATGAAAAGGGAATACATCCAGATCCGCTGCTCGATTTACGAGAAGAAGCTGCTCAAAAGAAGAGCGGCCAGGGCAGGGATTTCCCTTTCGGAATATCTTCGATCTACTGCTTTTCAAAGGAATATTGTAGAACGGATTACCCCGGAGCAGTTGGAGTACTACCGGATGTTGGTGCAATACAAAAATAACTTTGCACGGATCAGCAGCATGTTCAAAAAGCGGGATCCGCAATTGGCTGCAACGGTGGAAAAGTTGGCGGAAGAAATCAGGAACCACCTAAAAAACTTTAAAAAATGATCGGGAAAGGACATGCCATTTCCAGCACAAAGGTCTCCATATCCTATGGCTGGAACCAGGAGAAAGAGGCCGAAGTGGTGCTGAAAGAACATCTGGCCGGGGATACTCCCGCTGAGATCACTGAAGAATTTAATATTATTCAGTCGCAAAATGAGCGTTGCCACAACAACACCTTAAGCTTTATAGTCAGCCCATCGATAGAGGACGGAAGGGATTTAAGTAAAAAAGACCTGGAGGAAATCGCCAAAAAATTTTTAAAGGAGATGAACTTGCAAAACAATCAATCCATTGGGTTTGTTCACCGGGATAAGGCACATACACATATTCATATCTACACCAATAGGATTGGCTTTGATGGCAAAGCCTATAATGACAGCTTTATCGGAAAACGAAGCCAGATGGCTGCAGACAATGTAGCAAAAGAATTAGGGCTTACCAGAGCGCGGGAAAAACAACAGGAAAAACTCCGGGAATTAAAAAACCTTCGACAGGAAATCAAAATTCTAAATGACCGGGTGCTTCAAACAAGGCCAAAGTCCCTGGATGAATATATGAGCAAAATGAAAGCTCATAAGGTGGAAGTGATTCCCACTATCAATAAATCTATTCAACTGCAGGGGTTCCGTGTGGAATACAAAGGAGTAAATCTCAAAGCAAGTGAGGTGCACCGGGATATGGGTGGCAATAGACTTATTGCGCAAATTTCTCAAAACAGGAGTCTTACCAGGTTGAGGGAAGTACCAAAAAGCCTGCTGATAATGAACAAAACAGTACAGTTAAGTACAAATCTAACCACCAGAATAGCCAAAGAACTTATAAAGGGAGCTCTGAAAGCACTGGATACAGGTATAGGAATATGATTTAAAATTTTTAAGCAATGAAAAAACTAGATGAAATTATGGAACTGATGGCCGACGAGATGGCTGATTTCAAAACTACTATTGTGGAACTTCAACGGCTTTCGGATAAACTATTTAGTCTCAGCATCCCAATTACAACCGAAGCTCTGGAAAAGGACCTCAGCACTTTTCTGAAAAAACAGGAATTGGAAAGTCAGGAAAGGAATGAAATTCTAAATGGCATTGATAAGAAACTAAAGAACGCCAGGCTGATACCGAATTATCTACTGATCCTTTTAGGTATTATGGGAATACTTGCTTTAAGTTTAATAGGGTACTTTAGTTACACCTCCAATAAACAAACAGAGCAAAATTTTGAGGTCTACCGTATGATCATGGAATCTCAGAATATACTATACGAAGATTATTTCGCAGCATATCCGGAAATCAAAGAGAATTATTGCCAGTGGCTGGAAGAAGAAAACCAGGATTTGTAATGACAAATGGCCATGGCGAAAATCCTTGAAATTTGCGGCAAATGGCTCGAAACCCCAGTAAAATAGTTGAAATTTGCGGCAAAACCTTGATTAAAATGGATCAGATTTTTTAAAATTTAGTATTGAAATAAGGGGATATTTCCAACCTGAGTTCGATTAATAATATGGAGTAAAAAAGGAATAAAAATAGGTAGATTATC